>NZ_JBFRFQ010000006.1:0-174247 GCF_052114905.1 Nocardia sp. 2TAF39
AATATCAGTGCGCCGATGGTCGCGGGTGAGGCGGTGACGGTCGGTGGGCCGATTCGTGGGGTCGGGCAGGTTGTGCTGGATGTGTGGTTGCGGCCGGTGCCGGTCGGGGTTGTGGGGGAGTTGTATCTGGCGGGTCCGGGTGTGGCTCGTGGTTACCGCAACCGGAGGGGTTTGACGGCGTCGCGGTTTGTCGCCGATCCGTTCGCCGGCGGGGGGCAGCGCATGTATCGGAGCGGGGATCTGGTGCGGTGGCGGCGGCTACCGGAGGGGAGCCTGACCCTGGATTATGTGGGGCGGGCGGATTTCCAGGTCAAGGTTCGTGGTTTCCGTATCGAGCTCGGCGAGGTCGAATCGGGTCTGCTGGCCTGCCCGGGTGTGGCCCGCGCGGTAGCCACGGTGCACCAGGGCCCTACCGGCGATCGGTTGATCGGGTATGTGGTGGCCGAGCCGGGCGCCGACCTCGACACGGCTACGGTCCTCGCGTTCGCCGGGCAGCGGTTGGCCCCGCATATGGTGCCCGCGACCGTGGTGGTGCTGGACGCGCTGCCGGTGACGAAGAACGGCAAACTCGACCGCGCCGGACTACCCGAGCCGGACTTCGCCGCGGGCCGCACCGAGTTCCGGGCACCGGTGACCGAGGTGGAGACGACGCTGGCTGGGCTGTTCGCGGAGGTACTGGGTGTCGACTCGGTCGGTGTGGACGATTCGTTCTTCGCCTTGGGCGGTGACAGCATCATGTCGATCCAGTTGGTGACCCGGGCCAGGGCGGCGGGTGTGGTGTTGTCGGTGCGTGAGGTGTTCGAACGTARAACCGTCGCCGGGCTGGCCGGGATCGCCGTGCGCGACGACGGTGCCGCAGCGGCCGCTGTTCCGGCGGAACTGCCCGGTGGGGGTGTGGGTCCGATCCCGGTGACACCGATCATGTGTTGGATGTTCGAGCGCGGCGGATTCGACCGTTTCTGCCAGTGGGTGATGCTCACCGTGCCGGCCGGTATCGACACCGCCGCGATCGCGGCGACCGTGCAGGCGGTGATCGATCACCACGACATGCTGCGGGCCCGATTACACCCCGACCCCGGGCATCGGTCGGGTTGGGCGTTGCAGGTGCGCCCGGCCGGAATGTCGGCCGCCGGGCTGATCCGGCGCGTGCCGGTGGATGCGGCACCCGAGGGCAGCGCTTTCGCCGCGATCGCCGACGCGGAGGCGAACGCGGCCGCCGAGCGCCTGGACCCCGCCGCGGGAGTGATGCTGCAGCTGGTGTGGTTCGACTGGCCCGGACAGTCGGGGCGGCTACTGGTCGTCRTACATCATCTGGTGATCGATGGCGTGTCGTGGCGGATCCTTGTTCCCGACCTCGCGGCGGCAGCCGCCCAGGTGAGTGCCGGGCAACAGCCGCGGCTCGCGCCGGTCGGTACCTCGATGCGACGCTGGGCGCACGCTGTGGACACCGCCGCGGGCAGCCTCGAGGAACTCGACTGGTGGCGGTCCACGCTCGACACCGCCGACCCGGCGATCGGGGCCCGCCCCMTCGACCCGGTCGTGGATGTCCACGCTACCGTCGCCACTGTCGAGGTGAGGTTACCTACCGCGGTGACCCGCGCCGTCCTGACGACCCTGCCGCGGGTGTTCCGCGGCAGCGTGGACGACGCCCTCMTCGCCGGGCTCGCGCTGGCGCTGACTCGGTGGCGGCGCCAGCGCGGCCACACTATCGGCGAGGCGCTGCTGACCCTGGAAAGCCATGGCCGCCACGACGTGATGCTGCCCGGTGCGGACCTGACTCGCACCGTGGGATGGTTCACCACCATCTACCCGGTGCGACTCGACCTGTCCGATATCGACATCGATGACGCGTTCGCCGCCGGGACGGCCGCCGGGGCGGTCGTCAAATCGGTCAAGGAACAACTGCGCCGGGTCCCCGACCACGGGATCGGCTATGGGTTGCTGCGCTACCTCAACACCGATACCGCCCGCGTTCTGGGTGCGTTGCCCGACCCGCAGGTGAGCTTCAACTATCTCGGCCGGTTCGACACCATACCCGCGGCGTTGCGCGACAGCGGGTGGATGCCCGCCGGCGAGCACGCCGGTGGCGGTGTGCAGAACCCCGACGCGTCCGTAGCGGCCGTGCTGGGCGTCAACGCGGTCACCACCGACACACCCGACGGGCCGGTCCTGACCGCCTCCTGGGACTACCCGACCGGTCTGCTCACCTGCGGCGAGGTCACCGACCTCGCGCAAGAGTGGCGCGAGGCGGTGACGGCTCTGGCCGCGCACGCGTCCCGGCCCGGCGCCGGCGGGCTGACACCGTCGGATGTCGACCTCGTCGACCTCGACCAGGACACGATCGACCGGCTCGAGACCCGACACCCGGGGSTGGACGATATTTGGCCGCTCACACCGCTGCAGACCGGGTTGCTGTTCCACGCCCAGCTCGCCGAGGGCAGCCTCGATGCCTACATCGTGCAACTGTGTGTGGAGCTCGGCGGAGACGTGGACGCCGACCGGTTACGCCGCGCCGTGGGGACACTCGTCGGACGGCACCCGAACCTGCGGACCGCGTTCGTGCGCGACGGCGTCAGCGACCCGGTTCAGGTGGTGGTTGCGCGTGTCGAGGTGCCGTTCACCCGGATCGACTTGGCCGACTGCGACGACACCGCGGCCGCGCTGGAACACCTCATGGACACCGACCGCCGCACCCGCTTCGACGTGACCGCGCCGCCGCTGCTGCGACTGACACTGATCGACACCGCACCCCGACGCTACCGGCTGGTGCTGAGCATGCATCACATCCTGATCGACGGCTGGTCCACTCCCCTGCTGATCCGGGAACTGCTGATCCTCTACGCCACTGACAGCGACCCCGAGACCCTGGCACCGCTACGTCCCTACCGCGACTACCTGACGTGGCTGCAGGCCCAGGACCAGGATGCGGCGCAGGCGGCGTGGGCGCGGGCACTCGAAGGGGTGGCCGAGCCGACTCTGCTGGCGCCCGCCGAGCGCGGCCGCCGATACACCACCGCCGCGSGTGAGGTCGCGGTGCGGTTGAGCGAATACCGCACCACGGCCCTTGCCACGGCGGCCCACCAGCAAGAGACCACCCTCAACACGATCGTGCACGCTGCCTGGGCGATCGTGCTCGCGGCCGTCACCGCCCGCGAGGACGTGGTTTTCGGCACCACCGTCTCCGGGCGCCCCCCACAGATCCGCGGTATCGAATCGATGATCGGGCTGTTCGTCAACACCGTGCCCGTGCGGGTCCGGCTCGACCACCGCGAAAGCCTCGCCCAACTGCTGCGGCGAATCCACACCGAACAAACCACACTGCTCGACCATCACCACCTCGGACTGGCCCGCATCCAACAGATCGCCGGCCCCGCCGCGATATTCGACACCGCGACCGTCTTCGAGTCCTATCCGATCGACTCGACGGGGCTGTCGGAAGACACCGACATCGCGGGAATGCATGTCCTGGGCGTGCACGGACGCGACGCCGCGCACTATCCGCTCGGTCTGGTCGTCGCGCACGACACCCAACTGCACCTGACCTTCAAATACCTGCCCGACCTGTTCACCCGACACCAGATCGACGCCATCGCCGACCGAGTGCTGCGCGTGCTCGACACCATCGCCGAACACATCGACCTGCCCCTGACCCGACTACAGCTGCTGACACCGGTCGAACGAGCCGTGCTGGTACCCGTTCGCGGCCGGCCGAGCGCGGCGATGGCGGTGTTGCCGCAGGTGTTGACGGCCGCGATGACACCCGACACCGAAGCGGTGGTCTGCGGTGGTGTGCGGTTGTCCTACCGCGAACTCGAGGAAACCTCGAACCGGTGGGCACGGATACTGATCAACGCAGGGGTAGGGCCGGAATCGTTCGTGGCCGTGGCGTTGCCGCGCTGCATCGAGGCCATCATCGCGGTATGGGCGGTCACCAAGACCGGTGGCGCGTTCGTTCAGATCGACCCCACCCAACCCCACGACCGGATCACCAGCATTCTCACCGATTCCGGCGCCGCCCTCGGGCTGAGCCTGCGAACCCACCGAGACCGGCTACCGGACACCATCGGATGGCTCGTCCTCGACGACCCCTGCTTCGCCGCGGCGGCAGCGTCGGCGTCTCCCGCCGCGGTCACCGACCCGGAACGAACAACCACGCTACGACCACAGCACCCGGCCTACCTGATCTACACCTCAGGCTCCACCGGGACCCCCAAAGGGGTCGTGGTCACCCACACCGGGATAGCGAACCTGGCCGCCGACACCCGCGAACGGTTCGGCCTCACCCCGACCTCCCGCATGCTGGCCGCCGCCGCACCGAGCTTCGACGTCTCGATCCTCGAATGGCTCGCCGCCGCCACCTCCGCGGCCACCCTGATCCTCGCCCCCGCACCCGTGGTCGCCGGCACCGAACTCACCGAGGTGATCAACACCGAACACGTCACCCACGCCGCGATGACCCCGACGGTGCTGGCATCGATGCACCCCGACGAACTCCTCGGCGCCCTCGACACTGTGATCCTCGGCGGCGAGACATGCCCACCAGACCTGGCAGCACAATGGACACCCGGCCGCACAGTGATCAACTCCTACGGAGCCACCGAAACCACGATCACCAGCTGCGCCGACACTCCCCGGACCACGAGCACAGACAGCCCCATGGCAATCGGCGGCCCGATCCGCGGATTCACCGCCGTCGTACTCGACCGCCGACTGCGGCCCGTCCCACCCGGAGTGGTCGGCGAACTCTATCTGGCCGGACCCGGCCTCGCCCGCGGCTACCACAACCAACCCACCACGACCGCAGCCCGATTCATCCCCGACCCCTACGGGCGCGGCGGGACCCGCATGTATCGCACCGGCGACCTGGTCACCTGGATCGCCGAGCGAACCTTGCGATACGAAGGCCGCAGCGACCGACAACTCGAGATCCAAGGCAACCGCGTCGAACCCGGCGAGATCGAAGCCGCGCTACGCAGCCACCCCGACATCACCCACGCAGCCGTCACCATCCACACCCAACCCGAGGGCACCGACCACCTCACCGGCTACGTCGTACCCACCCCGCACACCACACCCGACACCACCGCACTGATCACCCACCTCGCCACCCGACTACCCACCCACATGATCCCGTCCTCGATCATCGTGCTCGACCGAATCCCCCGCACCGCCACCGGCAAACTCGACTACAAAGCCCTCCCCCCACCCCACCGGCGCCCCACCCCGTTCCGGGCACCGTCCACCCCACTCGAGGCCACCGTCTGTGACGCCTTCACCCAAACCCTCGGCATCGACCGAGTCGGCGTCGACGACGGCTTCTTCACCCTCGGCGGCAACTCACTGGCCGCCACCCAACTGGTAGTGCGGCTGGCGGAATCGACCGGTATCACCATGCCGGTCCACTGGATCTTCACCGACCCGACACCACAATCGCTGGCCCACCGCATCGACACCCGCCTACACGGCCTCGACGAACACGACCCCGACGACGCGCTGCGCGTCATGCTCCCCCTGCGCGCCACCGGAACCGAACCGCCCCTGTTCTGCATCCACCCCGCCGTCGGACTGGCATGGGGTTTCAGCGGACTCGTGGCGCACCTCGACCCCGACCGACCCGTCCACGGGCTGCAATCCCCCACCCTCACCGACCCCACCACCCGATACGACACCCTCGACGAACTCGCCGCCCGCTACGTCCAGGAAATCCGGGCCGTCCAACCACACGGCCCCTACCATCTGCTCGGCTACTCCCTCGGCGGCACCATCGCCCACGAGATCGCCGCCCAACTCCAAGGCGACGGCGACACCATCGCCACCCTCGCCATGATGGACACCCGCGTCGTCACCCCCCGCAGCAACCGCGCACCCACCCCCACCATCACCGAATTCGTAGAGATGCTCGCCGAGTACGGCGGCCTCACCCTCCCCCCGGGCCCCGCCGACCTCACCCCCGAGACCGCCGCCGCGTTGCTGCGCCAACGAGGCGGACTCCTCACCGCCGTGACCCCCGAACACCTCGAGCTCGTACACCGCGACTACACCCGGCTCGTCGACCTCACCCGCAACCACCAACCCGCACTCTTCGACGGTGACCTGATCTACTTCACCGCCACCGACCACACAAACCACGACCCCTCCCCAGCCCTCGCCTGGAACAACCACATCACCGGCCGCATCACCGAACACCACATCCCCACCCAACACACCCGAATGACCGAACCCGACGCACTCCACACCATCGGACACATCCTCACCGAACACTTCCGCGGCCGGAGCGGGAGGTGACAAGGCTGACTCGCGCGTGGATTCGGTGGCTGCTCGTGCACGGCCTGACGCGGTCCTACATGCTGTGGTCGGCACATCGGGGCGATCCCCTCGCACAGATCGCCTTCGGCCAGGATCGCTTGCTCGGCGCATCGCCGTTCATCGAGGAGATCCGACAGCGGGGCCGTCTGCCCAAGCTGTCGGGAGCGTACGTCACCACGGACTACGACCTGTGCCGTCGCATCCTGCGAGACAACCGCTTCGGCGTGGTCACGCCCACCCATCCAGTCATTCCGAAGCCGATCCGCTGGGTGCTGACCAAGACGGATCAGGAACTTCCCAACCTCGGGGAACCGCCCTCGATGCTGGTGACCGATCCGCCGGAACACACCAGGTACCGCCGCCTGGTCGGGCAGGCATTCAGCCCGAAGGCGATCGCCAAATTGGAGCAACGGGCCGTTGAAGTGACCGATGGCCTACTCGAACGCCTGGAATCAAAGCCGCGACCGGACCTGATCGAGGACTTCGCCGAACAGGTGCCCGTCGCGATCATCGCCGAGATTCTCGGGTTTCCCCCCGATATGCATTCGACCATGCTGAAGTGGGGTTTCAATAGCGCGCCGCTGGTCGACCGAGCCCTGACCTGGACCACGTATCGCCACGCCACCGACGAGCTGGCCGAGGTCAAGCAGTACTTCGAGCAGCGCATCGACAAGCTCACCGCCGAGCCGGGCGATGACCTGCTCACTGTGCTGGTGACAAGCGGTGAGCTCACCCGCCGCGAGCAGATGGCCAACGCGGCCCTGCTGCTGGACGCCGGATTCTTGACGACAGTGAACCTGCTCGGCAACGGAATCGCCCTGCTGACCAGCCATCCGGATCAGCTGAAGCTACTGATGGCGCAGCCGGAGCTGTGGCCGGGCGCGATCGAGGAAATCCTGCGCTACGACTGCCCCGTGCGGATGACCGGCCGGATCGCCAACTGTGACGTCGACATCGCCGATCGACACGTCAAGCGCGGTTCCGTGGTCTTGCTGTCATTGGCGGGCGCAAACTACGATCCCGGCGTCTTCCCCGATCCCGAACGATTCGACGTGACCAGGGCCAACGCCGCGGATCACCTCGCGTTCAGCAGCGGGGTGCACGGCTGCTTGGGATACCGGCTGGCCCGAATGGAAGGCGTCATCGCGCTGCGGACCCTCTTCGAGCGATATCCGGATCTGCGCTTGGACGGCCCGCCGATCCCGCGTCGCCTGGTGAACCTGCACGCCTACCGCTCCATGCCCGCCAAACTCACTGCCGACTAGCTGGCAGCCGGGCCAGGCTCACGGCCGGTAACCCGGTCGCGGGTGGTCGGGTCGAGGTGGCCGCGGTGGCAGCTGACGTGGTCGAGCAGTCGGGCTGCTTTGGATCGGACTGCGAGGCGTTGCACTCGAAACATGCGGAATGGGCCTGCCGAGCAATTGCGACTGCCCACCGAATGGGCTCTAATTCTGCGGCAAGCCCCAGCAGGGGTAATCGCGGCCGGCATCAACAAGGCCGACGCTCTGCGGTGTTCGACAGATGACGTGCGGTTTGTGGCGATAATCGACAACCAGGTGCCGAGTCGCAGCCTTGTCACCAGTGAACGTCTGATGGCATTTGGGAGCAATGGCAGACATTGTGCGCGCTCAGTGGCCACCAGCCCCGACATCCCCCACATTTCACCGTCTCCGGCGATCTCGTCTTCATAATCACTCACCCACTCGCGCAACCGCCATCTCCACCTCGGTCGTACCCGCACCGAACGGCGTCACACCTTCATCCTCGATCGCCGAAAGCACTAATCCTGCCATGGCATTCGCCTCCCCGACCCGTTCCAGCTGAGCGCAGGTCGCGACTCCCCACGACCTCCACATCGTCCTGAGCGCAGGTCGCGACTCCCCACGACCTCCACATCGTCTACAGCATGTGCGCCGTCGGCACCGCCGCACGCATCCACGACCGCGCGGTACTCGACGCACTCGACTGGACCTCCGACCCCCGCCTCGGAGTCCGCTGCGCCTGCGACGTTTCTGTACGCGTGTTCGAGTGCACTCACACACGGAGGATGACCAACGATTGCATGTCCTGACCTGCGGAAAGATCTGACGCATCTGCCGGACGCCTCGGCATCGTGCCACCACCGGTCGAGCCTCGCCCCGCCGCCGCGCGCTGCGGGCGGCTCGAAGTCCACTCGCCGAAGCAGCTCGGCGGTCCGGTGCACGGCCGGGGACTGACGTCGTTCAACCCATCGCGCCCCTGCTCTCCCATCTCGGCCGCAACCTCGCCGGCGGCGAAGTGTCCGATCAGACCGGCCTGCGCGGGATGTTCGACACCACAACGGTTCCGAAGGTATGCCGGATCTCGACGTACCCCTCGTCGGCCAGCCGGGCGTACGCTCGATACGCGGTGTCCACCGATACCCCGAGCTGCTCGGCGAGATCGGTAACCGACGGCAACCGCTCGCCGACCGGCGGCGCACCGGATTCGATCGCCGCGCGCAACGCCGCCACCAGGACCGCGCCCCGCGGGCGAAGAAGCTCCCCCGACACCGACTCCTCGCGGATTATCCGCACGACCGCCGTACGCACGGCCGATTCCACGGTGCCACTCTCGGGGCTCGCCACGGTGGTTCCGAAACCTTGCCGGAGAACGAGATATCCCTCGGCGGCCAGCTGCACATACACCCGTTTCACCACCATCACCGTCGAACCGAGGTAGCGGGCGAGGCTCCGATTCGATGGCAGCCGCTGTCCCGGTCGCAGTGCGCCGTCGTCGATCGCCGTCCGCACCACCTGCGCTAGATCCGCGGCCGACCAGTCGGGCGGGAGATTCCGCAGCTGCGCGTCGATCGCCGCTATGTCGGGATTGGCGAATTCGGATAGCCGGGCGGCCAGGCATTGGGCAATCCGACGGATCTGTTCGGAGACCGCGCTCCTGCTGAGATCTCGTGCGAACGCGATATCGTCCAGGGCTATCCCGCGGGTGAAATACAGGTCGAAGTATTTCCGCTGGGTTTCGGAGAGCAGAAGATAGCCCGGTGCCACATCCGAGCCCTGATCACACGCGGCACGCACGATCGCCATCACGTCCTTGTCCGTCAACTGCGTACCACCGGAGCGCGGTGACGCGGCGGTCCGTTTGCCGCGCGGCCGATCGGGGTCACCGCCGAGCCGGAAGCCGGCGGCGTCGGCCGATGCGGCACGGTTGCGCACACTCAGACGCGCGTAGTGCTCGCGGAGTTCCGGCGACAGCGACTCGACCAGCCCGTGCGCGGCGGCATAACGCCGGAATTGGACCGTGCTTTCCGCCAAATCTGTCTCGATCGCCGTCTGGCCCACAGACTTTCCGGGTGGGAACAGCCGGTCGACGCTGTCGCGATGACGCTCCGCCAGTCGCGGCAGGCAACTGCGGATCAGATCCGGATCGTCGTCACGGATCGTCTCGAACATCGCAACTGCCTCGACATCGGTCAACACCGTGCCGCCGGACAGCACCGTCGCCAGCTGAGAAACGATCCGCCGCAGGCGTGTGGCGACGGCCTTGTCGTCGGCGCCGAGCAGGGCCGCGGTGTCGGCAACGGACACCTTCCGCCGAAGGTGCAAGGTGGCGATCTTCCGATCGATGTCGCAGAGTTCCCGAATCCACCGCTCCAGTTCGTCGCGACCGGCCGTCGTGACCAACTGCCAGATCCGCTCTTGCAGCGTCGATTCGACCGGAGGGGGATCGAACCAGTGCCGGTCGGCGCCGATCTCTCGGCAGCGGTCGGCGAACCCGAGCCGGTCGACCGCCTTCAACACTCGCGCCGCCTTGTCGCGCCGCACTGTCGGGTCGCCGCGGAACATCGCCTCGACTGTGAACGGGTTCACCCTGGCGGCGCGCGCCAGATCGTCCACGGTGGCCCGGCGCAGCACACTCAGGCGGGCCAGGCTCGCGCGGAGTTCGGGTGGCAGCATGTGGGCCACCACATGGGCCACCGCGTAGCGCCGGAATCTGATCATCTCCCGGCCGATGCCCATTTCCGCTGCCAGCGCCAACACGGACTTCCCGGGCGGAAAAAGCCGATCGAGACTGTCGCGTTGGCTTTCCGACAGTTGTGGCCGGAAGCGCGCCACCACGTTCGGGCGATGCAGTCGCACCGTATCGAACAACGCCACCGCCTCGGCGTCGGACAGCACCATGCCACCGGACAACAGCATCACCAGCTGGCCGGCAATGCGCCGACGATCGTAGGCGAGGACCACCTCGCTCGGCGCCGACTCTGCCAGAGCGGCTGTAGCGACCCGCCGATCGTGCTCCGACAGCAGCTCGATGCACCGCGCGAGCTCGTCGGGCGGCGCGGCGGCGACCACCGCGGCAGGCTCGAACCAGTACCCGTCGACGCCGACTTTCGCACAGCGATGCCGCATCCCGATCCGGTCCACCGCCGCCAACACCCGGAGCACCGCGTTCAGCGGCATCGCGGAATCACCGCGCAACACCCCCTCGACCGTGCTCGCGCCGACCTTGGTCGCCCGAGCCAGATCCGCTACCAGGGTCCGACGCCGCACGCTGAGCACCGTGCACTGGGCCCGAATCTCAGGCGGCAACAACTCGACCACCGCACGCGCGGCCGCACACTGCCGGCCGCGAATTATATTCCGGCCCAAACCCGTTTCCCGCTCCAATTGGAGCACAGACTTCCCCGGCGGAAGCAGCCGGTCGATGCTGTCGAGATACTCGGTGGACAGGTACGGGCGGCAACCGTCCACCAGCCCCGGATCGAGTATCCGCGCCGCGGCGAACAACTCCACCGCCTCGGCATCGGACAACACCGCACCGCCGGACAACACCATCGCCAGTTGCTGCACAACCCGATCGCGGTGAGTGTGGACCGCGGATTCCCGCCACTTCAGTTCGACCGCTACGTCGGCGATCGAGCGCCCCCGCATCAACAACATGCCAGCGACCCTTCGATCGACCTCGGGCAGCAGCTTGATCCGCCACATCAACTCGTCCCCGGCGGTACCGGCGAGCCACCACGACACCCAATGAACGGCCGTGGAAACCCGTTGCTGTGCCACATTCTCGGAACAGTTCATTGCTACGGCCACGTCGGCGAGCGACTGTCCCATAAACCATCGGACAAAATATTCCCGCCGCCCGCCGAGGACATGCTCGACCACAGTCCGCAATTCGTCGAGACGCTCGATCCGGGCGGCCGATACCGTCGCCACCTCGGCGGCGGACAATCCGTCAAAGGTCGCGTACCTGTCGCCGCCTGCGGCGAGCGCGTGGCCGAGTTCCGCGCCGTGCGCCGTCAACGCCGCGGCCAACGCCCAACCCGGCCCCTGCTCCCGCACGAACGCCGCCTGCAACGCCGCACGGGCTCGCTCGAAACGAGCATTCACCACGTCGGTCGACAACCCGAGCCGCTGCCCGGCCTCCTCGGGCGAATAGCCTTCGATCTGGATGAGCTGCAACACGATCCGCAATTCGTCGGGCAGCGACGCGAACGCGCGGCCGATCGCGGACTCGTCGGAGACCTCGTCGTCCATCGGCGCGGCGTCCCCCGGCACTACCGTGGGCCGACCCAGATTCAGGAACTCGAGATCGCCTTCTTTGGCTTTCTCGAGGCTGTCGAGGTCGGTAGCTGGCTCTCTAGCGGCGCGGGCCACGGAATCGTAGAAGATGAAACGCATCCGGGTGAGCAGAAACCCACCGAAGTTCCTGATCGGGAAGTCGTCGCCGGCACGCAGCAGCCTGGCGAGCGCGGTGGCGAAAGTGTCGGACACCAGATCCTCGGCGTCGTCCCGGCTGCGAGTAAGCCGCATGGCCATCCCTTTCAGCAGCCCGTAATACAGCCGGTACAGCTCGTCATACGCCGTGCGGTCGCCCGCCTTGACCGCCGCGACCAACGCCAGGTCCCGGGCAAGGTCATCGGGATTCTCCGTCTCGATTTCGGTATCGTGCGGTGCCGGATAGTCATCCCTGGCCGCTACACGTCTCGGCTCGGATGGCGGCCCGGCCGGTCCGGGAGCCGAATCCTTCGCGCTCACACCCGCATCCGGCGGCTCCCACGGGGTGTCGGCGAACACCACCTCCGGCCCATACCACCGACCCGACCGACGGCGACGCGACGAAAGACCCAGTGCCGCCTGCTCATCCACCGGCTCCCAGAACGCCTCGGGATCATGCCCCGCACGACCGCGCTCCGGCCTGCCGCCGCCGCGCGGGCGCGCGGACCGGGCACGCAGCCATTCGAGCACGTCCGGGTCCAATAGCAGGGTCGATTCGTCGCCGGTCCCGGTAGTGGGGGCCGGTCGCATCGGTGTGCCGGGCCGGACCGGTAGCGGCCGGTAGCCGAGCAGCCGAGCGGCGGCTCGCACCCGGGTCACGGTTTCCGCGCCGACCTTGTTGTCCCAATTCCTCGCAGTGCCGTGATCGTCCATCGCCTTGCCGACCGTGGTGCGACTGAGGCCCAGGACGCGGGCGATACCGCGGTCCGTGACCGGGGGTTCGGTGCGGTCGAGGGCGGTGGGTCGCTCGCCGAGCCGGTCCCGCAGGAGCCGCGCGCACCGGATGGTCGCGCGCGGATCATCGGCGCGCGCCAATCCCGCCAACAACGCCGCGGGCAGTTCGGCGATGCACTCCCGCAACACCTCCAGATGGTGGTGGCACGCCCAATCGATCGTGGCCGTCGCATCGATAGCGGCCGCGACCGTGTCCCGGTGTTCGGCCAGCACTCGGTCTGCCACCACAGCCCAGTTCCCGGCAGCCGCGCCCTGGCGGAACGCCTCGTCGGTCAGCCAGCGAGCCCAACGCACCTCCCCCGTCTCCGCATGCATCCGCTCGAAAAGATCCATTACCTCCCGGTCCACGCCGATCCACGGCTGCCACGGTGTCGGCAGATAGCCGAGTAACTCGGCCGCCGCCCGCACCCGGAGATGCTCGGGATTTCCGGACGCCGCTGCGAGCGCGGCGGCCACCGTATTCGGGTGCCGCCCCGCCGCACGAGCAACCTGCTCCTGGGAGATCGGCGCCGCATGTCCGGAATCCTTCGGGAGCACATCGAACTGGTGAAATCCTTGGGCAGCCAGTCGAGCTCGGAGCAGCCGCGCACAGGCCACGACGGCCCGGGCCCGGTCCGCACGGGTGAGAACATCCTCGGGAAGTTCGGCAATGCTGTCGGCGAGCGCCGGGACGTCGTTGCGCTGCGCCCAAACAATCCACTTCGCTGCCCGCCGCGCCTCGAGACCGTCGCCCGGAAGCCGGTAGTCGAGCAGGTCGGCGGCGGCGCGGGCCCGCGCCATGCTGCGCGCGCTCGCCTCCCCCACCTTGCCCCGTAATGCCGGCGAGACCGTGGCCGGGCTCATCCGCGCGGCTCGGGCGACATGCCGCTGCGAAACCGGTTCCGCCGAGCCGGAATCCGTCTCGGACCAGTGCACGCCGAGTCGGACCCGGAGCAGCTGCGCGCACTCCAGGACCGCACGGTCGTGACCAGCATCCACGTCATGGTCGGCATCGGCGAGCACCGCATCGGGTAGTCCACGAACGCTGTCCGCGAGCGCCTCGATCGCGTTGCGCTGCGCCCAACGGACCAACTCCGCCGCCTCGGCCCGGGAGTCCGGGTCGGCGAGCAGGGCCACGCTGTCGCGGTATTCGTCCCGCACGTCGCCCGCCTGCGCCCGAATCCACTCGCCGGCATCCGTCTCGGCCGGCATCTCGTCCACGAGTATCCGCCGGAGCACCTCGTCGACCAGCCACCGCGCCCGCCGGGGATCGGGCGCTGCCGCCGACATCGGTTCGCCGCAGATCCGGTCGAGCACCTCCCGCAATAGGGACAGCGCGGTCGCATTGCCCGCCTGCGCGCCCGCAACCAGACTCGTCGTCGCCAGCTGCCCGGCGTCGTCGGCCCGCAACGCCCGCAGCCACTCGGACAGGTCGGCCAGCCAGTCCAGAACGTCCGCATCCAACGGCAGTGCCGATCCGGCATCGGAGCGTCCCCGGGGGGGACGCGCAATCGCGGGATGCGACGGCGAATAGAAACCGACCAGCCGGGCCACCGCCCGAGCACGCCGCCTCGTCCGCACGTTCACCTTGGATCCCGTTCGCATCTCCTCGGGGTGCTCGCTCAACGCCTTCCCTGCCGCGCTTTGGCTGATCCCCATAACCCGAGCAATTTCCCGTTGGGTGATCGAGAAGTCGGCCGGGACGGCGGCCGTCCGCTGCTCACCGAGCCGCGCGCGAACCAGCCGCCCGCATTCGACGACCGCATACGGATCGTCGGCGTGCGCCAGCTTCGCCAGCAACGCCGCGGGCAGCCCGTCGATGCACTCCCGCAGCACCTCCGCGTGATCCCGCAGCGCCCACCGGATCACCGCCGCCGCATCGGTCGCGGCAGCCACCGCGCCCCGATGCTTCGCCAACACCCGGTCGACCGCCGCATCCCAACCCACGGCATCCCTGCCCAGCCCAGCTCCCGCCGCCTGCTGGAACGCCTGATCGGTCAGCCAGCGCGCCCAACGCAAGTCACCCACCGCCGAATACATCCGCTCGAACGCCCCCAGCACGTCCCCATCCACCTCGACCCGGGCCTGCCACAACTCGGGCAGATAGCCGAGCAGAGCCGCGGCGGCCCGCACCCGCATTCCGATGTTCGCACGGACCGACCTCGAGGCGCGGAACACGGCAGAGACCGTGGTTTGGTGCACGCGCACCGCGTCGGCGACGTGCTGCTGCGAGATCCAGGGCAGCCGGCCGGAATCCAACCGGACCCACTGGAACTCGCGAATCCTATTGGCGCCGAGGCGGACCCGGAGCAGTTGTGCACACTCCAGCACCGCACGGTGGTAGTCGGCATCGACACCGTCGTTCGCATCGAGGAGCGGGTCGGCATCGCCAAGCACCGCGTCGGGCAGTCCGCGAATGCCGTCCACGAGGGCCTCGACGGCGTGGTGCTGCGCCCACCGGACCAACTCCGCCGCCTCGGCCCGGGAGTCCGCGCCGGCGAGCAGGGCCACGCTGTCGCGGTACTCGTCCCGCACGTCGCCCGCCAGCGCCCGAATCCACTCGCCGGGATGCGCATCGGCGGGCCTCGGACTCGTGAGGATCCGTCGGAACGCCTCGTCGACGAGCCACCGCACCCGCCGCGCATCGGGCGCCACCACCCGCATCAATTCGGTGAATTCCCGGCCGTATGCCGCCCGCAAGTCGGTTACTGCTGCCGTATCGCCCGCCTGCGCCCCAGCGATGTCGAGCAAGTCCGAGGCGGATTCGACGTCGTCACCGGCCAGGAAAGACACCAAGCCCCGAATTCCGTCGCGCACTTCCTCTTCGACCAATGCCGGGCTCAACATCATTGCCTTGGCCGACGACGTGACCGCAGCCCGCCACCGCCGGTCGTTCTTGTCGAACGCCGTCCACCGGGTGTCCTTCGCCCCGAACACCAACTCGACCGCCTGCCGCCGCGAAGGGCGGAGCCCGGACAGCGCCTGCCGGAACTCGGCGTCGCTCGCCCCGCGCAGCGCCCGCCGGCCCGCGTCATCTGGGACCGCTGCCGCGACTGCCCGACGAAACCGCAGAAACATGGCGAATTCCGCGAACTCCGCCAACACGTTCCCGGTGATCGCATCCACCCGTGCTACCGCACCCGGGCCATCCGGAAGGTCGTCCGCCTCGGCGCGCACCCGCCGCAATACCTCCGCCACCAATTCGCCGACCAGTCGCCGATTGCTGACCCGTTGCCGACTATCGACCCGTTGCGGATTATCGACCACGCGCACCACGCGTTGGCGCACCCGATCTTCGTACAGCGCGGACCACCGATCCGCTGGCTCGGCGGCGTCATCGTCGGGCCGGTTATCCCGCGCGCCCAACGGCATTCGCGGGCCGATGTTCGCCGCAGGCTTGCCGCCCGGCCCAGGTTTCGGCCGGATCTCGTCATCGAAGGTGAGACGATGCACCCTCCGGACACCTCGCCCGGCGCGGCGGCGCCAACGGTTCACCGCCCGGTCACCGACGATCCAGCCATTGACGGTCTCGTCGTAGGCGTCGTCGAACACCACCACCGTGCCGCGCAATTCGGGCGCAGCCAACTCCGGATATTCGGCCGCCAACGCGGCGTTCACCCGCACCACCGCGATCGCGTGTGCAAAGTCGGCACCGACCTCCAGCGCCGCGGCGATCAAGCCGATGTCGTTGTCCGGGTCGCGCACCTGCTCCACCAGCGCGGCCAACCCCGCAGCCCCCGCTGGGAACGGTTCCGGGTCCCAGTGCGAATTCAGGCCCGCGGCGAAACGACGCCCGGACAGGCCTGCCAGGGCGATCGTCGGGTCCTCCGGTGATTCGGCGTGCATCCCGGCGGCGTTCGCGCCCGCCGCCGCGACCGCGACACCCTGCACCAGCGGAGCGCAGACCCGGCGTACCGGGTGGCTGTCGCGGTATTCGAATGCCGCCGCAGCGGGATCACCGTCGGAAATACGCTGCGCCGCAACAGTAAAGTCGTGTTCGACGACACCGAGTTCCGCGGACAGCAGGGCGACCGTCCGACGCAGAGCCGCGCGCAACCTGGTGTTGAACGTTGGCACCGGAATGCCCACTTCGGCCGCCATCTCGGCGATCGTCATCGGGGAATCGCGCAGTAAGCGGAGTTCGATGCACCGCCACTGGTCCGGGTGCTGCTCTCGCATTTTCGCGAAAACGCCGCGCAATTGCTCCGGGTAATAGTCCTGGGCGTCCTCGACCAGCATCAGGTTTTTGCCTTGCAGCGGCCGTGCCGAGGACAAGAACCTGGCCAACCAGGAAAGGCCCCGGTTGAGCTGCCGGGAGAATTCGCGTTCGGTGAGCCCTGCCATCGCCGCGGCGGTGGCTGCGGGCAAGGACGGCCCCCACAGGACCCGGCGCTCGACACACTGTGCCTGCAGCCGACTGCGTTCGGCGAGTTTTCGCAGACCGACCGCCAATTCCCACGGGTTCTCGTCTCGGGCCCGGCGAACCGCGGCCACCACCTTTCCGCCGAGCGATGATTCGACCGCGGACAGCTCACGGACGACCCGGAATGCGGCGATATGCATCTCGTGGGCCACCGAATTCCACGGCATGTTTCGTGCGGCCGCGATTTCCGCGATGCTCATCGGCGGGGTATCGAGATACCGCTTCCGGAGATGGTCGGCGCCAGCCAGGCGCAGCTGCCCGATCAGGCCTTCCACTTTTGCCCGGTCGAGGTCCAATGCCGCTTCCAACACCTCCAGCGGCCTGCCTGCCGCCGGGAATTCCGTCGCCAGGAATTCGACCAGCGGGCGCATTACCCACCGATGAATCGCGTCCAGTTCGGTGACCTCGCAACCGAACTCCCGCGCGATCTCGGTTCGCGACTTGCTCGCCAGGAAGCTGCGCGCGGCGTAATCGTGGGGCCGGCCGTCCGGAAGATAAGAGATGGCGACCGCCAACGCGAGGGCGGCATCACGTCGCGCCGCCGGAATCACCGCCGACTCGTCGATTTCGCCGGCAACGGCCGCAACCGCGACCGCACGCACATCGAGAACGGGAAGCCGGTCGGCCAATTCCACGGCCAACGGCGCCGGCAGTGCGTCGATCGCGTCTGGGGCAACCCCTATGGCGGCCGCTTCGGATTCCACTGCGGCGGGATCGAGCCGGCGAGCCACCCGAATCAGCGCGGTGGCATCGGATTCGGTGAGCTGCCTGCGCCCGTCCTCGCGCGTGCGGCCCGGCACCGCCGTGGCCGGGGTATCGGATTCTCGGTCGCTGCGCAACACGATGGCACCGTCACTACCGGGAACCCTGACCGGCTGGTCTTCCTTGGTCCGAAACAGACCCAGCACGGGCATGTTTATCGATTCCCGCGAGGGCACCCGCCGGGCAGTCGTCCGGGCCACCTCGGCCGACATCGATACCGCGGTGAGGGTCGGGTCCCGATCCGCCGATCGCTCGGCGGTCAGCAGCGCATGCAGTCTCCGGTACCGGACGCGGTCGTGTGTCGCGCCGGGCTGGAACGGCGCCGGGGCGCCGTTCAGTTCACGGTAACGACGCTGCGCGTCCGCCAGGCCGAACAGCAGCACCGGATCCGCCGTGTCGCCCATGCGCTCGAGCTCGCCCTGCCACCTCCGGTAGCGTTCGCTGCCGGCCCGCACGATCCGCACCCATTCCGCGTCCGGGACCTGCATGTCGTCGTCGAAATACGGTATGGCCGATGGCGGCTCCCCGGCCCGCGCCAACACCCAGTTCATGATGATCCGGACGGCCCGGCCGTTGCAGTCCTGGCGGAACGGGTGCAGCGAAACCAGCTTTCGCGCCAGGCTAGCGGCCACGTAGTACGGGTCGTATCCCTCGGGGTTACTGGTCTCCCGCTTGTACCAGCCAACCATCGCCTCCAGGCGGGCCCGGATTTCCGACTCGTCGTAGACCACATACTCGATGCCCCCGTGCGGGGGCTTTTCGGACGGCGGCAGGAAGGCCAGCAGCGGGTTCTCGCCGATGACGGCCAGCTCCTGCTCGGTAAGCGGTTCGTGTATTGTGCCCCAACGCTTGCCGGCTTTGCCCACCTCGCGGGCTTGCAGCCGACCGGCGGCTTCCGGTGCGGTCCTGCACAGCAACCGGGCATGGATTTCCAGCATGAACGCCACGCTGAACTCGTCGTCGGGATTGTCCCGACCGTAATGCCGGGCGTACTTTTCGGCATCCAGGAAACCCGCCCAATCGGCATCCCCGAAGAGCCGCTCCGGCCGCGGCTGCCCCGCGACCACCGCCACCTCCCGGAACAGGTCCTCCATGTACAGGGATGCCGCCAACAGCCGCTGCGCGTCGGTTTCGAGGCCGAGCTCGGCCTCCAACTCCCGAATCTCCAACTCCGACTCGGCATTCGATGGCACGGCAACCGCCGCGGGCTCGGTTGTGGTGCGGGTTGCGCGCCGCCGCTTCCCGCTTCCCAGACCACCGCCCTCCCGACCGTCTCCAGCCGCGGCATGCGTTATCGCACCCTTGACGAGCGCCTCCGGCGTGCGACTACCGAACCCGCGGAGCGGATCCACCACCCCACTGTGCGCGTCGAGACCATCGCACCGCCACTGCGTCGTGGAATCCCCTGGGACGGCGCCGTTGCCGGTAGTTGGGCGATCCTCCTGCGCGTCCGCACTGCGGTTGTAGGCCGCCACGTCAGCGGAGGTTTCGTCGGCCTCGGACCGTGCGGCGGCCAGCCGCGCGACAAAGCCAGGGGCGTCGACAGCTTCGGCCGATGGATTCGTCTTGGTCGTGGTGGCGTCACCCTCCACGTGCGTCACCGCCACCTGGTCCAGCGCCTCCCGCACCAATGCCTCGGGATCGGGTTCGGAGCCGGCCGGCCGGACCGCCGCATCGCGGGGTGCGGTGAGTACCACCGGAGGCTGGGTCGGGCGCCCGTCGGCCGGACCGACCACGACCTGAGTGGCGGGCGTGCTGATGCGGAAGCCCAGCAGGCCCGGTGATTTCGGGCGGACCACGGCGGGGGGTAGAACGACCGGCCGGTGTTCGGCGTCCCAAACCACGGCCAGCACCCGCTCCACCTGCCGCGGATCCTGCGGAAGCTCGCCGTGGTTCAGCGCGACCAGATGTCCTTCCAGGTGCGGCATCGTCCTGCCCGGCAGCGGCGTCCCGTCCGACCCCGGCACCGGCACCTGCTCGACATAGACGGTCAATACCGCTGCATGCCCGCCGGTTTCCAGCGCCGCTGTCACCGCGGCATACGGATCTTCGGGATCCACCTGCAACTCCGTGAACGGAACCCCCACGCACTCTTCGGTTTCGGGGTATGCCAGCTTCCGGTCATGCGGTATCGATGCCACCGGGACACCGGCGTCCGCGAGTTTCCGCAGCGCCACGGGCACGCAATGCTCCGGCTCCACTCCGGTATCCGGCGTCGAATACGCTGCCACGTCGTCGCCCGGGCCGAATTCCACCAGCGGGGGCTCCGGGTTGCCGTCCGAATCGTAGGTCATCGAGACGTACAGTCCAGACCTGCGCGGTATGGACCAGGCGGTGACATTCCCGGACGGGCTGTAGCCATATCCGGACAACGCACCCCAGCGGCGCAGATAGTGGAAGAAGATGTAAGCCGCTGTCTTGCCCTCGTGTGCGGTGCCACACGCAGTCATCACCATCAGATCGGTGGGCGCTCCGAGCTCAGGTAGATACGGGTTGCCCACAACCGCCCTGGCAAAGGTACGAGGGCCGACAAAGATCTTCCGAATATCCTTCTTTCCCGAAGTGCCGACATCGATTGACAGCGCGATGCTTTCGCCAGCATAGGATTGCGCCCGCAGGATCCGCGGTCTGCCTTTGCCGCGCCATGGCACGTCATACGCCTGAGGCTCGCTCTTCGCCTGCTGTGTCTGAAGCACCTCCCGGTCGAAGGTGAAATCCCGAGCGGCTGCCCATGCCGTCGCATCGGCCACATAGTTGGTCCCCGAATCGAACACCAGAGTGGCCGGCGTGCCATCGGCACGAAGCACCAGCGCGGTCTGGACATCCTCGGGTGTGAAATAGTGCGCCGTGCCGTCGATTTCCCGACCGAACAACCGATTCGACGGCGGCGCCCGCTCATCGCTCAGCCGCCTACCGGCGTTGGCGAGGGCGAAATGCCTGCCCGCCACGCTGCGCGGCTGCTCCCCGTCAGCGAGCGGATGCTCGGCGATGCCGTACTTGTCGTAGCGAACCATGTGCACGGCAACCACGTCGGACAGACCCGCCAGCCAGCTCTCCAACGGAACGGCCTGCCCGTCGTCGAATACCGTCACGTTGCCACCGACTTTCGTGGCTGCCACGCTGTGCGTGCCGACCACACCGCGCACCTGGAAGCCCTTGAACTCCACATCCAGGAGCACCACACCGCCCTCCGGCACGTGCTCGGCCAGATCGGCCAGGGTCAGGTCCTCCCGCAGATACCAGTCGGCGCCCAACATGGTCGCCGCCACCTCGCCCGGGGTGCCCGCCTCGGAGGCGCTCGCCCGACGCAGCCGGCGCAGCCGGGCCTCGACATCGGCGACATCCCCACCCGCCCGCTGCCGCAGGACCCGCACCACCTCGAGTACCTTGCGCCCGGCATGAAAGAAGCAGTTGTTCGCGCCGCACTCCACCCGATGCGACACCACCCGTGCCGACACCCCTTGGTCGGGGTAAGTGACGCCGATGCGGCCGTCGTGCTGCGCAAGCGCAGGGTCGTTCAGCGCGCGGCTCACCAGATCGGCGCCGCGGTGCTGCGACAGCGCGACGTCACGTAGGGCACGCACCAGATCGGCCCGGTCTTCGCGCAGGGCGCGGCTCACCAGATCGGCCCGGTCGTCGTGCCCGACAAGCTCCACCGTCTGCGGCAGCGGCCCGCGAGCCGCCAGCAACCGCGCCACATCTTGCGCCAGCTCGGCGCTATCGCAGCCGCGCCACACCATGGCGACCGCCGGAACTTCCGCCCCCGCAACACTATCGACCGCCGCCAACCCCGCCGACAGCAAGGCTTTCTCCGGCTCGGGCGATTCCTCGTGCACCACCTGCACAATCAGGTGTGCCGCGCCGCGATGGCCGACCATCATCAGCGAGCCGGTCGGGCCGACAGCTGTGACCTCCGGATGCCCCGGCACCTGCGCCGCCCACCGCTCGGTGGCGGTGAACAACTCCGTCATGGCCGTCATGGCCGCGGGCAGTTCCACCGGGCGCGGCCGAACTCGCACCGAGTCCACCCCACCGCCGTGCGCCGCGATCCGATCCTGCAGGGCCCGAAGCCGGTTGCGCGCCAAGTGATAACGACGAACCGCTGTGGCCAGCGGTTGCACGGGGTCCTGGGGATCGAATTGCACCGGCCAGCGGGACCGATCCCGGATCGTCAACGGCGGCATATCCGCCAACACCTGTCGGTACCGATCCGACATCAGCGGCATGACGTCGATCCCCAGCACATCGGCCAGGAACTGCAGCTCCTCGACCGCGGCATTGTGCTGCGCGGCCCGCATCCGGTAGCCGGGCCGCAACGCAGCCGGGATACCCCCGCCGTCCTGCGTGGGCGTCGACGCGGGCTCCGGCTGCGGGAACGCGACCGGCGCGCAGTCCAGCAGCAGGTCGGTGATGTTGTCTTCCCCGCCCGCGCGGTTGGCCATGTCCGTCAGCACCCGCACCGCCTGCGGCAGGTTTTTCCGGTACGGGGCGATCGCGGCCGCCTTGCCCGCGGCCTCCGGCTGGTAGTTCCAGTCGCCGTCGGTGCACACCAGCATGACGTCGTCGGCCGACACCTTGCCGGAGAACAGGTACGGATCCTTGTCTTGTCGGTCCTTCGGTGGCCCGGCCCGCCACCCGGGCTTGTGGATCACGCCGAGCTTGTGGATGACGACATGGGCCGTTTGGATTTCCAGCACTCGACGTTCGGTAGCGCCGGTGTCGACGTAGCGCGGGAGCGTCACATGGTCGCGGGTCACCAGTGTCGAGGCGGCGGGGTCGGCGGTATTGAGCTTGTACACCCGGCTGGCGCCTACCCCGCCCGCCGCGTACTGTCCGGGCTCGTCCTCGCCCCGGCCGGGTTCCACTATCACCATCGCGATGGTGCACTGCGGTGGTTCGACGGTCTTCGCATTGGGGTTGTCCGCCAGCGCCTCGGCTGCCCGCCGCTTCATGTCCACGTATTTGCCGTCCGCCAATGTCTCGACCGCCGCCTGCGCCGCGTCGATCGCATCGGCCACCACCTGTTCCAGATCGATTTTCGTACCCGGTGCCGCCGCCGACACCACTTGCCGCACTGCTTCTTCCGCGTACTTGTGGGCGGCGCCCGCGGCGGCTCGAGCAGCGTCGTGACCGTTGGTCGACGAGGACGTGCCGTCGGTTACCACGCCGATGCGGAACGTCCGGCTGCCGATCTCGATCTCCGAGGACGCCATCCAGTCCTCGTTGCGGTCCTTACCGCGACCGATATGGCTGATCCCGGCGATCGCACGCCGGTTCACCACGGCGAGCGGCGCGTTCCCCGGCGGCAACGGGTGTTGCGACACAATCGGTTTGCCGTCGAGAGCGACCGGGATCAGGGGGACCCGCGCGTAGACAGCGCTGCTGTTGTCGTGCCCTCGTGCCGCGGCCCGGTCGGCGGCCGCGACGGACGCCGCGCGCAGGTCATCCGGATGGTCACCGACAGCGGCCGCGATGTCATCGGCGTCGTGCCCGTCGGTGGACGCCACCACCGCGACGACATCGGCGGGCAGCTCGAAGGTCCGGATATAGCGCGCCGTTTTCGGCGGACCCTTGTCCGCGGCCAGATAGATGTGGCCGTTGTCCGGGGCATCCCGGGGGTCCAGCCTGATGCGGTTGCCCGCACGATCGACCGCATTGATCTCACTGTCGCCGACCTCCCCCACCGTGGCCTTCCCCGGGCGCCCGTCCTCCCCTTGCTCCAGCACCGCTACCGCGATCGTGCAGCCCGGCGTCCGCCGCCCGGTGGCCATATACGGCTCACCCGGTATCGCGGCAACCGCGGCCTGTCCTGCGTCAATTATGCTGCGCACCAACGCTTTCGCATCGAGTAGGTCGCCGGATTCGATACCCCGCAACTCCAACGCCGCGCGATCACGAGCCGCGACCACCGCAGCCTGCGACGCCAGGTGACCATCCGCCCTGCTCGTCGACCCGTCACACACGATGATCGCGGTAACCGGCCGACCATTGACCATGACCGACACGAACGCCCACGAATCCTCTTGGCCGTGACCATGCTGCTCGTGATCGCCGACACTGGCGAACCCGACAATCGCACCTGCCCCCGCGCCCTCCCCGGTATGCGTCGCCCAGCTCTTCGGGTTGCCGAAGAGTTCGACATCGGCGATTTCGGCGGGGATGTTGCGGGGGTCTTCGCCGGGTTCGAGCGAGAATTCCGCCTCGCCGTCGCGGAACTCGCTACCGACCACGCGCAGGGTGTCTTTCTCATACCCGCGCGCCCACGCATAGACCTCGGCATAGCCTTCGAAGACCCGCTCGCCCCCATCGACCATGTCGTGCACCACCACCGTACCCAACCTCGGATGCCGGGTGATCGTGAATACGTGGCCCGTACGGTCTTTGAAGATCACCGCCCCATGCACGGTGAAACCGTCCTCGGCCTCGAACACCCGGTCCAAAAGCGCCACCAGCGACTCGTACCCGTCCGGGTCCACATGCAGATCCGCGCGCACCGACGTCACGACATCGACCAGTGTGTCTCCCTTCAAGGGACTCCCCGTCGACACCGGCTTCACCGGCGGATCACCGACACCACCATTGGCCTCCCACAACGCCAGCCGGGTCTGATGGCCCGCATGCGTAGCGCATTGCCCAACCAACGACGCCTGGGCCGCACCATCAGCCACGTCGACCAGCTCGGCCAACCCCGCCGCAATGTGCTCGGCGATGTCGATCTCGACCAGCAGCGTCGCGACCCGTGTGGGATCCGTACCAGGCGAACCGGGATGATCCCGCCGATACGCAGGCCAGTCCTTCTCCCGCTCCCGTACGAGCTCACTCTGCTTCCAGTCCAACCAGATCCGGCCCGCGCGCTGACGAACATCAACAGGGAGACCGACCGCCGCCATCACCACTTCCGCCAACACCACGACGAATGCGTCCTGCTCGTCCGCACTCAACCGTGGCCACAACCCGACTGTCAGCCGGCGCCAAGCACACGCATCCAGCACCTCACCCTCGGCCTGCAAAAGATCCGGCCGCTCCTGCCGCAAAGCCGCAAGCACCAGCCCACGTCTCCCGCCCGCATCCTGCACGGGCCGATCACCGACGGCCGCCTCGGATTCGGCGGAACCCTTCAACTCCGCAACCAGATCCGGCACCGCCCAAGGCGAATCCGAATCCGACGGTGGAGGCGGAGGGGGTGCCTGTTGTGTTTGCGGGCGGAACGCCGACGGCTGCAGCACATCCCCGCCCGCAACTACCAGCGGTTTCTCGGCGGCGGGCGCCTCGGCCAACTCGTCCGCCAGATTCTCCGCATCCTCGATTTGCGTCAGCACCTTCTTGATCTGCTCCGGGTCCTCCAAAACAGCGAGCGCGCCCCGCCTCTGATCCAGCGAGATGTAGCACGCGAGTTCGCGCACACCGGCTGCGAGACCCTCCGCCCGCATGACCACACCCGGATACGCCGCTACAAACGCCTCTCGCTCAACGACCTCCAACTGCTCCCACAACTCGACAACCACGCCACCCTCGGCCGCCACCAGATCCTCGACCGGCGCATTCACACACGCCAACGCCGCATCCAGCAGCGCGCGATTGTCTCGCCCACGCCTGGCAATCGCCCAGGCCAGCTCGCGTTTCCAACTCGACTCGCCCCGCGCACTCCTCTCCTTCCGCGTCTGCCGCTCCCGGTTGGCCGGAGCCTGCGCCGGATCTTGGCCCGACGACCGATCCACCCGCTCAACCGAACCCGCGAGACCTGTCGACTCCGAAACATTCGAACCCGCATCGGGGTCGGCGGCGCGCGCCGCGAACGCCGCCGCCACGTTCTCCACGATCTCGATCTGGCCTTGCAGCGTAGCGATTCGCTCGCTGTCCGCGCCGGGCGCACCGGGATGTGTCACGCGATACTCGGGGGAATCCTTCTGTTGCTCCGCGGCCAGCGCACCCCGCGCCGACGCCAACCACACCGCGCACGCATCCGCGCGAACATCCTCCGCAAGCCCCTCCGCCATCATCACCAGGCCCGGATGATCCGCCAGGAACACCGCCTGCTCGCGCTCGTGCAACCGCGGCCACAACTGGGCGACCCGCTGCCCCCCGGCGCGCGCATCCACCATCAGTTCCTCGAGCTGCACCCCCTCCCGCGCAAACGCCGTGGCCAGGAGCCGCTGACGCTCGACACCTCCTGGCTGCCCGACGTTGCCGTCGATGTCGTCGGCGTCGGTTTCGGGTTTGGGCGCGACATCCCGGAACCACACCCGGCCGTCGAGTGCGACGGCGACCTGCTTGGCTTCGGCCCGGTAGCGGGCCTTCATCCACGGCTGCAGCTGGTGTTGCACCATCAGATCCGGACGTGCCCCGGCGAGTAGCACCACCTTGTCTTCGAGGAGCAGCTGCACGCCGTCGCCGAGCGACATCGCGGGCCCGTCGGTGAGCGCGGCGAGCAATTCCGCCGAGGCAACCTGCGTCATCCGGCGCAGCAGCTTCTCGGCGTGGCGCTCGGCCGTCGGGACGCCCGCCACCTCCTGCTCGAACTGCGCCAGATCCGCCGCGAACTCGCCGGCTCGCAGCTCCGCCGCCAAGATCTCGCCGGACGCGACTCGTCCCTCGTTCATAGCCTCTGCGCGCGAGAACCCGCATCGGAGCGCGACCTGGGTGATCGCGGCCCGCAAACCGGCGATGCCTTCGCCGAGCGGGCCCGGGACGGCCAAATCTCCCTGAAGTTCGCCGAGGAACTCCTCGATCTGGGGCCGCAACCAGGCTTCGTATGCCGCCGCCAGCTGCGCCGCAGCCATCCCGGTCGGATCGCAGCCTGCCCGCATGACGCGTTTGCGCAGCGCCTGCAGCTCGAGCGCGTACCGCCGTCGCACCGACTGCAGCATCTGCGTGTCCTTCTGCATCAGCCGTTGCATCCGCGGCGAATCGAGCGCGGTCGCCGGCTGCTGCGCCGCAGCCCAACCCTCCGACAGGTCAGCGAACGAGGGTTGCGGCTGCGCCCCGGTACTGGCCGGCGCGCCGGCGTCGGGCCGGCTGCCGGAACTCTCCCCGGCCGAGTTCTCGCCCTCGGAATCAGGCCCAACCACCGGCACAGGCGCAGACCCGACCACCGGCGCAGCATCAGCCGACGGATCCACCACCGACGCAGCAGCATCAGCCGACGGATCGACCAATGTTCCTGCGGAGGGACCGTCCGACGTTGCAGCGTCGGCCCTAGGATCGACCAACGTCCAAACGCCGGTCAAATCTTCATCCGGTGGCGGCTGGGTGACGGACGTGGCGGTGGGCTGGGCCTCAGGCGGCGCCGCATCGGGCGCGGCCTGCTCGCCCGAGGACCGCTTACTCCCGCCCGCACCCGAAACCGATGTGGCCGAGGCGTTCTGCGGCGCGCCAGAGCGGCCGTCCGCCTCCGGCAGGACAGGAGCCTGCGTCGCAGCAGGCTGCTGGGTGGCGGGCTGCGCCGCAGCTGCGCCCGTTGGGGCCGGGACGGGCCCGAGATAGTTCGCAGCCGCCGCACCGACTATGGCAGGCGTCCCCTGAGCAACCATGGTCGCGTTCCCGGCAGCCGCGCCGAGCATCCGCATGCGGGCCTCCGCCACGCGTTGCAGTTCCGGGATCGCCGCCCGGATCCGTTGTTCGAAAACGGCCATCTCGAGCGGGTCTTCGGTGGTTTTCACACGCTCGACGACGACCGCCATCTCGTGGTCGACGGGAATGTTGTTGTAGAGATCGTCGGTAACCACGGAGTGGAAGCTGGCGCTACCGGGTTGGCCGCTGCGGGCGGCACGGTACATCGCCTGAACGTCGATGGCGCGGATCTCGGAGTGCGCGGTGACGATCACGTGCATGCCGCCCCGTGTCAGGGCGGCGGTGCTGGGCGTGATATCGACACCACGCGCGCCCTGCATGTTGATGACGAGGATCTTGCCCTCTTCGCCCGCCTCGGCGTAGATCTTCTTCAGCTCCGCCTCGGCGATGCCCGGACCCTGCTTCTCCCAGGCAAGAATCTGTTCCGCGTTGACCTTGACATACTCGAGACGATGACGATCGAGCATGCGCGTCAGTCTTCTGACGAGATTGTTATCGTGGGCCAGGACGGCGATCGGCTGCCCGGTCTCGTGCACGGCTAGGATTTCGGCGGTGATCGCCCGCAGTCGCTCGAGGTCGTTGACCGAGAACGTCGTGTCCTCGAGGACCAGCTTGGATGAGGCGAAGCGGTCGATCGTGGTGGTCTGCCCCATGCCGTGCTCTTGCAACCGGTCGGCCACGCCGTTGGCGGTACCCGACGCGCCGGTCACCAGGTCGTAGTTCTTCGGGGTGAATGTCTCAGCGCAGCTGAGGCTTACCGAATGGTCCGAGTCGTTACGGATCTCCAGGCGGTGACGCGCCTCCAGCGCCTGCGCGAGACCGTTGTTCCACCGGCTCTCGTTGGTGACCGCCTTGTCCATCATCAACCGGTGCGCGACCTGATCGATGATCAGGATGCCGCCCTCACGCGTCACTCGGCGGCCGTTTCCGTCCAGCGTGAACTGGTCCCCGTCGACGATGTAGTGCTTGCCCCGCACCATCTCCCAGCGGGCGGAGGCCGCCATGTTCAGCCGGTGATGCTCCTCGGCAGTCATATCCCGCCCGAGTGCCTCCTCGACCTTCTCCCGCCCCTTCTCGGTCAACCACGCTGGACCGTTCTTCTGGAAACGCGTGCGGCCGAAGTCTTCGTGGGTCAAGGTCCCATCGCGCAGGCACTGCTGGAGGAAGTCGCGGGCAGCGATGACCTGCGCCCGGACATGCGGCGGGGCCGGCTCGCGGACGCCCTCGGAAATAATGTAGGTCGTGTTGGCATAGATGAATGCCTCATCGATCTCGTCGATCACGGCGTGGCGGCCCGGCACCGGATGCCCACGCAGCCTGCTCACCACGACATCGCCGACGGAACCGATGTAGATGGTGGGCTCGCCTGCCACCGGCTCCGGCATCACCTCGTCCGGATTGATCCGAATCACCTTGTACCCGTGCGGGGCCCACGCCGCCACCAACTCCTCGAACTCGCGTTCGACGAGGTTGTCGCGGGTCAGGTACTGCACCGAGCCCTTCTCCGCGGCGAGCCTGGCCACGAACGCGTGGTACATCATCGACTTGCCCTCGCCCGCGTCCTGGTTGGCCGGACCGTGCGGCATCGCCTCGCCCGCCGCGAACTGCGTCCACCGCAACGACTTCCCGTCCGGGGTCTCCGCCGATGCAGTGGCCCGGCGCAGAATCTCTGCCGCCGCCATCCGCGATTCCATCGTGGTGCCGTGGCGCAGCATATGGGTCAACACCTCACGCGAGGCGGTCGTGATACCGAACATGCCCGGCGCACACGCATCCGACAACGCTTCGAAGTGCTTCACCAGCTCCCGGCCCGCGGCCTCGGCCGCCGTCTTACGATCCGCCGACGACACCCGCGCCTGCTTCACCAACTCGGCCGCGGTGAGCTCCGAGGCGATCACGCGTTCCCTCGCGACATCCGCCACGAACTCCGGCCGGATCGCCGCGATGTCCCTCACCAACTCCTCGCGCCGCGACTTCAGCTTCGCCGCCAGCAAACCCCATTCCTCCGCGATTCGCCGCCGCGCCGCGGTCCGCACTTCCGGCGAGTTCGTTTCCCGCACCTGCGCCCACAGCCGCGCAACCCGCTCCCGCGTCCGCGCCCGCAACGCCGCCTCGTCCCGCTGCGCCGCCGCCCGCAACTCCTGCATCCGCTGCCGCGACTCCAACGCCGCCACCCGTTCACGCTCGACCGCATCGATCGCGGCAATCCGCTCGGCCGCGATCGCTTTCGCCGTCTCGGCGCGCTCGGCCCCGATGTCCTCGGCCAGTTTGTCGCGTTCCGCGGTGACCGCAGCCTCCGCCCGCGCACGCTCGGCCGCCACCTTCGACCGCAGCTCCGCACACAGCTGCTCAACCTTCGCCCCTGCCTCCCGCACGGCCACCCTGACCTCCGCCGTGGCCTGCGCAACCGTCGTCCGGGTCTCCCGAACCGTCGTCCGGGCCTCCGTCACGGCGACCGGATCCGACGCCTGATGCGCGTCGCGAAGCCGCTGCTCGGCTTCCCCGAGCCGCTGCTGCGCTGCCTCGAGCCGGTTATCCGCGGCGGCTGCCTTCGCGCGTTCCTGCGCGATGTCGTGCTGCGCCGCGTTATGGAGGCCACGCAGACGCACGCTCGTTTCGGCCCGGATCTGCGCGATCAAATCCCGCGTTCGGCCCCGCCGCCCTCGCTGCCACTGCTCCGACGCGGTACGCAGATCCGCGCACCGCTCGCCGACCCGGGCGCGCACCTCGTCCCGGTATTCGGTGGCGACCTCGGTGAACGGCTGCCTGGCCGCGTGATACGCCTCGACGTTGAGTTCATAGAAGTCATTGAGCTGCACGTCGATCCGCAACCCGCCCCGCGGACCGACGTGCGCGACGAGATCGACCTTGACGTAATGGTCCATCAGGTCCTCGGTGGCAACCTTGATCCGCCCCCGCGCGTCCACTGCGTCCACCTTGACCCCGAACGCCGAGCACACCTCCTCGACAGCCTGCGTCTCCGCCGTCTTGTGCCGGGTATCCGACTCGACCACCACCGCCTCGTGGCGCTCGAATTCGGCGACCATCCCATCCAGCATCTTGCGCGCCTGCCGCGCCTGCGCCTCGGTCCCGACACACTCCAACCGAGCCCGTTCCGCCGCCACCCACTCCCGGAACCGCTCCGCCGCCGGACGCTCAGGCGCGCCCGCTGGCTCGGGCGCCAGCACGTCCATCCGCGCACGCAAGGCCACCTCGGACTGCATACGCTCAGTCACAGCCCGCGTGAACGCACGTATCCGCCGCCGCAATCCCCGCGAAGGCGTGTGCTCCCCCGGCTGGGATTCCGAATGCGACTGCGGCTCATGAGCTTCCGACTTCACCCCCGCCTCCGGCGCGGCAGCTCCGTCTTTCACACCCGCCTCCCGCGCGGCAGTCCCGTCCTTCACAGCCGCCTCCGGCGCGGCAGCTCCGTCTTTCACACCCGCCTCCGGCGCGGCAGTCCCCTCCTTCACACCCGCCTCCGGCGCGGCAGTTCCCCGCGCTGCGCCTGCCTTGGGGGTGGCGGCTTCCGCCTTCGTCCCGGCCTCCAGGCCGCCGGTTCCCCGCTCCGGTGCGGCGGCTCCCGCCCTCGACTCGGTGCCCGCCCCGTTGCTCGCAGCGCGACCGGTGACCTGGTCCGGGCCGGCCACCGTGCCCGCCCGTACGGTCGGCGGCACAGCTGTCGCGGCACCGGTGGCCGGTCCACTGCGGGGCGGCTCGGCCCCGGTGCCCGTGGCGTGCGGAGTCGACGGCGCCGCTACGGGTTCGGGTGGGGCCGCCGGAATCGTCGCGCTCAGGAACTGGGTAGTGCTTTGGGGCTCGGTAGTGCTCTGGTGCTCGGCGTTCGTGCCTGTCGATTCCGTTGCGGCCCTGGCCTGCGCGTCGACGACACGGTCACCCTGGAACTGAACCGAGTGGGTATATGCCTGGTAGCGCAGTGTTTTCATCGTCGCCAGATCGTTGTGCGCGATCGCGACGCTGAGCTTCTCGGTGAAGTCGCGAGTCGGCAGGCCCTCGGAAACAGCGAGGTCGGCGTGGATCTGCTTGCTGAGCTGGGCCAGTTCCGTTTTCCCTGCCATGTCCAGCGGGACTGCGCCGACGCTGGCGTGCCGACTGGCGGCCAAACCGCCTCGGGCGCCGCTCGTCGCACCCAAAGCGCCCATGTAGCCGAGGGAATACATATCCCACTGGCCGTGCAGCACCGCCATGGACACCGCGGTCGCCTCGCCGGCCAGGAACCCGGTCACCAGAGGCACCAAGCGCCCCATGCCAATTCGCCTGGCAGCAGAGCCGAAAACCCGGCCCGCCGTGTGCCCCGCCACTGCGCCGACCCCCCAAGCCAACGCCGCATCACCGATCTTGCCCAGATCGAGGTCCTGGCCGGAGACCAGTTGGGTCCCAGCGGTGATCCCCGCGCCGACGCCCGCCAGCTTCACCCCGGAGCCGAGCCCGGTGAACGCGAGGTCCACAATTTTCTCGAGACCCTCCAGACCCATCCGGTCGAGCCCACGCAGGAGCAGCTGTTTGCCCAGCATCCGCGCTGCGGCCACCCCGATCCGCTCCATCATCCGTTTGCGGGCGATCGCGAAGGTGTACCGCCCGATGGCGGTAATCAGTGCCTCCTGTGCCGCCACAAAACCCGACGCCAATCCGCCGGACGCCAACAGTTCGGCCGCGAGCATCTCGAATTCCGCCATACCCCACGCGGCGAAGATGCTTTCGGTAATGCGGTCACCGACGATGCCTCCGTTGCTGTCGGAGGTKAACTCGGGCACCGCTTCCATCGCAGTGACGAGATGGTGGATCGAATACTTGCCGTGCGTCAGCTGTTTCAGCGAGTGGGCTGCCTGCTCGCCACCGTGCCCCTCATACCACTCCTCCGTCTGTTCGATGACCCGTTCGAACTCGGGGAGAAGTTCGGTCAGGGAATTAGCGGCCTTCTCGAACCGGTCACCAAGTTCGGTGACACCGTCGAGATCCCATGTCCACGGATCCTTACTCGGCGCGACACCACCAAAAATGTCTATGAACAGCCTCAGGCCATCCGGAACCACAGCCGACCCCTACCAGCTGGGTTCGGTGACCTTCGGTCCGGCGCCGCTGGTGTCCTTGCGCTCGGCGTCGGCTGCCGCACGCTCGGCCGAAGCCGGCGGCGCGGTCGACGCCGTGATGCGCGTAGGCAGGCTATCCAGTTCGTCCGAAATACCGGGCAGCAACTCGGAGAGTTTCGGCATTCTCGCGCCGCGTTCCCGCATCGGCGCGACCAATTCGTCGGTTTTGCGTTTGAGCTCGGCGAATGCCTGCTGCGCGGCCGTGGTCACGGCTTCGGCGATCTCCGCCGGGGACAGTTCGGCGATGTCGTCGGCCACCCGCGCCTCGGCGACGACACCGTCCGCATTCACCATAATGGTTACCCGTTTTTTCGCGGCTGTTCCGATCGCGGTGAGTTCAGCGCGCTGTTGGTACGCGTCTCGAAGCGATTTCATATTCGCTTGGACGGTCTCCATCATCTCCGCCAACAGTTCTTCATCAGCGGTACTCACGCCCTATACCCCCTCATGGCTTTGTTGATTTCCGCCCTGCTCTTCTCTTCCATCTCATCGAGCAGCTTCGCACTCTTGTCGAAAGCGGTTGCGAAATCGCCTTCCAAGATCTTCACGTAGGAGGAACCGACACTGTGAATGGCGTCGCACTGCGAGTCGTAATCCTTGCGGAAATTCTCGCCCGGCTCATGCGACCCGCAGACGGGTTGCGCCATGAGCGGCTCCGTTTCCGACTTCAGGTCATCCATCACCGCGCGAATCTTGCCCGCGATATCCTTCAAATCTCCCGACAGATCGCGCAGCTTATCGGTTTCGACCTTCACTCTGTCCTCAGCCATGCCGCCCTCTATTCTGTCGGTCCTCGTAGCCAACCCGGCTGCACGCCCGTGTGCCCTGCCGTTCCTGGTAACGCTGCGCGAAACCTTCCACGAACGTGGTCGGCGCGGTCGAGAAGGACGAATGCTTCAACACTCCGTCGTCGGCGAGGTAGAAGATGGCCCGGTCGATCGCGATCTCGCCACGCGGCACCGGCACGGACACCCGGCCGGCCACCAACTGGTCCAACGGATACCCGGTAGTGTCCAGGCCGCTGCCCTCGATATAGCCGCGGACCCGGAAGTTGGCCTCCTCCTCGGGCATCCGCTCCGGCAGCCGCATCACCACACCGGCCGACGACAGCTGGTAGCCCCCGCGGTGTTCTCCCACACCACCGCCAAACCTCGGGCGCCGGTCAGGAACCCGTTCGTGGACTTGGAGTGGGCCGAGCAGTTTTCCATGCCCGCACAGGACGCGTTATTGCCCTTGCCGCCATGGGCGAACAGATGACCGGGCTCACCGTTGCCCCAGCGGTTCCCCTCGGCCGCGACGGCCAGGTCCTCGAAAATGGCCCCGTGTTCGCGCGAGATCTCCTCCAGCCGCTGCGCACCCCTCTTCATTGCTGCGGCATTCGCGGCGACAAACGGTCGGTCGGACATGCCGCCCTCCTCCGTACGTGTCGAGCCAGTGATCCATTTTTACATAGACCAGCCACCGGCGTTCCCCACTAGCGGAACCTGTCAAACACGATGAGACAGTTCAGACTTCGCGTCACACAACATGAGCTGCAGCCACCCCACCGCCCCGTGGCCCGCGACATCAACTGAAAACGCATCCACATCCCGAGCTGCCGGTAACCGCAGCTACTCCAGCTCACATGAGCCGAGGAGAAGAGGATGCTGCCGACTCGATCCGCCCGCACCTCGGCGCGCGGCTAGGGCACCAGCAGATACCACTCCGCGAACGGGCCCTGGATCGGCCAGCTGTCCGCCATGATCTTGGCCGGACCCGTGCCCACCCACAGGTCCACGGTCACTGTGTCGCCCGGCGACGCATCGGTGTGCACGTAGACGTCTTGGGCCCGCCCACCCGCTGAGCCAACCCATCCCAGCATCACGTGATTGCCGCACGGCCCGCGCTGGTAACCCAGTGGTGTCACGTGCGCCAGCACATGGCCGGGCAGATTCGGCGCGGCCTCCAGCACCACACCGATCGCCCCGGCACAGAAATTCGCATCGCCGAAGGTGTAGAGCGTGGTGCCCAACGGCGCCCACTGCGGTAGCGGATCCGCCTGCGCCGGCGTCGCCTGTATTCCGCATACCAACGCACCGATCCCTGCCGACACCATGACACCCGCCACCATTCGCCGCACTGCCGTCAATTGATGTCCTTCCCGCGTATCGATACTCGCGGCCGTACTACCTGCTCCAGCAATACGCCCCGACAGACCCCCGTGACATCGCAGCGACGTGTAACGGGAGTCGTTCCGTCAGTTAGCGTATCGAACCAGCTCGGCCGCGGGAGACGTTCAGGTTTTCCCGCAGCCGTCCGGGAGCGAGGCAATCATCTCGCCGAGATCCCTTGACCGGTATCAGTTCTGCCCGATACCACCCGGCAAACGGCAGGTGCGGCTCGAGAAGATCGACCTCAGCAGCGACGGGCACCGACTGGTCGGCGACCTCTGCCTGCTCGAGCTCGGCGCCGTCATTCCTTACTACGGCCACTTCTCCACCCGCGAGGCTCTGGTCGACGGCATTCTCGACCTGACGTCGGAGGATTTCGCACACACCTTCCACACCCCCGACCCCGACAAGCCGCCGGCGGTTGCCTCGGCCCGGTTCACGATCGCGCTCTGGCGGGTCGGCGACAAGTACCGGCTATTACTCGAGCTGACGGGGACGAATTTCGCACCGCGGATTCAGGAGCGGCTGGCGTTGGTGCACGCGCACGGCGCCACTCTGCTGCGCCACGGCCAGCGCCTCGGCGTCTACTCCGATCACCTTCCCGCCGAAGTGCTTTCCCGCGCCCTCTCCGGGCTGGTCATGGCCCTGCTCGAGGCGTGCAACGACGAAACCTGGACCGAGGCGGATCCCGCCGGGGACGCCGCCCGAGCCTGCCTCATCGCCGCGGGTATCGCACTCGCCGAAGCCGATGAAATATCCCGAGCGGCAGCGGAATTGGAGAACATCATCGACGTACCGGTGCAACCTGCCGCAGGCAACGCCGGGTAGAGCGTTGCGCCGTCGAGACCGGCTCCCCTCCCACCGAGAGGTGCGCTCACCGCCCATGCCCGCCACGGCGATTACCGCACGATCCGCATCAACCTTTTTGCTGGCGATCATGGCGGTCACCTTGGCGCTGGAGCGATTCTGCCCCTACTCGGGCAGTCGGCTGCGGCTCGGCGGCACCTGTTCGAACTCTGCCAATATCTGCCGCAGGAACTGCCGCAGCGGGATCTCCGAGATCGTTGTGCCGTACAGAGTCTCGATAACGGTTTGCAACTGGCGGCCGGCATCGACGACAAGCCGCACCAGCCCCAGCTCGGCGCACCGACTCAGCACCGGGGCCAAGAGTTCGGCGGCGCGGAGCGTCTGCCCTGTCGCCGCCAGACAGCACCCGCGCAGCAACTCGGCGTGCAACAGCGCCCGCGGCCGATCCTGCCGGGAGATCTGGCGCACGAGCTGTTCAGCCCGACAGACGGCGAGCTCGGCTGCCGCGCCGGTGCGCTCGGCAAGCAGCAGCCGGATCGCCGAGTCGTGGCCGAGCTCGAAGGTGAGCGCTGACATCACGTCCGGCTGCACGGTATATGGGGCAAGCTGTTCGAGGTCTCGACGGTCGGTGTCGGCGATCGGCAGACCCAGACGGATGCGCTCGTTGACCATCCGGGCGGCGAGCCGCGGAATCGGCACCATCGCCGCGATCGCGGCGCCTTCGTCCAGCCGTTGCCGTGCGGTGTCGAGATCGCCTCGCACCCCGGCCAGACGCGCCCCGCTCCCATAGGCCGCCAGCAGAAACTCCACCCCGCCGCCCTCGACCGCCAAGCCGACATCCAGCAATTCCTTGGCCTCGATGAATTGCCCCTTCTCGTACAGCAATTCGCCGAGTAGCGCACTGGCCAGCCGGGTGGAGTACGACTGCCGGCCGGTCTGCAGTGCCAGGCTCAGCGCGGTCCGTAAATAGGATTCCGCCGCCGCGATGTCGAGTTGCTCGCTGGCTGCCACCCCGGCGAGACAGTCGCAGTACACGATGGCGAAGGGGCCACGACCACGATTTCGGTATGGTTCGAACCAGCGATGCCAGCGGTACACCTCATCGAACTCGAAGCTATGCAGCGCGCACCCCATCGCCATCATCGCGGTCGCCTGCGCCATATACGGCCGGAGCGGCTCGCGGGCTCGCACCAGCACCGACTCCGGCACCCGCACGGGTTGGTCTACGACCATAGCCGCGCAGGTACGGGCCAGCGCCGATTCGACGCGGGTCTCGTTGCTCTGGTCATCGTCGGCCGGCGCCTCCGCTAGTAACGCATCCGCGCGGTCGAGCACGGTGGTCGCGACGTCCAGGCGCTGCAGGGCGGTGTCCGCCCAGGCGATCTTCACCTGCAGCCTCGGATTCTGCGCCGTCAGCGAGTCGGGCAGCTTGGCTACGAGCCCGAGCAGGGTCGCCATCCGCCCGGCTTCCAACATCTCCTCGGCATGCGCGTCCACAAGTTCCACGGCACGGTCGGGCGCGTTGGCCGCCAGCGCGTGATCGACGGCCTCGGTGACCATTCCGTGGTCGGCGAACCACTCGCACGCCGTCGAATGCAATTCCTCGAGCAGACCGGGATGCTGCTGGACCAGTCGGCGGCGCAGGAAGTCGGCGAACAACGCGTGATAGCGGAACCACCGCAACTCGTCATCGATGGTGCGCAGGAACAGATCCCGCTGGCAGACCTCCTCCAGCAGTTCCTGCCCGCCTGTTACGCCCGCCAGGGCTTCGGCGAGCTCACCGCAGATTCGCTCGGGAACCGAGGTCCGCATCACGAACGTGTGCATGCTCGGTTCGAGAGTGTCGATCACGTTCTCCATCAGATACTCGCCGATGGCGTAATGCCGTCCGGAGATCTGGCTGATGTACGCGCCCGGATCGTCGCGTCCGCGCAGCGACAGCGACGCCAGTTGCACAGCGGCCGCCCAGCCGTCGGTCGATGCCCGCAAGTGCTGGATCTCATCGGCCGCCAGCGACAAGTCGTTGACGCCCGCGACGAACGCGGCGGTCTCGACGTCATCGAACCGCAGACCGGCCGCATCGATCTCGACGAGTTCGTCGCGAACCCGCATCCGCCCCAGCGGCAGCCCTTTGCGACTGCGGCTGGTGACGATCATCTGCAGGTGATGGCAGCCGCGATCGAGCAGGAATTCCATCGCCGCGACGGTGACCGGGCTCGTCACCCGGTGCCAGTCGTCGACCACGAGGGCCACCGTCTCGCCACGGTTGTGGATCTCGTCGATCAGGGTGGCCATCACGTGCTGTGCCGCATCGGTGGAGCGCTCCTCGAGAATTTGCGCCAGGTTTGCCGCGACCTCAGGGTGGGCATGGCGAATCGCCTCGATGACATGAGACAGGAACCACACGACGTTGTTGTCGTCGAGATCCACGCTGAGCCAGGCGACGCGGACGCCGTCGGCGGCGAGAGCATCGGCCCACTGCGCGGCCAGCGTGCTCTTCCCGAACCCGGCCGGCCCGTGGATCAGCACCAGCCGCCGGGGCCACCCGCGCCGCAGGATGTCGAGCAACCGTCGCCGCTGGACCGGCTGACGCGAGGCCTCCGGCGGCCGATAGCGGGTCGACGGTGTCGCAAGCGCCGTCTGCACAGACAGCGGTGGTGGCGGCGCGGGGGGCGGTTCGGCACTGATCTCCGGCCGGCCGGTCACATCGCTTGCCGGAAAAACCATCGAGTCCACTGCCAAGCCGCTCGAGAACTCGATATTCCGGAGTCGATCACCGAATTCAACCGCGGTCGCGGGCCGCTCCGCGGGATCGGTGGCCATTGCCGATTCGATAGCCACGCACAGCAGGGCGGGCACTCCGCTGCGCCGCAGGTCCGGAATTGGCTCGGAGGTGACCCGTACGAACTGCGCGACCAGCGACTCGCCCTGCTTGCGTTCGAAGGCCGCGTGGCCGGTCAGCAAACAGAACAGCGTCGCACCCAGGCTGTAGTTGTCGGCTGCCGCCGTCGACTCCCCGCCTCTGAGCACCTCGGGAGCCGTGAACGCCGGGGTCCCCGCCACCATCCCGGCAGCGGTCTCGAATGCACCACCGATGCGCGCGATGCCGAAATCGGCCAGCTGCGGCTCGCCATAATCGGTCATCAGGATGTTGGCGGGATTGACGTCGCGGTGCACGATGCCGCAGGTGTGCGCGGCCGCCAGCGCACCGGCGATTTTCACTCCGACCGATAGCACTTCCTGCCACGGCAGCGGTCCCTTCGCTCGGATCCGCGACTGCAGCGATCCCTGTGCATGAAACGGCATCGCAAGGTAGGGCTTGCCGGTTGACGTAACGTCAGCTCGCAGCACCTGCACGATGTGCGGATGTGCGGAGAACCGGCCCAGGACCCGCTGCTCGCGCAGGAAACGAGCCCGCTCGTCCTCGGTTACCTCGGAATCGAGAACCTTCACCGCCACGGCACGATCGAGCGAGTGCTCGACGCACCGATACACGACACCGAAACCACCGCGACCGATCTCCTGTGCATCATCGAATCCCGCCGCAGCCAATTCCGCGGCGATACCGAACCTCAGGTCGCGCTGCGTCCCTTCGAGGTCATGGCTGCACACCGTCTGCTCATCAACTCCAGTGGCTCAACGAAACATTCTGTATATCGTTATATTTCGCTCGCAGCCCGATGGGCGCCCGTTTCCGTAACCATTCATATGTCCGCCTCTCGACGTGCGAAAGCCCGACAGTTCGATACTAATCCCGGTCCAAGCTGATAACCTGAGTTTGCTGTGAGATTGCGGCTACCCGTATGCCGCTTCAGGCAGGGCTGCGGGTGCTTGCAGATGAGGGGTAGTGCGTTTCAGTATGTCGCGACAATGAACGGCGAAAAGCCCCAGTAAATACCGTCACCGACGGCGGGAAGCTGGGCCGAGCCCGCTTGGTGAATCCTGCGGCATCGGCGACCTCGTCGATGGCCCCCATGGATAGCCAACCTCCAAAACGGCCGCCGGGCGGTCGCGATCAACACGGCGCGCGTCTGTGCCTGGCTCTGGGCTCGGGTACAGATACTCTCAGTATCCGATCTAGACGACATGGGTATCCCAAATCGCAGGAAGGATCGAATCGTGGGGAGCCGAATACTCAGATTGACCGCAGCTTTGACGGGAACCCTCATCGTGGTCGGAGGCGGCGCGATCTCCGCACCACACGCATGGACGCAGCCGGCCACGGAGGCGGCGGCTGATGATTTCTACGTACCACCGGCGCCACTGCCGCAGGGAGGGGGCACCATCGTCCGCACCGAACCGGCGCGGCTGGCGCTGTCGATCCCCGGACCGACCGGAACGATCCCGGCGACGTCGACGCGCATGATGTACGTCAGCAGCGACACTCACGACGCGCCGACCGCGGCGGTGGGAACGTATCTGGAACCGGCCCAGCCGTGGACAGGACCGGGAGAGCGCCCGCTGATCGCGTACGCGGTCGGCACGAAGGGGCAAGGCGATCAGTGCGCGCCCTCGAAGTTGCTCTCGCAGTTCGTCGAATACCAGCCTCCGCTCGACCTCATGGTCGAATACGACGTGCTGGCGCTCTACACGCTGCTGGCCCGCGGCATGGCGGTAGTGGTGACCGACTACCAGGGCCTGGGCACGCCCGCGATTCACGACTATCTCAACCGTAAATCGCAAGCCCACGCGGTACTGGACTCCGCGCGTGCCGCCCTGCGGTTGCCCGGCACCAGCCTCGCCGCCAACGCGCCGGTCATTCTCTACGGGTACTCCCAAGGCGGCATGGCCTCGGCCGGCGCGGCCGAACTGCAGCCGAGTTACGCCCCCGACCTGAACGTGCGCGGCGCCTACGTCGGCGGGCCGGTGGTGGACGACGAGTACTTCATCGGATTCAACGATGGCCGACCCGCCATCGCACCCGCCTTCGCGTGGATCCTCAACGGCATCGCCGCCGACTATCCCGCCACCCGCCCGGTGCTCGACGCTGAACTCAACGACACCGGCAAGGCGATCCTGCGCGAAGCTCAGGACAAATGCGCCGTCCCGCTCGGACTGGCGCAGCAACATCAGTTCACGTCCCAATGGACCAACAGCGGACAGTCCATCATCGACGTGATCAATCAGTCGCCTGCGTTGAGATCAGCGTTCGACCAGCAGCGTGTCGGCACCCTCACCCCCTCGGTGCCCGTACTCGTCGCCGCGGCCGTGAACGATGAAGGAGCGCCGTTTACGCCCATCCGCGACATGGCCGCCGGTTGGTGCGGTGGTGGCGCGACTGTGCAGCTGGATTCGAACGCCCAGATTCCCACCGTCATTTCCGGATTGGCGCCGACTCACGTGCTGGCGTTCTTCCCGGCACTGGCAGCCTCGCAGCAGTGGTTGACCGATCGGCTCGCGAACCAGCCCGCCCCCACCAACTGCACCGCCCTGCCCTAAGTCGCGGATGAGGGCGAATTCCGCAATCGGTGGTCCGGTGTCCTGCCTCGAGTGCCGCGCATTACCGGCTCGTCGCACGCGAGGTGGTGCCGTGATCTCTATGTACGATGCCCGGCGCGGTTCGGCCCTATGCCGAACCGCGCCGCGGTAAATGTGGACGCGCCTTCGGCGCACCAAAAGTTCTCCGCATACGGGCTATCGCACTGGCTAGTCCTTGCTGTCTTCGCGGTGGGAGCGATGCTCGTCGTGTGGATCGGTCGCAAGCACCAGAGTGCTTCTGCCGCACGCCGTTTCAGCCGATCGTTCGGATCGGCGACCCTGGTGCTGTACGCGACGATCTACGTCTTCGCCCTGATCCCCCCGACTATCGGTCGTTCGGTACCCTTGCGTTTGACCGATCTCGCGAGCATCGTTGCCGCGTACGCGCTGTGGTCGCACCGGAGCTGGGCGTATGCACTGACCTACTACTGGTGTCTCACCTTGAGCACCCAGGCGCTCGTTTCACCGGCCTTGCAGAGCCCGGACTTTCCAGACCGCGAGTTCTCGGCCTTCTGGGCGATTCACCTGATCGTGGTCTGGGCGGCAATTTACCTCACGTGGGGCATCGGCCTGCGCCCAGACTGGCGCAGCTATCGGACTGCCGTAGTGGCCACCGTAGCCTGGGCAGTGGTGACCTTCACATTCAATACCCTCGCCGACACCAACTACGGGTTCGTCAACGCGAAACCCGAAACTCCGTCACTGCTCGATGCGCTCGGGCCTTGGCCGTGGTATCTCGGCACGGTGGCCATCCTCTTGCTAGCCGTGTGGGCACTGATGACCTGGCCTTGGGTCGAAGCGGCGAGATCCTCGCCCCCGCGCGGGAGCTGAGCCACGGCCGGACCGCCATGGCTTCGCCACTGCGGCCACGGCTCATGGCAGTGCCTGTTCTCATTGCGAGCGGTAGTCGGCGACAACCCAGTTGCCGCCGTCGCGGTGCACGTTCACGGTCAGCAGGGTGGCGGCGCTGACCGGTTCGGGGTGCTGCACGTTCTGCGTCTGCTGGGTGGCGAAGACGGTGACGGTGTAGTCGTCGCCGTCGACGGTGCCGATAGCAGTGCCGACCACGTCGCCGTGTGCGACGACCTGGGCCTCGGTCATGATTTTGCTCAGGGTGTCGTGGACGGTGTCGTAGCGGTTGGACAGGCGGTCGGTGGTTCCGCGCCGCACGCTGTCGAAGAAGGCGTCGAGGTTGCGGAAGTCGTAGGTCAGTGACCGTTTCGCGTAGTCCGCGGCGACCGCCGCGGCTCTATCGCGATCGGCGGTGTCCCGCCGCAGGGCGTCGAGATCCTGTTCGGTGGTGTACCAGCGCCACCCGAGGAAACCGGCGAGCGAGGTAAGGGCGACCAGCGCAGCGACCAGTGCCCGCGGGACCACCGAGGAGAGTGGATGTTTCATCTCTTCGGTCCGTGCCGGCGCGGACGATTCGTGGTCTGTTGTCGTCGCCGCTTCGTCGGTCATTACTGGTACCTCGATTACTTCGGTGGGGTGACAATCACTCGGGCGGGTCCGCCCGCAGGGAACATGGCGGACAAAATGTCGACGATCGAGCCGGCGTCCAGGCGCAATGGCCGCAGCCGATCGGTAGCCGGCCGGACTATGCCGGCGATCAACGCCAGTTCGGGAGCCAGCTGTGCGACGTAGTCGTCGATCTTGTGCATCATCGGCGTCAGCGTGTCGTCCCAGACATGCTCGCCGACGTGGGAATAGTCCTCGAAGGCGCGGATCAGGTGCACCACTTCGGGATCGGCGCGATCGACCACCGGGGCGACGGCGGTGAAGGTGCTGCCCTTGCCGTCGAAGTTGTCGGCGAGGGTCTGCAGGTTGAGCCAGAGCCGGTGGACCTGATCCTGTTTGTCCCGCAGTGTGTTCGCCAACAGAGTGGCGGACTCCGCGAGGTCGGCGATGTCGGTCTGACGTCCGGCGGTGGCATCGTCGAGGGTGGTCAGCAGGCTGTCGACGACGGCGGGGTCCAACTGGGCGAGCAGGGTGTCCAGGCGTGCCATCATCTCGCCGGCGGTGATCGGGATCTCGACCTGGCCCGCCGGTATCACGGAGCCGTCGGCGAGATAGGGTCCGTCCGCGCTGCGCGGACGGAATTCGAGGTACTGCTCTCCCGCGGCGGACAGATTCGCGACCCGGACCGTGCTGGTCGTCGGAATCCGGTATTTCGCATCGAATTCGATGGCTACGGCGACGCCGTCCTTGGTGGTGGTGATGTGGCGGACGCGGCCGATCGCCATGCCGCGCAGATCCACGGAGGATGTTTCCATCAGTCCGCCCGAGCTCGGCATCCGCACCGTGATGGTTGTGGTGTCCCGCGTCGGATTGATGTCGAGGACACCGGCACCGAGATAGAGGGCACCGGCGACAGTGGTAGCCAGCAGACCGATGAGTGATGCGGTTGTGCGGGAGCTCATGGCACGAGTCCGATCGATCGGAGCACGGTAACCAATGCGTCGGCCTGCTGTTCGGCGGACACCGTAGTCGCGACGCCGTGGATCCGAATATTCGGTGGCGCAGTGAAATACGGGATCAGGGTCTCGCGCAGTAAACGGGTGAACTTGTCGACGTTCATGGGGATGGTGGTGTCGGCGGAGGCGACGGTCAACAGCAGCGGCCGCATGGCACGGTAGATATCGAGGGTGTCGCCGTAGATCGGCCACACCAGATCACCAGCGGGCTGCAGGAGTTGGCCGAGTGCCACCGCGAGGTCGACGATCCCGAACAGGACATCGCTGAGTCCGGCAGCGCGGTCGGGCCCGAGGACGAGTGCCCGGTCGAGGGCGGATTTCTTGGCCGCTAGGTCGTCGGTGATACCGGCGGCCGCGTCGAGGATGCGGTCGAGATCCGCTGTTCCGGTGGACAGGTCGTGGACGTCCGCATGGATCTCCGCTGCCAGACGCTGGTACTCGCGGTCGTCGGGAAAGGCGGCATTGACTCGGCTGATCGCGGCGGCCAGGTCGTCGAAGCGGCCGTTGGCCAGTACGTTCGACATTCCCCGCAACAGGTTCTCGACGCTGTCCGGGGGGTGGGTCTGCGCCAGCGGTATGACGTCGCCCGATGTCAGGTTCGGACCTGCCCCACCGGCTGGTGGCCGCAGCGCTATATAGGACTCGCCGAGCAGAGTGGTCTGCCGAATCTCGGCGATGGTCGATTTCGGCAGCCGCACTGCCGATGTCAGGTCGACAGTTGCGATGGCGACCCGGTCGGCCAGATCGACCCGGTCCACGACGCCGACCTCGGCGCCGTCCGCCATGACCTTCGCCTTCGCGGGCAGACTCAGCACGCTGGCGAACTCGATCCTGATCTCGTAACTCGCGCCCGAGACACGGGCTCCCGGAACCGGCAGGTCGGCCGGGTCGACACCGCATCCCGCGATCAGGGCGAGCGCGCCGACGGCACAGAGGGGACGCCATCTCATCGCGGCTCCGTTCCCTCGTCGTGCCGGCACACTGTGCTGGTCAGCGGGGTGTCAGCGGTCGCAGGGCAACTCATCACCGCGGTGGTGGGCGCGTTCGACAGCAGAATGCCCAAGAGGGCATCTACGGCGGGCGGCAGATGCGACAGCAGATCTCGGATGCCGCCGGCGTTCTGCAGCGCGGCATGCACCGCCGGAACGGCGGAGTCCAGCGCCGTGTATACCCGATCGCCGTACTTGTCGACGTTGCGTGCCAGCACCGGAAGCAGCTGGTTGGACAGGTCGACCATCGGGGCGAAGTTCGCCGAAAGTCCCTCGACCACCTCCAATCCGTCGTAGAGGTGGTCCAGCAGTAGCTGCATATCCGGCCAGTTCGCGCCGAACATGGTGGTGAGCAGGTCGAGGTTGTCGATCAGCCGCCGCATGGTGGCGTCCCGGTCCCGCGGGTCGCCCACCAGCCGCGCCAGGTGCGCAAGCAGGTCGTTGGTGGTCGTTCCGGTGTCGCGCAGCGCGCGGTCGAGGCCGGCGAGGGTGTCGCCGGCCCGGGTGTCACCGGGTACGCCGCCGGTGATGTCGGCGGTCAACCGTCCGAGGGCGTCGAAGGATTCGCTGACACCGAGCGGAGTTTTGGTGCGCGACAGTGGAATACAGGTGTCTGCCGCCAGTTCCGGACCATCGGTGTGGGATCGGATGAGTTCGACTCTGCGGTCGGTGACGATCGAGCCCGACATGGTGACCGCGCTGGTATCGGCCGGTAGTGTCACGTCCCGGTCGAGGCGCATCGTCACCCGCACGCGGTCGGCGAGGGGTTCGATGTGGTCGACGATCCCGGCTCGGACGCCGAGCACGGTGACGTCGTTGCCCCGGTAGAGGCCGTCGGTATCGGTGAACTCCGCGCACACGATCTTGCCGAAACTCGTCCGGTCCAGCGGTGTGACCGCAGAGGATCCGAGTCCGAACAGCACGGTGAGTACGGCGACCCCGACCACCGGATACCAGACACGTTTTCCGACCCTCATATCAGCAGTCCTTTCCCGCACGAGGCACGCAGAGATCGGGTCGGGGTGCTCCGGCTGGTTCGCCTGTTCCGCTCAGCGCCGCGATCTTGACGATGAAGTCGTTGATCGAGGCGATGACCGTGTCGAGCCGCTCGGGTGCGTCGGCGACCTTGGCCAGCAGCTGCTCGAGATCGGTGACGGCGGGCTCGAGCGAATCCGCGTACGCCATGATCGGCCGGTGGGTGATTTCGGTGAGCCGACGAAGCAGCTGGAAGGCGCGGATGACCTCGGTCTTGGCCTGACCGAGTTTCGCGGAGATGATGCCGAGCTCGCGCACGAACCCGGCGAGGACCGCACGGTCGGTCGCGATAGTCGCTACGTATTCGTCGGAAACCCGGATCGCGCGATCGAGCCGATCGGACTGAGCCGTGATCGTTGTGGTGAGGCCGGTGAGACTGTCGAGGATGCCGCGGGGGGCGTCGGGCTGATTCGCCAGTGCCGCGTCGAGTTCGGCGACCGTCTGGCGCAATGTCGATCCGTCGATACCGTCCAGCCGCGGGGCGCTTTGTTCGAATACATCGGTCAGCTCGTACGGGGTCCGGGTGCGCTCACGCGGAATCGGCTGGGCGCCGAGCGGTTGCGCACCGGCTGGCGTGAGCGCCAGATAGTGGCCGCCGACCGGGGTCAGCAGCCGCACCTCGGCGGTAGAGTGATCGCCGACAGGCTGATCGGTGTGGACCGTGAACCCGACCCGGACATGGTCGTCGGCCAGTTCCACGGTACGGACTCGGCCGACGGGGACGCCGGCGATCCGCACCTCGTCGCCGGCCTGCAGGCCACCGGAGTCACGGAATTCGGCGACGTGCCCTTGCTCGTTGGCTGGGATCAGCCGGACCAGCCCGGCGACAGCGATGATGATCGCGGCGATCGCGAGACCGGCTGAGCCCCAGCGGAATTCGCGGCGTCCCTCGGAAAGATCGGTGCGGATTCTGTCGGGTATGAGTCTCATTTGCACACCACCAGATGTTGATTGCCGAGAATGGCGCTTCCGATGCCGGGGGGTTCGACGGACTGCGTCGAACAGGTGAAGGCGGGCGACGGACCATTCGCGGGGTAGTTCGCGTTCAGGCCCCCGAGCAATTCCGGCATCAGGGACAGGATCTCCACAAGTTGGTCGGTGCGCGGCACCAGTCGCCGCAGCAGCTGGTGCAGTGGTGCATGGGTGTCGTCGAAAAGGGATTCCAGTTCGGCAAGAAGGCCGACGTCGGGCTCGAGGCCGTAGCCGGCGATTCGCAGCGAGTTCACCAATTCGTCCGCGCGATGGCTGAACACTCCGATGATCCCGGCGACCTGCTTGATCAGCGCGCCGACCTGTTCGGATTTGCCGCCGATCTCCGCCGCGATCTCACCGAGGTTGCGGATCAGTACCACCAGGACCGCCTCCCGGTTCTTCGCATACCGCAGCAGGCCGTCGAGATCAGCCAGTACCGGCCCGATTCCGGCGCCGTCGCCCTGGAGGACGCGGATCAGGTTCTCCCCCAGGCGGTTCAGCTCCGCGGTATCGAGTGCGGTGAACAAGGGTTTGAACCCATTGAACAACCGGGACACATCGAAACTGGGCTCGGTGCGCTCAGGCGGGATCGTCGCACCGGGCGACAGACGGGTGCCAGTGGGCCGGGCGTCGAACAGTTCCACATAGCGCTGCCCGAGCAGAGTCTGGTACCGCACTGCGGCGTGGGTCGTGTCCAAGACGGGCCGGTCACCACCGACGGTGAACCGCACCCGAGCCGCCGCGTCCGCGGTCAGCTCGATCGTGGTGACCCTGCCGACCTGGACCCCGGCCATCCGGACACTGTCCCCGGTGACCAATCCGGACACGTCGGTGAAGATCGCGTCGTATTCGGTGGCCGAGTTCGTTGCGGGCCCGCGCAGAGTGGACAGGATCAGGCTCAGGCAGCCGATCACCAGAACCAGGAAGATGGACAGTTTGATCGCGGGACCTCGCACCGCCGTCATCGAACGCCTCCCGGACCGGTATCGGTGACCGAGCGGGCGATGTGCGGCATCGTGTCCGCGATGATCTCGAGTTGCAGTTGTGCCTTTCCGTCCACGACCGGGAACGCGGCGCCGATGCGGTCGAGAAGATCGGGCAGGCGATGATAGGCCGGAGCGATCGAGCCGTAGGACATGCCGAGGGGCAGGCCGAGATCGAGTACCACAGCCAGGATTTCGGCCAAGTGGTCGCGGTTGTCGCCCAACAGCCGCGCGTATCCGGGCAGAAAATCCTGGCTCAGTCCGGCGATCGCCTTGCGGGTCCGTGCGCGGTTGGTCTCATCGCCGAAGTACTCGCTCTGGTCCAGCAACGCGATCAGCGCGTCCACCATCTCCGGTTCCAGGACCGCCAATCCATCCGACAGGTCACCCGTGATACGCAGGTAGTGGGCTGTACTGTCGCGACGCCCCTGCTCCAATGCCCGAGCGATGCCGGTGATCGCCTCGATGGTCGGACCGAACAGCCCCGGGTTCTCGGCCGCCACGTCGAGGAGGTTCCGCAGTCGGGGCGAGTCGAGCACCTCCATGAGCCGTCCGGTGCGTTGCAGCACCCCGGTCGCGGTGGCGCCGACGGCGCCGGTGGCGAGTGGTACCACCGCGTGGTCCCGGATCGGTGGACCGTCACCGAGATTCACCAACTCGATCGCGGGGGTGCCGAACACATTGGCGACGGTGAAGCGGGCGGCGACGCGATCGGTCAGCGCCAAAGCCTGATCCCGATCGATGCTGATCTCGACGCGGCGGGTGTCGCCCGCCGTCTGCACCCGGCGTACGGTGCCTACCGCGGCTCCTTGGAACTTCACGTCCGCACCGGCCAGTAGACCATCGACGAGCGAGTCGGCCTCGATCGTCAGCGATACGTCATCGTGGAACCGGCCCTGCAGGTGAGCTCCGGTCAGCGCGGTCACCAGCAGCCCGATCGCCACTACCGCGAGCCCACGCACCCGCAGCGCCAGGACACTCGGCACTCGGCCACCACTTCGTTCTCGCCACATGGCTACCCCGAGATCCTGATTCCCGTGCTCGTGCCCCAGAACACCGCGGTCATCACCATGTCCATGACCACGATGAGAATGAGGCTGGCCCGGATCGCCTGCCCACAGGCGCGACCCACCCCTTCGGGCCCGCCGGTGGCATGAAAACCCTGATAGCAGTGCACCACGATGACAGCTGCCACCAGAACGATGGCCTTGACCAGCGAATACAGCACGTCCGCCGGCCGAAGGAAGGACTCGAAGTAGTGGAAGTAGGTGCCCGCGGACTGCCCGTGCAGCACGTTCACCACGACGGCGCAGGACAGGTAGACCACGATCAGCGTCGTGAGGTACAGCGGGATGATCGTGGTGGTCCCCGCGAGCACGCGCGTGGTCACCACAAACGGGATGGGCCGTACCGCTTGGGCTTCCAAGGCGTCGATCTCCTCCGAGATCCGCATCGCGCCGATCTCGGCGGTCATCCGGCAGCCGGCTTGCGCGGCGAATCCGATCGCCACCATCATCGGCGCCAGCTCCCGCGTATTCGCATATGCGGAGACAAACCCGGTCAGCGGGCCCATGCCGACCATATTCAGCGCGCTCAGCCCTTCCATACCGACCGATCCTCCGACCGCGATGCCGAGGAAGATCAGCACCGCGGCGGTGCCGCCGCCGACGACCAGTCCGCCACTGCCCCACACGATGTCGGTGAGCACAACCATCGTCTGCCTGCGGTATGCGCGCAGGGTGTGCGGCACGGCCGCGAGAACCTGCATCCCGAAACTCAGCTGATGTCCGAGCCGCTCGAGTGCCGTGCCGACGACCGATCCGACGCGGCCGGCGGCAAGGTCCAACGGCGAGGCCGTCATCCGAGCACCCGCGAGCCGAACATCGACAGCAGTTGCGTGATGATCAGGTTCAGACCGAACGTCGCGACCACGCCGAGCACCACCGCCGCGTTCACCGAGTCGGCAACCCCTTTGGGCCCTGCGGTGGCCTCGAGCCCGCGCTGACAGGCCAGCACTACGACGACGATGCCGAACAGCGCCGACTTCACCAGCGCGGCAACCAGGTCCGAGACGGTAACGAAGGACGCGAACGACGAGAGATATCCTCCCGGAGCGCCGTGTTGCAGACCGACATTGATCAGGTAGCCGGTCGACAGGCCCATGAAGATGATCACCACGCACAGCAGCGGAGCTACCACTGTCATCGCGGCCAGGCGCGGCGCGACGATCCGACGGACCGGATCGATGCCCATCACCCGCATGGCATCCATTTCCTCTCTGATGGTTCGCGCACCGAGGTCGGCGGCGATCGCCGCACCGGCGGCCCCGCCGAGCAGGAGCGCCGCGACCAACGGGGCGCCCTGCCGAACGACTCCGACCCCGGCGGCAGCCCCTGCGAGCGAGGTGGCGCCGAGCTGCTGGGTCAGGTTTCCGACCTGCACGGAGACGATCACCCCGAACGGAATCGACACGAACACCGCAGGAACCGCCGTGACGCTCACGATGAACCAGCTCTGCGCCAACGCTTCCCGCCAGGCGAATCGCCCACGAAACACATCGGCGGCCAGCCAACCGAGCGCGGACCACGCCAGGATCGAAGCGCGACCGAAGGTGCGTACGGAAGGGGCTACCGCCGCGGTCGTCCCTCGTTCACGCACTACGGAACCTTATCAATAACGATTACCGATACCAATTGCTACCCGATGGCGAGAAGACCGCGGGCTTCGAGCCGGCGAAGCTTCCCCGACGGCGTCTTCGGGATGCGCCCCACCGGGACGACCACGACCCGGCGCGGGCTGACGCCGAGCGCCGCCTCGACGCGATGCGCGACATCGCGGGAAATGCGTGCACATCCGCGGGTGTCGGCGCTGGCCGCGGATTCCACGATGACCGCGAATCCCTCGCCCCTCCCGGCGGTTTCTGCGGGCACGGCGACAGCATTGCCGGCACGCACACCGTCGACCTCGGCAGCGGCGCGTTCGATGTCGACCGGGTAGATGTTGCGTCCGGAGATGATCAACATGTCCTTCTTGCGTCCGCACACCACAAGTTGGCCGTCCTCGGTCAGATAGCCGAGGTCGCCGGTGGCAAGCCATCCGGAATCGTCGACGGCCTCGATGAATCCCGCGTCGGTCCGGTACCGGGTGGCGATGCTGGCACCGCGCAGCTCGAACTCGCCGATCTGCCTGGTGTCGGCGAGGGCGCCGGATTGGGTGCGCACCCGCGCCTCGATGCCGGGCAGAGGTTGCCCGAGGCCGATGTACCGGCGGGTGTCGTCCGCGGTGGAAACCGTGGCCCGGCCGGCTGTTTGCATCGCCTCCGGGTCGACGTGATCAACACTGAATCCGTCGCCCGGTCGGGTGAACGACACCGCGAGCGTCGCCTCGGCCATGCCGTAGGCGGGCACGATCGCCCCGCGTTGCAGCCCGAAGCGGGCACCGGCATCCAGAAACCGTTGCACGACAGCGCTATCGATGGGTTCGGCGCCGTTGAGCACGAACCGTAGCGACGACAAGTCGAAGTCCCCGTCACCGGCGCGGGCCAGGGTGCGGGCAAGAAGCCCATAGGCGAAGTTCGGTGCCGCCGACATCGACCCGCGGTACCTGGTCACCAGTTCGGCCCAGATCAGCGGAGCGGCAAGAAAATCGGATGGCGTGATGGCGACAAGTTCGACGCCGAGGAACATCGGTGCGACCAGGAACCCCATCATGCCCATGTCGTGGAACAGCGGCAGCCAGCTGACCATCACGTCCCGGTCGTTGATGCGCGACGCGAACTCCATGGCGCGAATATTGGCGTGCATATTCGCATAGGTGATGGCCACCGCTTTCGGACTACCGGTCGAGCCCGACGTGAGCTGCAGAAACGCCAGATCGGTCTCTTGTGTGTCCACCGGTTCCACGTCCGGACCCGCAAGCAGATCGACGACCGTGACACAGCGGGGGCGCTCCCCGCCGAACTCGGCGACGGCCGCACCGAAGGGGTCGCCGACCACCAGGACCGCGGCATCGACCACCGCGACAGCACGCCGCGTGTCGGCCGCCCAGGCCGCCAAGTCGGTGCGCGGCGTCGGCTGGTGCAGCATCGTCACCGCGGCACCGGCCAGCCAAATGCCCTGTACCAGGGGCGCGATATCGCCTGGGGCACCGGCGAGCACGGCGACCGTGTCCCCGCGGCGCACGCCCGCTTCCCGCAGACCACCGGCGATGCGCCGGGCACGCCGATGGATGTCGCGCCATTGCGTTCTGGTGAGGTCGGCTGGGTCGCCGCAGAGCAGACCACGATCGCTTCGGTCGGCGCTGCGCAGCAACGCTGTGATGAACCTGTTCACAAGAGTGCCGACCCTTTGTGATCGAGTGGCATGAGTACCCGGGTCATCCGACCGTGATGGTGAGCTTGTTGGCGACGAGCCGCTGCAGATCACCGAGTGTGCGGCAGGCGAAAACGTCGTCCTTGGTCAGCGAAACCCCCAGCCGGTCACGGATTTCGACGACGCCGGTCGCGAATGACAGCGAATCGAAGCCGAGGTCGGCGACCAGGTCGGCATCGGGGTGCATCTCTTCTGGCGTGACATCCAGATCCTCGATCAGGATCTCGCGCAGCACCTGTTCCAGTGATTCGGTCATGGTGTCTTTTTCCTTTCGATCAAGGGATACCGGGCGCGTTCAGGCGCCGATGCGGCGCAGGACGAGCCGCCGCAGCAGGAGCTGGAGCACGACGAAAACACCTGCCGCGACCGCGATCCCGGCTCCGAGCCGAACCGGTTCGAAATCTCCGTACATGAGCGTGGCCGCGGCCGCGACGACATGGGAGAACGGGTTGAGCAGGATGGCCACCTCCAGCCACCGCGGCAAGAAGCCGGTGGGCATGAGCGCCTGGCTCACGAACAGCACCGGCAACGCCAGCGGCAGCAGCGCGATCGGCGCCTGCGGGTTCAGCGTGCGCACCGCGGCCAGGTAGAACAGTGAGCTGTAGGCCGCCGACCACAAGCACATCAGGATCAACAGCGCGGCCGCCGTGACGATCCCGGCCCGCAATGGCGCGCCGAGTGCCGCAAGCAGCCCGATGACGATTCCGCCGGCCGGCAGGATGCGCGCCGCTTCGAAGCCGATCTTCGCCAGCACGATCTGCGCGGACGAAATACCCTGCAGCCGAAGTCTGTCGACGAACCCGGACTGGATCTCCTCGATCAGCGTGCTCGCGCCGAACCCGGAGCCGATCATCGGGATGAGCATGATGATGCCGGGCGCGATGTAGGCGGTGTAAGAGGTCAGCGGGAACCCGGGCAGCTCGGCCACACGTTGGAACATCGCCCGCACGAAGACCACCAGGACGACCGGGAACACGATGGGGAAGATGAACCCGAACACCGGCTGGCGCAGGCCGACGACGAGGTAGCGGGCGAACAGCATCAGCGTCGTGACCGGTGGCGCCGGCGGACGGTGGGCCCGCGCCGGAGCAGTAGCGGTTGTCGTGCTCATCGGGTGGCCTCCAAGAAGGCGTCTCGCAGCGAAGTGGTCTCGACGCGAACCTCCGCCGTGCTCAGGTCGTTTCGGCTGAGCGCTTCGGTCAACCGGCCGAGGTGGGCGGCATCCGCGGCGGGCAGTTCGATCGTCAGCACTCGGGCACTGTCGGCCGAATCGGCGACGGTGAAACCGGCGGCCCGTAGCTCGTCGGCGACGTTCGGCGCTATCTCGCTGTCCGCCGTGACGACCGCGCGAGCGCCGTGCGCGCGGGTGAGATCATCGGCGGGCCCGGAGGCGACCAAGGTTCCGGCCTTGATGATGCCGACCTGGTCCGAAAGTGCGACGGCCTCCTCCATGTCATGAGTGGTGAGCACTACGGTCCGTCCCTCGCTGCGTAGCTGTGCGATCACCCGCCACACTTCGTCCTTGCCTTCGATATCCAGGCCGCTCGACGGTTCATCGAGGAACAGCAGCACCGGGTCGTGCGAGACCGCGAGTGCCACATCGACCCGGCGGCGCATACCTCCCGACAGCGACCCGATCCGCCGATTCTGGAAATCGCCGAGACCGAATTGCTCCACCAATGCCGCGACCCGGGGCCGACGCTCGGCTCGTGGCCAGCCGGCCATAGCGAGGCCGAGGTCCAGCTGCTCCCGTGCGTTCAGCCAGGGATCCAGTGCCACCTCCTGCAGGGCGACCCCGATCAGCGGTCGCAGCCTGCGCACCTCGTGCAGTGGAATCCCGAGCACCTCGGCGGTGCCCGACGACGGCGACAGCAGGGTGGTGAGCATGCGGATCGTCGTGGTCTTGCCTGCGCCGTTGCGGCCGAGCAGGCAATAGACGACGCCCGCCGGTATGGACAGGTCGAGCAGGTCTACGGCATTGACGGCCGCACCCGGATAGGTTTTCGTCAATCCGGTGGTTGTGATGGCTGCGGCGCCGACAGCGGTCGGTGCCGCTTGTATCGCCGTCATCGGGCCCCCTGGTTCTGGCCGACCGTGCGGACGATGTTCTGTTGGAATCGAACGCCGCTGGCCTCGAGTGTGGTCTCCAGTTCCGTGCGCGCCGCGATCCCGATCCCGTCGACGGTGTCGGCGGTCTGCCGAAGGCTGCCCGCAACGGGGCCGTCGAAGGCGATGTCGGTTCGGATCGTATGGAGTTGCACCGCCTTTCCGTTCCACTGCCCATCCCGGCTGCCGGTCACGGTGCTGGTGCCGGTGAGAGTCGTGCCGCCGGAGCAGTGGCCCGTTACGGGCTGTTGGCCCGCGGTGGGATCGAGTCTCAGCCCGCCGAGGATGGTGCATTGCAGTGTGATGCGGGTGTCGAGCGGGTTGGTCACCGCGAGCCCGGTCACGTATCGGCCGGTGCTGGTTGCGGATACCGTCATCACCTCGTAGGGGAACTGCTGCTGGTGCCCGAAGTGGCTGAGTACGGTTTCGCCCGGGATGGCGCCTGGGCCGACGGTCACCACGCCCGGGCCTGCGACGTCGGTGGTCACGTCGAGATAGGCCACCGAACCGGAAATCTCTTCTGCGAAGACCCCGGATCCGGTCGCGGCAGTGATCGGTATGCCCTCCGGCGCCGTACCGCGTTCGAGCATCGCGAACCGTTCGGTGGCGGGCTTGCCCGCGTCGGCGTTCACCGCGCCACATGCTGAGACCGCGACCGCTATCGGCACCATGCCGGCGAGCATCGCGAGGGTCCGGCGACGCCGTGTCGTCACGACTGCCCGCTCGCGGTCGGCTGCGTGGCCGACCGTGCGCCGAGATGTGCTTGCAACCGGCGGTGCCGGTGCCGGAACAGGAAGGCGAGCGTGGCCCGCAGAACGCGGCCCCAGCCCGGAATCAGGCCCATCGGGGCACGGGGCACGAACGAGACCGCGTCGGTCACTTCGGTGCGGTCGCCGACAGGGCGCAGGGTCCGTTCATGCACCCACACGCTCATCGACATCATGGTCGACTGCTCACGGAAACGAGTCCCCGCGTCGATCTCGGCGACGGTGATGTCGTCGAAGTCGATCGGGACCAGCCCGAACAGCAGAAAGAAGCTGCGGCCCAGGTTGGTCCCCGGTTCGATGTCAGCGATAGTCCGACCGCGGAACGGCTGCGGGACCGTCATCTTCAGATAGGGCCGCAACTCGGCATTGATGCCTTCCGGCGAGGTCACCGCGGCCCACACCCGCTCGATCGGCGCGTCCACCGTGCTGACCATGTCGATGCGGCGGGTTTTCCGTGCGAATTTCATTGTGTCACTTTCGTTTTCGATAAAATGACGCTGGTGTCGATGGCGTGCAGGTCGATCACGGCGGGAATGCTGTCGGCACCGACATAGTCGGGCAGCAACTGGCCGATCCGGCTGATCGCCTCGCCGAACAGCAGCCGGTACCACTCGAACAACGGCACGACGAGCGCCACGGTCACATAGCGGACGCCCTCCTCGGCGAGGCAGCTGGCGAACCGGGCCCACACCTGGTCGATGACACCGGCACGCCGGTGGGTACGCCGTACCGATTGGGTGGCCAGTTCGGCGACGGTGTCGGGTCGGATCTGCTCCAAACGTCGCGACCACTCGGGATACAGCAGATCCGCATGGCCTCCGGCCGGACGGGGAAAGGCTCGGGTGTCACTGATCGTGCTGAAGCTCGCCAAACCCAGCCGAGAATCCCAGCGCAGGGCGCGCAATACCGCAACAGGGTCACCGGTGGATTCCGCTCCGAAGCCGACATAGAACTCCGAGGATTGTTCCCAGCGGCGATACTGCAGCATCTCCCCCGCCTCGTCATCGGCAGCGGTCGTATAGGTATTTTCGCGGCCGAATACCTCGTACTCCCATCGCTTCGCATCGGCGAACCCGGAATCGGTGTACCGGATCCGTTCGATGCGCAACTGCGGTTCAGGCACGGACCACCACCTCTTCGAACATCCGGGCGGCGAGCAGTTGCCCGCATTCGGCGATGTCGATGACCAGGTCGCGGGCGATGTCCACGGTGCACACCGGGTTGACGAAGGTGAGCTTGACGGCAATCTCACCGTCGATACGTGTGCGACCGACCAGAGCCTGTCCGGACGTGGCCATCTCGTGGCGGATCGCATCGTTGACCTGGTCGAGCTGACCGGATGTCAGGCTCGGATGCGTCCAGCGCAATACCACCGTGTTGGTTCCGCCCGCACCGATCACCGCGAGGCGGTCCTGCGCCGCTGCCGTGGTGTGCGCCGCCGCGGTCGCCGCCACCGTGCTGTCGATCATCTCCGCCACGGTCGTGGCACCTAAGGCGCGCAGTGTGACAAGGATCTTCAGCGCATCGAAACGGCGGGTGGTCTGCAGCGATTTCCCGACGAGATTGAGGGTTTCGTCCGGGTCGTCGTCGGACGGGTTCAGGTAGTCGGCGTGACTGGACATGACATTCAGCGTCTCCCGGTTCCGCACGAACAGCGCACCACAGCTGATCGCCTGAAACAGCAGCTTGTGGAAATCGATCGCCACCGAGTCGGCGCCACCGATGCCGTCGACGAGATGGCGGTGCCGGTCGCTGAGCAGGAGGCAGCCTGCGGCACACGCGTCCACGTGCACCCAGATACCGCGGTCATGGGCGATCTCGCACACCTGCGTGAGCGGATCGATCACACCGAAATCGGTGGTGCCCGCGTTCGCGACGACCGCGATCACCTGCTGGCCGGCATGCTCGCAGCCCTCGATGGCCGCGGTCAGTGCACGCGGTTCGAGTCTGCCGGCACTGTCGGTATCGACCGGGATGATCGAACGGGCGCCGAGACCGAGCAGGCTTGCGGCCTGCGTCACTGTGAAATGTGTTTGCGCCGTGCACAACACACGCCAGGTACTGGCGGCGCCGGGAAGCCCGCTCCGACCGATGTCCCAGCCCAGCCGCTCGCGCGCGTAATTGTCTCTGGCCAGCAGCAGGCCCTGAAGATTCGACTGCGTGCCACCGCTGGTGAACACCCCGTCGCCGCCGACGCCGTAGCCGAGCACCTCGCACATCCACTCGACGATGTGCTCCTCGACGGCGGTGGCGGCGGGGCCTTGGTCGAAGGAATCCATGGACTGGTTGAGAGCACTGAGCATCACCTCGGCGGCCAGTGACGAGATGGCCGGTGGGCAGTGCAGATGCGCGACATACCGGGGATTCGACACCGCCGTCGACAGTGGCACCACGTACTGGGCAATCTCATCGAGCGCGGCCACCAGCCCGACACCATCAGGCGGGGCAACCGGCAGGCTCCGAATCCGTTGCCGCAGCGCACCGGAGCCGGTCACCAAGCCCGGTGCGGGCGAGCCGCGGAAGGTGTCGGCGATATGCCCGGCGGCTGCGGACACGGCGTCCAGGTAGCGGTCGACGCCTGTCGCGGTGAGGAATTCAGTGGCGAACGGCGGTGTGGGGCGGGGGTCGATCATGTGGTCTCCGTTGGCAGCAGTGGGTCCGAATCGTGCACGCGCGAGACTCGGTGCACGACGTCGTCGAAGATCTCCAGCACAGCTGCGATCTCGGCGGCATCGATGATCAGCGGTGGCAAGAACCGGACCACGTTGCCGTGGCGCCCGCCGGTCTCGACTATCAGCCCGGCCTGCAGGCACTCCTGCTGGATGCGCGCGGCCAATCGGGTGCTCGGCGGTGCGACACCGCGGTGGTCGGACGGCGCGTCGGGATCGATGATCTCGACGCCGGCCATCAGACCGGCTGTGCGCACCTCTCCGATCAGGCCGGACCGCTGCTCGATCGCGCGCAGTCCGGAGCCGAGCAGCTCCCCCATCGCGGTGACGTGGTCGGCCAGTCCGGAGGTCGCCGCGTAGCGCAGCACGGCACTGGCGGCCGCGAACGCCATGGCGTTCCCGCGGAACGTTCCGGTGAAGGTGCCCGGATCCCAGACATCGAACTGGCGGCGGATGACCAGGACCGCGATGGGGATTCCGGAACCGAGGCCCTTGGACATGGCGATCATGTCGGGTTCGACATCGCTGTGTTCGAAGGCCCAGGCGCGCCCGGTCCGGTAGACACCCGCCTGGACCTCGTCGGCGATCAACGGCACCCCGGCGTGGGTGGCTGCGTGTCGCAGTGCTTGCGCCCACGGCCGCGGCGCGGGGACCACCCCACCCTCACCGAGCACGAACTCCGCCAGTACCGAGGCCGGAGCGACCAGGCCGCTGTGCGGGTTGTCGAAAGTGTCGGCGACGGCGTCGACGGCGCGCTGCACACCCGCCTCGCCACCGACCCCGAACGGGCACCGATAGTCCTGGGGATACGGCAGGAATCGCACTGCGGGCGATAGTGCGACCTGCCTCATGCGCAGTCCGCCACCGGAACTCACCGACCGCGCTGCCCGGCTGCAACCGTGAAAACCACCCTGCACCGCGACGTGCTCGCTACCGCCCGTCGCGATCTCGGCGACCGTCAGCGCGGCCTCGATCGCGTTGGCGCCGCTGGGCGAGCACAGGTGCACGACGCAGTCGTCGGCCAGGCCCCTGGGCAGCGTGGCGAGCAGGTCCTCGACGAACGCGTCCCTGGTCGGCGTGTGAAAGTCCAGTGACAGCAACGGTTCGCCGGAATCCAGCGTGTTCCGCACGGCCTCGGTCACGACCGGATGATTCCAGCCCAGCGACATGGCACCTGCCCCGGCGAGGCAGTCGAGATACCACCGGCCGTCGATATCGCGCACCCGGACGCCATGCGCCTGCACGGGTGTGATCGGCAGACGCCGGGAATAGGTGGCTGCGCGCGACTCGTGATAGCGGGTGATCGGCGCTGGTGTCTGCGTCACCGCGCACCTCCGTTCAACTGCGGATGGGGTCGGGACAGTAACCGCCGCAAGGTCGTCCACCACGACCGGTCGGCAGTGTGCCAGTAACCGCCGCCAGCAGGTATCGCCGCCGCCAACCGGCGGCGCGCCTCGGGCAGCGCGTGATACGGCAACCATGGGAAGAAGTGGTGGACGGCGTGATATCGAAGCCCCACCGGCGCCCAGAGTTCGGCCAGCAGTGGGTGCGACGTATGGTCGACGGAATCGAGGATCTGATCCGGGAACGACATCGGCCGGTTACCGCTCTCGTAACGGTGCGACACCAGCACCCGCCACCAGTTCACGAACAACAACACCGTGATCACCGCGTACGCCTCGGCGAAACGAACGACGGGGATCACCTCGGTGAGCAGCAGACCCGCGATCACCACACCGTAGCCGAAGCAGGCCGCCTCCTGGACGATCCACCGGCGCGGGATCGGACCATCGGGTAGCTTCCGCACGAACTCCGCGTCGATGGCCAGCGCCGACGCCCGAGTCAGTACGAACTCGCGCAGTGGCCGGATCAGCCAGCTCAACGGAGCCAGGACGACGAACCGGATGATGAAGACCGGTAGGCCGAGAAACGCCGTGAACGGGGTGAGCAGTACCCGCCAACGAGGTTGGTCGGCGTAATCGACATACTCGCCGTCCAATTCGGTGCCGTAGGTGCGCGACGCATGGTGTTCCTGATGGAACTCGTAGATGAACTTCGGCGACAGCAGCGGAATCCCGACCAGCACATGCCAGACGAGCGAGAACGACCGCAGATGCTCGGCGGCGTGCACGAGTTCGTGCACGAACAGCACCGCACGATAGAACGCCGACGCTGAAACGACCACGCAAACGGCCGCCGTCAGCGACCACGGATTCCCCGCCGGGAACAGCAGGAAAGCCGTGGCTCCGATGGCGACCGAGGCCAGCAGATCGGCCCAGTAGACCCAGGGTTTCGGCCTTTTGAGGTCGACCATCATGCGGCGCGCCTCGGACATCGAAATACCCAGTGCCGCTTCCGATCCCGCGGCGACATGCGTCGTCACCGCACACCTCCGGCCGGTGCGGGGCCGATCAGATCACGGAACATCGCATCGAGCGGCGTCTGGGTCATGCCCAGCTCGGATACCGCACGTCCCTGGTCGTAGTACAACTGCCTGGTCAGCAACTCCACGTTCTCGGGCACCAGCAGTGACGACCGCATCGGATCGCGAGACAGCCGGGCGAAGCCGGCGTTGAACCGCGCGACCGGCCGCAACGCTCGACTGGGCAGCGTGCGCACCGAGCCAGGTCTCCCGACCGCGGTCAGGAGCCGCTCGCCGATATCACGGTAGGTCAGATTCGCGGTGTTGAGGATGTACCGTCGACCGGTGCGACCCTGCCGCATGGCCTTTCGCGTGCCGTCCACGAAATCGCGCACGGCGCAGACCGCGGTGCCGCCGATCGGCATCGCCCGCAGCAGCCCACGCCGGGCGGCGCCCGCCATCCGGGACCATGCCCAGCGCGGATCGCCACCCGGGGCGAACACAGCCGAGGGATTGACGACGACCGTGTCGAGACCGTCGGCGGCAGCGAGATCGAGCACCAGTCGCTCGGCTGACCGCTTTGTAGTCGCATAGGCGTTGTCGGTCACCGAATCCCGTACATCGAACGTCTCGTCGGCAACTACGCCGTCGGGCGGGTACCCGATGGCGGCGATGGACGACACATGGACCAGCCGCCGTACGCCGGCGTTGACGGCGGCGCGAGCGATATTATAGGAACCGAGCGTGTTCACCTGCCACATCCGGTCGACCATGCTGTCCAGCGGCACCACCACCCCGGCCAGGTGATAGACCCGGCCGACGCCTTTCATCGCCGCGGCGAGGCTGCCGGGGTCGGTGACGTCGCCGTAGCGGATCTCGAGCCGCGGCGCCGAGATGACCGCACCGCCGGGTTCGACGAGCGCGGCAACCGTCTCTCCGTCGTCGAGGAGAGCTCGCGTGAGGGCCGCGCCCAGGCATCCGGTCGCGCCCGTCACCAGTGTCACTTCGTTCATTCGATCGCCTTCTCGTACACGCGATATCGACGCGTTGGCGGTGATTTCATCTGCGCCACCAGCGCTTTCGACCAGTGGTTGTGCTCATGGATCCACGTCGTGGTGACCTGGCGGTAGCGCCCCGACAACACGGCATTCGCGATCTCACCGGCGACGACCCGGCCGGCTCCCAAGCCCATCTGTTCTCGCGCAACGCCGATCATCACGACGACCGCGGTATCGACACCACGAATCCTGGTGTCCCTCTTGCACAGCAGCCGCGCCAGCAACGGCAGGGTGAGCCGACCGGACCGCGGCACCACCTCGTTGAGATCCGGGACCAGCATTGAGAACCCGCACGCCGTTCCGTCGATCTCCACGATGCGGATCAGCTCCGGATCCAGTACCGGCTTCAAATCCGCGGCGATCCGACCGAACACCGGCGCACTGATCGGCACGTGCTCGGGATGATCGTGAAAGGAATCGTTGTAGATCCGCCGCAGCAGCTCGAGTTCCTCGTCGTAGCGGCGCATATCCGGAGTTCGGACCCGAATACGCCCCGACGCCAGTACCTTTCTGGCACGCGCGACGAGCCTTTCCGCACGCTCGGCGTCCGTCTCGCGCGTCCAGCGGTAGGTCGTGGTGTCGAACCGGCGACGGAATCCACACTCTTCCAGCAGCGCGGCATAGTAGGACGGATTGTGCGGCTGCATCACTGTCGGCGGTTGGTCGAAACCGTCAACCAGCAAACCCATTTCGTGCCGTGGCGAGTAACTGTAGGGCCCGGTCAGCACGGACGCACCCCGCGCACCCGCCCAGTGCTGCGCGGTCGCCAGCAGTGCGTCGGCGACCCCGACGTCGTCGACGCTGTCGAAGAAGCCGAAGAAGCCGTAATCGCCGTAGCGGTGCACATATTCGTGATCGATTGTCACCGCCACCCGGCCGACCGGCTCATTCCCGCCGCGATAGGCAACAAAATGTGCGATATCGGCCTCGGCATGGAACGGATTCGATGCCGCCCGCATCCCGTCGGCCACGCCCCGGCGCAGCGGTGGCCGCCACACCGGATCCGCGTCGTGGATCCGCCAGGGCAAATTCACGAAATCTCGCCTGCCGCGTCGGGTATCCGCGGCCCGGACCACCACATCCGAAATCCGATTCCGAACAATCTCGACGTTGTCGATGGTCATTGCTTGGGCTGCACGATCCCGAGATCGTAGGCCAGCTCAGGATTGCCCTTGCTCTTCCACAACGCACCGTCCATGTAGAAGTGATGAAAGACGAAGGTCAGCGGAATGACACCGAGCAGAATCGTATCCAGCTGGCCGGTGACAACGCCCACGACCGCGAAACCCAGCACATAGAGCGGCAGCGCACGGCGGCTGGACAACCTGGCCAGTAGCAGCTTCCGCTCCTCGGGATTCGCGGACAGCTGGAAACGCGTGTTGTTCCGAGTCCAGTTGATCAGGTGATACTGCAGGCTGTGCGTGGTAGTCGCGATCAGGATGAGCGCGAACAAGTCCGAAACCAGCAGGTACGAGAGGTTGTACGACAGTACCGCCAGACCGAACGTCGCCCACGACATCGCAGGCAGCGCCCGCCCACCCGAACGGTGCAGCAGTATCTGCTCACGCACGAACAACCCGATCAGTACCGCGGCCACGCCAAAGCCCGTGAGGACGAGAGGCAATGGGATGGGCGGCGTCGGCACCCGCAGATCGGAGAACGGCAGGCGATGACCGAGCACCACGTACTCGGAGAACCGCAGACCCTCACTCGCCCGATACACCACGGGGGCGAGGGATCCCGCGAACAACGCGTACTTCACCAGCTTGCGGCCCGATCGGTATCCGTTCTTCGACGCGTAGATGTTGATGATGCCGAAGTGCTGTTTGAGCACATGGAACACCTGCCAGTACGCCCACACGGCCACCACAGCCACCGTCCAACCGGTGAACATCAGCGAACCGACCAGGGCGGCAACGACAAACCAGCTGATCAGGTAATGCCGTCCGTAGCGTTCTCGCTCCCGCGGATCCAGCCACACCCGCGCCGATGTCGCCATGACATGCGGATAATCCGACAGCACCGCGAACCCGACCGCGGCTACCAGGAACGCGCCCTTGTGCGCGGTGGTCAGCGACAGCACAACCGACAGCAGCGCACCCAGGCCCAGCACGAGGAAGACATCGACGCGCGGGCTCACGAACCACCCCGGCTGCGCGGGCCTCTCCGCACGCATCCTCGGTTCATCGACGACGGACGACATGTGTTCCTCCCAAACGGAAACCGTATGAACCCGCGCTCCGAGCGCCCCTCCCCCACAGGCGCTGTGCACACGGCAAATGCATCGACTTCAGCGCACGCCACTGTGCGCGGGCGGTCCGCTCGCGACATCACCTGCGATGACACGACCCGCGTCTGCGCAGCGAAATGGAACCCCTTGCTCCAGGCGGAATCTCACGCCCATACTTACAGGGATCAGGCAGCGGACTACCGCGCAGAATCATAGACGATACTGATCACCGTTTTCAACAGCTTCCTGAAAATTGCCTGAGAAGCATGGTGTCGCTCCGGAAGCGAGGCGCACCGGCAGGGAAACATCAGGGTCGACAGAATTCTCGTCGCAGATCAGCCCCCGAGGCAGCAGTGAACAATGGTTCGCTCCGCCCTGTGACAACCCGCCCGACCCCGACTGGCGATGACACCGAAACGATATTTCCGGCGCCAGGATGCGGTCGGACTCCGACCCGTAGCGTTCCCTAGGCTGCCCCCAGCGGGATCGCGCAGTCCCGCAGGATGCGGCCCGTGGCAGAGCGGCCCAATGCAGACCGATGCCCGAAGGAACCTCGCGCATCGGTTTGGTGGTGACGAGCGGTCCTGCTCCGAAACCGCCCGCGGGTTCGAATCCCGCCGGTCACCGCATCCGCCAAGGCTCCCGTGCGCAACTATGCACTGACATCCGTGTCGCCTCCCCCAACCACCTTGGACTGCGGTGAGCCGTCCCGGTCAGGTCATCTCGTCGGTGTGTTCGACGCCCGCATCCCGGTCCCGGCGGGGATGATGAGGAACCGTGGCCAATGATCCGAACGCCCCTGACATCAAGCCCCGCAGCCGTGACGTCACGGACGGCCTGGAGAAGACCGCCGCCCGCGGGATGCTGCGGGCGGTCGGCATGGGGGACGAGGATTGGGAGAAGGCTCAGATCGGAGTGGCCTCCTCCTGGAACGAGATCACCCCGTGCAACCTCTCGCTCGACCGGCTCGCCAGGGCATGCAAGGACGGCGTGTTCTCGGGCGGCGGCTATCCCATGCAGTTCGGCACCATCTCGGTCTCCGACGGCATCTCCATGGGCCATGAGGGAATGCACTTTTCCCTGGTGTCGCGCGAGGTGATCGCCGACAGTGTCGAGACGGTGATGCAGGCGGAGCGTCTCGACGGCTCGGTGCTGCTCGCGGGCTGTGATAAATCGCTGCCCGGGATGCTGATGGCGGCGGCCCGGCTGAACCTGGCGAGTGTGTTCCTATACGCCGGTTCCATCCTGCCCGGGATCGCGAAGCTTTCCGATGGCAGCGAGCGCGAAGTGACCATCATCGACGCGTTCGAGGCAGTCGGCGCCTGCTCGCGCGGGCTGATGAGCCGCGAGGACGTGGACGCCATCGAACGGGCCATCTGTCCGGGCGAAGGCGCCTGCGGTGGGATGTACACCGCCAACACCATGGCCAGCGCAGCCGAGGCGATCGGCATGTCGCTGCCCGGCAGCTCGGCGCCACCCGCGACCGACCGCCGCCGCGACGGCTATGCCAGAAGAAGCGGTGCGGCCGTGGTGGAGTTGATCCGGCGCGGGATCACTACGTCGGACATTCTCACCAAGGAGGCCTTCGAGAATGCCATCGCGGTCGTGATGGCATTCGGCGGCTCCACGAACGCTGTTCTGCACCTGCTGGCGATCGCGCACGACGCGAATGTCGAACTTACCCTGGATGATTTCGCCCGTGTCGGTCGCCGAGTGCCACACCTCGCCGATGTCAAACCCTTCGGCCGACACGTGATGACCGACGTGGATCGGATCGGCGGCGTGCCGGTGATGATGAAGGTGCTGCTGGATGCCGGGCTCTTGCACGGCGACTGTCTGACCGTGACGGGGCGGACGGTGGCGGAGAACCTGGCCGACATCGCCCCGCCGGATCCCGACGGCAAGGTGGTTCGGGCCATGGCTTCGCCGATCCACCCGACCGGCGGCATCACCATTCTCGCCGGATCGCTCGCGCCCGGGGGCGCCGTCGTCAAGTCGGCAGGTTTCGACTCCGACGTGTTCGTCGGCACGGCACGGGTTTTCGACCGCGAGCGGTCGGCGATGGACGCTCTCGAGGACGGCACCGTCTCGGCCGGAGACGTGGTGGTCATCCGGTACGAGGGACCGAAGGGCGGTCCGGGGATGCGCGAGATGCTGGCGATCACCGCGGCTATCAAGGGTGCCGGATTGGGCAAGGACGTACTGCTGCTCACCGACGGCCGGTTCTCCGGTGGCACCACCGGACTGTGCGTCGGACATGTCGCGCCGGAGGCGGTCGACGGTGGTCCGATCGCGTTCGTGCGCGACGGCGACCAGATCCGGCTCGATGTCGGCGCGGGCACCCTCGACCTGTTGATCGACGCCGAGGAACTCGCGCACCGCCGAAAGGGCTGGGAACCCTTGCCGGCCCGCTACACCCGCGGAGTGCTCGCCAAATATTCGAAGCTCGTGGGCTCCGCGTCGCACGGCGCAGTATGTGACTGAAATCGAGCGGTGGCCGTAGGCCCACCCTGGCCGAGACTTGGCGTTCTGGTCGGCGAAGCGCCCGATCGGGCCATTTTTCGGCCGATCGACGGCTGAGCGTCGGCAGATCGACGGCAGAGCTGTCGGCAGATCGACGGCAGAGCTGTCGGCAGATCAACGGCAGATGGCATGGCGTCCGAGGCGCGACAGATCCTGCGGTGGACGACGGAAACGACGGTGCCCGTCTCGCCAGGTCTGTCGCCTGGTGAGACGGGCACCGTTGTCGAAGAACGGGACTCGCTAGGACTCGCGTCCCGCGGTTGATGCGGTCCGCTGCCTGCTGGTGCGGGCGCGACGGCGCTCGGCCTGCAGTTCGGCGAGTTCCTGCTCGAGGATATCGGCGACGCGGAACGAGCCGGTGTCGTAGATGTCCGGCGGGCGGACATCGGACGTGGTGCTGTCCTTGCCGTTCTTGGCATCGACCGTTCCGGTGCCGCTCTTGGCTTCGGCGACCGGGCGGTTCCCGGTGATTACCGGCAGCGCGACGGTCGGGGCTTCGGAGTCGGCCACCGAAGGCCGTGGCTTGGCCGAAGTCTTCTGCCGGACGACCGCCTTGGCCGCGGCAGGCTCTTCGATGTGTGCTGGCGCCGCCGGTCGTTCGTCGACCTTGGTTGCCGGTGCGACGGGCTCGCTGTCCACGTCGGCCTTCGTGCCGTTGGCCGCCATGGCAGGCTTGCTCTTCGCGGCCACCGACGCGTCGGTGTCCTCGATCTGCACCGGAACGGTGGGACGAGTCTCGAAGTCTTCCAGCCCGTCGAGCGCCGCGATGGTATCGGGCAGCACCGGTTTCCGGGGTGATTCGACCGGAGCGCGCTTCTTCTCGGCCTTCACCATGGCGACGGGAGCGGGACGCTCGGGATGTGCCGGTGCGCCATTGGTTTCGACGATCGCGTCCTCGGTGTCAGCCTGCGGGATCACCTTCACCTGCGCCACCTCGGCCGGCGGCTCCGGATGTGTTTCGACGTCGGGCTGATCGTACGGCGCGCCCGGCGCCGTCACTTCCGCGGGAGCGGGCATGCGGTATCTGGGCAGCGTGAGCCGAATCTGCTCGGCTGGGTCGGGCAGATCGCGGACCTGCTCGGTGGCCCTGGCGATGGCGAGGCCGTAGCGGGCGCTGGCGGCGTCGTGGATGAGCAGCGCGACACCGATCATCACCGGCGCGATAGCGTGCACGGCGGCGTCGTACCACGCGCCCGCCCGCAGGTAGGGGTAGGTGTTGAGGCTGACCGTCAAGGACAGCAGGGCGACTTCGGCAGCGGCGACCTGGCGCCGGTTGTCGATGACGCCCCATTCGGCGACCTTGTTGGTGCCGATCATGATGATGATCAGGCAGACACTGATCATGCCTTCGAGCAGGTAGCTGAACCAGTACAGCGGATCGGCCGCGCCACCGGGAGCGATGTTGTGCTGGACGTTGACCGCCGACCACAGCATGCCCGCGGCCACGACGCCGGCCAGCGCGCGCAGCGACCACGACCGGTGCCGGTAGAGCGAGGCCAGTTTCGCGTGCGGGCTGGATTCTCGCCGCTGCGCGGCAATCGCCTTGCGGGCGAGCAATAGGTCTCGCATGTCGGCCTTCTCGATCGCTTCGGTGGTCTGCCTGGCACGGTCGGATGCCGCGGCCGCAGCCTGCGCCTCCTTCCAGCGCTGTCCGCGCTCCTGCGTGCGAATCCGTTCGGCGAGGTCACGTTCGGCATACAGCTCGTCCTCCGACAGCGCCTCGGTGAGCGCGGGATCGAACTGGTAGGCGAGCCGCCCACGGGCCTTTTCGACCCGTCTCGCCAGCTGTGTGACCTCGTCCTCGATGGGATGTTCGATGACCATCAGCGCTCCCCGCACGGGAGATTCGATGGCGGACAAGTGATCACGTATGGCAACGGCACATCCCATTCATAGTCGATGTACCGCTGCCAGCGAAACTGTTCATTTTCCGAGACGAGGAACAATTCGGCGCGCCGCGGACGACACACGCGGCGTAGCGCGGTTCCACGGTCGCGAGATCCACCCGTGATCAGGCAGGCGAGTCGGTCGAACGGCATGCGCGCGCCACGATTCGGCCCCTATGCACCGTGGTCCGGTGTGCCCGTGCGGGATGCGCGGCGCGCGCCGAACCATTGATCGCTCTATGCTGGTGTGGCGTGCTCACCCTTCGCGGCGGCACGTGCGCTCTCGCAGCGCGTTCGGATACGCCGGTGTCGCCGAGCGCCCCCTCTCGGCGACACCGGGCCGACCGCCCCATCGGAACACCTCCACGTCGGACTCGCCGCTGCCGACCGACACCACCGGCGGTCGAGCGGAAGCACCGCGCGAGAGTGAACAAGCGGCTCGGACACGCTCCCGACGCGTAGCAACGGCGTCGGCAGCCTCCGACGGTGCCAGCGCCGCACGTCGCCCTTGCGTGACCCATCTTCGGTTCGATCTCCATACCGTGCGGACTACCGGTCGGACGGACCGCGCTTGTGATCGCCGAACGGTTCATCGCGTTCCCGCACAGCTTCGCGGAAACCTGCTGTGGCAGCACGTGATTGAAAGGCATAGCCCTCCCTGGTGTGCCGGGAGATGCCGTCGAACACAGTGCTGATCATGCCGGAGTTCGCGACCCCCTGTGCCTGCAGCGCCGAGTTGAGTGCCAGCTTGGCCATCATCAGTTGGTTGATCGGCATGCGGGCGATTCGCGCGACGAATTCCTCGGTGCGCTGGTCGAGTTCGTCAACGGGGCACGACTCGACTGCCAGTCCCCATTCGGCTGCTTGCTTTCCCGTGATGCAGTCGCCGGTGAACAGCAGGCGCTTGGCGCGCTGGTCTCCGATCCGGTGCGCCCACATACCCGCCGCGGGGACGCCCCAGACGCGGACGGGCGGGTAGCCGATCTTCGTGTCGTCGGCACAGATGATCTGGTCTGCGAACAGGGCGATGTCGCTGCCGCCGGCGACGGCGAAGCCGTGCAGCTTCGCCACCGTCGGCTTGTTCGCCTGCAGCAGGCTGGCGAAGCCGCGGTTGAAGCGGCTCATCATCGCGTAGTCGATCATCGGGTCCCAGGTCTGCGCCGGATTGTGGTTGCGGCCCTGCACCGTCGGATCGACGACCGTCCCCGCCACATCGTCGGGACCGCCGCGCACCACGAAGCTCTGCTCGGCGAACATGCTCAGGTCGTACCCGCCGCAGAATCCCTTGCCGCGCCCGGACAGCAGGATCACATGCACCCGGGGATCCAGATCCGCACGCTCCACGGCGTGCGCCAGGTCGTGCGGGGTGTCCGGCGTGATCGCATTGCCCTTCTCCGGGCGGTTGAAGGTGATCCGCGCGATGCGGCCGTCCCGCTCGTAGGTCAGCGTCCGGTACTCCCGGTCGCTCTCCGGCTCCGGACGGCCCGCCCAGGGCGAGTCGGGCGTTTCGGTCCAGTTCCGATACCACGCGCCCGGCCCAGCATCGGCCTGGATGCCACGGTCTGTCACTGATGTTCCTTTCGTTAACGCTTCCCTGCTTGGAGGCGGGGGATTTCACGCTCAGACCGCAACCGAACCGGCCGCCCGAAGGAGGTGATCCGATTGTGCTATGTCGTCAACCATCAGCAGGTTCAGCGACCGACACCAAAAGGAGGAAAGCACATCCCCAAAGCGGCACCCAATCAAACAAATAGCACAGCATCTATCAATGTGATATGCGTCACTTGAGACGGTAATTGTGCCGTCTCACACACCGCCGCTATCCTGGCTGGACATTTGAGACCAACGAGTCTCAATACCGCCTTCGACGAGCCGGGTCCGACCACCGCACGGCACTGGCGAAGGCCGATTCCTGCCGGGCAGCGCCCTGCGGCGCGTGGAGTACCAGGAGCGAACGCCATGCGATCGAAGTTGATGTCGGCGGCCATCGGAATCGCGGCGATGACGCTGTCCTGCGTCGGCCCGGGGGCTGGGCCCGCCGCCGCCGACTCAGGGTGCCCGAGCATGTACGTGGTGGCGATCCCGGGGACGTGGGAGACCACCGATCGGCCGGATGGCGAAGGGCCAGGGCCCGGAATGCTCGCAGCCGTCACCAACGGACTGCCCGACTCGGTGCGCGTGGACTACGTCAGCTACGCCGCGACGGCATTTCCGTGGGAGAGCGAGGTCTACGGAGCCTCCAAGCGCGAGGCCGTGGACGGCGCGCGCGGCATGATCGCGGCTATGGCCCACCAGTGCGGCGCGGCCAGGATCGCGCTGATCGGATACAGCCAGGGCGCGGACGCCGCGGGTGATCTCGCCGCGGAGATCGGCACCGGCCTCGGCGTCGTGCCGCCACACCGGATCGCCGCGGTCGGTCTCATCTCCGACCCACGCCGCTCGCCCGCCGACGCGCTGGTCGGCCCCCAGGTCCCCGGCGCAGGCGCGGGCGGTCCCCGGATCGGCGGGTTCGGCTTCGTCAGCCCACAGACCCGCACCATCTGCGCGATCGGGGACCTCTACTGCGCCACCGCGGCGGACGATTTCGTGACCCGCTTCGCGGGCTTCCTGGCCCAGACCTCCCATCCCGAACCGGCCAACATCTGGCGCTACCAGCTCGAGATGGGCGCGATCGTCGCCGATCTCATGACCAACGGCGGGATCACGCTGCTGCAGAACCAGCTCTCGGAGTCGGCCAACCAGGAACGGGCTCGTCTGTTCGACGAGTTCTACCGCTCCCAGGCGCACACCCGCTATGGCAGTTATCCGGTCGGCGGCGGAAAGACCGCTCTGTCTTGGATGCACGACTGGCTGAGCTCGGTGGCCTGAGGTCGGTTTCACCTCACGAGGGGGTCAGCCGTCGGCCGACCTCGCCGAGCCCGTCCGCGATGGCAGCCTGCTGGGCGGGCGTGAGCACGTCGACGAGTACCCGGCGAACCGTGGCAACGTGGCCGGGGGCGATCTGCGCCAGACGATCCCGGCCTGCGTCGGTGAGGACGGCGATGACACCGCGCACGTCCGTCGGGCATGCCTCGCGCACCAGTAGCCCGGCCTTCTCCAGCTGCGTCACCTGGTAGCTCAGACCGCTCTTCGAGGTGTAGAGCGCATCGGCGAGTTCGGTCATCCGCAGGCTGCCTTCCGGTGCGTCCGCGAGCCGGACCAGGACTTCATACTGCGTGTGCGACAGCCCCTCCTGTTTGAGATGACGCTCGACCTCGCGAGCGACGAGTGCTCCCGCCGCGAGGAAGTTCTGCCAGACCTCCATCTCACGCGCGTTCAACCACTGCGGATCCACGACTTCTACCCTAGTCCCATTGTTCAAATTTGAACAACTTGCTACAGTCCCTTTTATGTTCAAATTTGAACTACTAGCGATTCGAGGTGGAACGGCATGGCCAGCGCGGATTCCGGACGAATGCCGGTGCTGTACCTCTCGCACGGGGCCCCGCCGCTGGCCGACCATGTGAGCTGGCCCGCCGAATTGGCCGCGTGGTCGCGCGATCTTCCGCGACCCACCGCGATCCTGATGATCTCCGCGCACTGGGAGGCCGCGCCGATCGCGCTCGGCGCTACCACCATCGTGCCGCTGGTTTACGACTTCCGGGGCTTCCCCGAGCACTACTACCAGGTGCGCTACGCCGCGCCGGGCGCACCGGAGCTGGCCGAGAAGGTGTGGAACCTGTTGCCTGGCCCAGAGGGCGCCGTGGCCGACGTCCCGGACCGCGGGCTCGACCACGGCGCCTATGTGCCGCTGAAGGAGATGTATCCGGCGGCCGACGTGCCGGTGCTGCAACTGTCGATGCCGACGCTGGACCCGCGGGCGCTGATGGAGGTCGGCCGCAGGCTGGCTCCGCTGCGCGACGAGGGCGTCCTGATCATCGGCAGCGGATTCTTCACCCACAACCTGCGCGCCATGACGACCGACGACGAGCACGTCCACGCATTCACCGTGGAATTCGACGAGTGGGGCCGCGAAGCGCTGGCCGCCCGCGATCTGGACGCGATGCTCGACTTCGAGCACAAGGCGCCGACGGCGAGCCTCGCCCATCCGCGCACCGATCACTTCGCACCGCTGTTCGTCGCACTCGGTGCCGGCGAGAACGACCTCGACTCGCTGCGCACCGTCATCGACGGTTACTGGTTCGGCATGGCCCGCCGATCCATTCAACTCGGCTGAGCGCCGCCCCACCGAAAGACAGGAAAATGACAGACACCATTGCGCGCACCGACGCGCCGACCACCCTGACCTACGATATCGGCCTCGCGGTCCTGCGCCTGGCCGTCGGCCTGACTATGGCCGCACACGGCGCGCAGAAACTCTTCGGCTGGTTCGGTGGCGGCGGCCTCGACGGCACAGGCCGGTTCTTCGCCGCGAGCGGCTATCCCGCGGGCAAGGCCATGGCCGTAGTCGCGGGTGTCACCGAGACCTTCGGCGGCCTCGCGTCGGCGGCCGGTCTGCTCACCCCGCTCGCGGGCGCGGCCATCGTCGGCACCATGCTCAACGCGATCGCGGTCAAATGGGGCAGCGGATTCTTCGCACCCAAAGGCATCGAGTACGAACTGCTGCTCACCTTTGCCGCCACCACGATCACTCTGACCGGCCCCGGCCGTTACGCCGTCGACCGCGCCATCCCCGCCGTGCGCGACCATCGCTTGGCGTACGGCGTCGCATCGGTGATCCTCGCACTCCTCGTCGCGGGCACCTTGCTGCTGCTGCGCAACTGACCCGCGGAGCGGCGTCCGGCCGCGGAAGCGAACCGCGCCGCGGCCTCGCTTCACCTGATCCGCAGTGCCGTCAATCGCCACCCCGCGGATCGGGTGCGTGCGATGCGCGCCGCCAGCGCAAAATGCCGCCTGCCGCGGGTATACCCGGCGTAGACCTCGGCGGTCTTGGCGTCCACCAGCGTCACGCTCACCCGGCTCGGCACCGCGACGCCCAGCGAGCGGCCCGGCACGAGATCGGCACCGATCAAGGTGCGCACCGCGGCGATCACCGTCGGGTCGGCGACCCCGGCCAGCTGCGACACCGGTCGTCTGCGATCGAGCACCTCCAACGTGGCTCGAACCGCTGCTTCGGCGAAATGCCTTGCCGCCGAGTAGTTTTCGTGGTCGGCCGAGGTGTCGCCCGCATGCCCCTTCCGCATCGCGTGTCGCACACCCGCACCCGCCCGTCCCGACTCGGCGGCGTGCGCGCGAGGCCGGCACGGCAACACGCGCGCCGCCGGATTTCCTGCCACCCGCTCGACCTCGCCGCGGCGACGACTTTCCAACGGCGGCTCCGGATTCGGAGCAGGCGACAGCCAATCGCGATATCCAGCCATGTGGCACCCCTTCGACCCGTTGCTACAACCCTGTGACGGCCAATTCTGCGGACCCACCACGGGATGTCGTGGGTAGTCGGCTACCCGATTCCCGTAGCGCTCCCGGCGCACACGCGAATCCAGTGGCCCGCTGTCGCCGAGCTTGTAGTTACCGGACACGGGCGAACGAACCGGGCACCGCATGTTGGAGTAGGCACGCACCCATATGAGGCGGAGATCGTGCATGACCGAGCGAGTAGCGGCTGTAGCTAGGAATCCATCCGGTCACCCGCCACCTGACAGGTGACCTGACTGCGGGAATACCTGCCGTAACCGACGCCACACCGGCGCGGCGGGAATAGCCGGGCACTTCCGCCGGTTGCCTTGGTTGCCATATCCACCAAATTGCTGTCAGACTGGGAATCGAGGAGGCATCGTGCAGTTCGGGATTTTCACGGTCGGTGATGTGACGACCGATCCGACCACCGGCCGGACGCCGAGTGAGCACGAGCGCATCACGGCGATGGTGACGATCGCGCGCAAGGCCGAGGAGGTCGGGCTGGACGTGTTCGCCACCGGCGAACACCACAACCCGCCGTTCGTGCCGTCGTCGCCGACGACGATGCTCGGCTACATCGCGGCGCGGACCGAGCGGCTGCAGCTGTCCACCGCGACAACGCTCATCACCACGAATGATCCGGTGAAGATCGCCGAGGACTTCGCGATGCTGCAGCACCTGGCCGAGGGCCGCGTCGACCTGATGCTCGGCCGCGGCAACACCGGACCGGTGTACCCCTGGTTCGGCAAGGACATTCGCGACGGGATCCCGCTGGCAATCGAGAACTACCACCTGCTGCACCGGCTCTGGCGGGAGGACGTGGTCGACTGGGAGGGCAAGTTCCGCACGCCGCTGCAGTCGTTCACCTCGACCCCGCGCCCACTGGACGGCGTGCCGCCTTTCGTCTGGCACGGCTCGATTCGCAGCCCTGATATCGCCGAGCAGGCGGCCTACTACGGCGATGGATTCTTCGCAAATAACATCTTCTGGCCGAAGGAACACTTCCAACGGCTGATCGCGCTGTACCGGCAGCGGTATGAACACTACGGACACGGCTCGGCCGACCAGGCCATCGTCGGACTGGGCGGACAGGTATTCATGCGCAAGAACTCCCAGGACGCGGTCCGCGAGTTCCGCCCATACTTCGACAACGCGCCGGTGTACGGACACGGCCCTTCGCTGGAGGAGTTCACCGAGCAGACGCCGCTGACCGTGGGCAGCCCGCAGGAAGTCATCGACAAGACGCTCACCTTCCGCGAGTCGTTCGGCGACTACCAGCGCCAGCTGTTCTTGATGGACCACGCGGGCCTCCCGCTGAAAACGGTGCTGGAGCAACTGGATCTATTGGGCGAGGAAGTGGTCCCGGTGCTGCGCAAGGAATTCGACGCGCGGCGACCGGCCCACGTTCCGGACGCGCCGACGCACGCGTCCTTGGTCACCGCACGCGACGCCGCACTGGAGGCAACCCGATGACCCGCATCGCCGTCGTCTCCGCGGGCCTGTCCCAGCCCTCGTCGACCCGGCTGTTGGCCGATCGGCTGGCCGCGGCCACCGACCGCGCGCTGACGGCGTCCGGTGGGGGCGCGATGTTCGACGTCGTCGAAGTGCGCGGCCACGCCCACGATCTGGCCAACAACCTGCTGACCGGATTCGCGGCGGGCGGACTGCGGGAGGTGCTCGACACCGTCGTCACGGCCGACGGCCTGATCGCCGTCACGCCGATCTTCAACGCCTCCTACAGCGGCCTGTTCAAGACTTTCTTCGATGTGCTGGAATCTGATTCGCTCACCGGGATGCCGGTGCTGATCGGCGCGACCGGCGGCTCCTCGCGGCATTCCCTCGCGCTCGAGCACGCGGTGCGACCGATGTTCAGCTACCTGCGCGCGATGGTCGTGCCGACGTCGGTCTACGCGTCGTCCGAAGACTGGGCGTCGGCGGAAACTGACGGGCTGCGTGCTCGAATCGACCGCGCCGCAGCAGAATTCGCGCCATTGCTCGGCAACGCACGGCACACTACCGATCCGTACGAAGACCCTGTACCGTTCGCACAGCTGCTCGGCGCCCCCTGATCCCCCACCGACCGACCTCCACAAAACCGACGCACATCCCAGTAATTGAAATCTCAACTATATGAGGAGAACGATATGACGACCGGCATCGCCAACGCCCTGACCGCGGGCACCTGGGCCATCGATCCCACCCACTCCACCCTCGGCTTCTCGGTGCGCCACCTGATGGTCAGCAAGGTTCGCGGCCGCTTCACCGACTTCTCCGGCAAGCTGGTCATCGGCGAGGACGGCACCACCTCGGCAGAGGCCGAGATCCGGGTCGACTCGGTCACCACCGACAACCAACAGCGCGATGAGCACCTGCGCGCCGCGGACTTCTTCCACGCCGAGGACTTCCCGGTAGCCACCTTCAAGTCCACCGGGTTCCGGGTGAACGGCGCGGACTTCGTGGTGGACGGCGAGTTCACCATCCGCGGTGTCACCAAGCCGGTCTCGCTCGACGTCGAGTTCCTGGGCGTGAACCCCGGCATGGGACACGGCCCGGTCGCGGGATTCGAGGCCAAGACCGTGATCAACCGCCGCGACTTCGGCATCACCATCGACATGCCGCTGCCCGACGGCGGCGCGGTGATCGGCGACAAGATCACGCTGAGCCTCGAGGTCGAGGTCGGCTTGCAGTCCTGACCGACCGGACGTTCCCGCAGGTGTTCCTTATCCTGCGGGAACGTCCTTTTCGGTCAGAACAAGGTCATCGGCTCGGTCGGCGTCGGCTCCGGGAGCGGATCGAGCTCGGGCAGCCGTGCACGAACCTCGTCGTGAAAACGGCGGGCCAGCCCCAATGCCTCGGCGTTGTCCGGAGTATGCAAGAACACCGTCGGCGACCTGCCTTCGCGCAGCCATTCGGTGACCACGCCGACCCACTGTTGCCAGCCCTCGACGGTCCGTGCGATGTCGTCGCGGCCGTGATATCGCACGATCGGGTATTCCGTCAGCGCGCACATCCGGCGCGGCAGGCGTGGCTTCTTCGCCGCCGCCTCCTGCTCGCCCGTGCTGGTGGGCGGACCGTCGAAAAGCACTGTGGTATCGAACGGTATCCATTCGGCGCCGACTCGCGACAGCACGTATTCCAGCCTCCGCGCCGCCTGTTCGTCGGCGAAGAACGCGGGATGCCGGACCTCTACGGCCGGCCGGTAGGCGGCGGGCAGCCGCCGCAAGAATCCGGCCAGCGCGCCGAGATCGGTCGGGCCGAACGAGCCGGGCAGCTGGACCCACAGCGCGTGGATGCGCTCTCCGAGCGGCTCCATCGACGTACGAAACGACCGCAGTGCTTCGTCGGCGCCGATCAGCCTGTGCTCGTGCGTGATCGGCTTTGGCAGCTTGATCACGAATCGGAATTCGGGATCGGACTGAGCAGCCCACGATTCCACCGAGCGACGCGACGGCGTCGCGTAGAACGTCGTATTGCCCTCGACCGCGTTGCACCACGTGGCGTACCAGCGCAGCCGCTCCCCCGGCGCGAGCTGTCGATCCTGCCATGCCGCGTGCGTCCACATCGCACATCCCACGTGAAGCCGCATACCGGCGACGTTAACGCAGGCAGCCGACAGGGCGGGACGCGGCCACAGTGCCGAGTCGACCCACAAGCCCGGGTCAGTTTGCCTGGCAGGCTAGGGACTCACTGCCGGGCGAGGCTCAGCGGCCCGACCGCGGCGTCGGCCGCAGCCAACTGTCCGTTCCGGGGCACAGTCGGCGAGCACTGCGTGCGTTGTGCCGGGGTTCGCGGCGCTGTCCGGATGTGGCGGGATTTCTGGTAGGCACTCTCGACAGCAGGGCTCATCAGTTGTAGTGGTACCGGCAGGCTGCGATACGCACCTCGTCGTCGAGGACCTTATACACCAGCCTGTGCTCGTCGGTGATCCGGCGTGACCAGTAGCCGCGGAACCCATGCTTCAACGGTTCCGGCTTGCCGATGCCCTCGTTGCCGTTACGCGCGATATCGGCGATCAGCTGATTGATCCGTTTGAGGATCTTGCGGTCCTGCGCCTGCCACCACAGGTAGTCGGCCCAGGCGTTCTCATCCCAGACGAGCTTCACTCGACCAGATCCCGCACGGTGCCCTCACCGTCCTCCAAGCGCTCGATCGCAGACAGCAACCGGCGCGCGTTGGCCGGGCTACGCAGCAGGTACGCGGTCTCCTTCAACGACTCGTAGTCATCGAGCGACACCATCACCACCGGATCGTGCCCGGCTCGGGTGATGACTACTTCCTCTCGGTCGTCGACCACACTGTTCAATACCTCGGCATACCGCTTGCGCGACTCCGAGTAAGACATAGTTCGCACGTCGACCACCCTCCGCCAGAGACGTACAAAAAATTGTACGTATTCCGCGGCGTGATGGCAATGCAGGAGGCACCGAAAATTTGTGGCGGCCGCCACCTGATTGCCCTGCCTTTTTCTGGTTTGTCGCACGCAGTGCCGAGCGGTCTGCCGGGCGTCGTGTACTTCGGCGAAGCGGGCGCACGGCCCGACCTCGCCCTTGTCCGCGAGTGGTCCCCCAAGCATTGGAAATTGTGGGACGCGGTGAAAGCCGCGTACTGGGATGCGCTTTGTCCCTGGACCACTCACGTCGCATCACCCTGCCGCAGTTCGCCTACGACTATGTGTCAGACGGTTGCGGCAGCACCGCGATTTCTGACGAAACTTATCGCACGGCAATAGAATCGGCATGACCGACGAGGACGACGATATATGACGCGACCAGCGCCGCACCACCACGATGCCGGGGTCCGCTCTTTCCTCGGTATGGGCCGCATGGCCACGCTCGCCGATATCGACTACGACACCCTGCTGCGCTGGCGCCACTGCGGCCCGGTCTGGGTGCCTTCGCCGGACATTCAAATCGGCCGCTGGCCTGGATGGTCGCAGCCGTGCGTCGAGCACTGGATCGCCGTGGACCACCAACCATTCCGCAGGCCCGAATGCCGGCGCTTCGCGGACACTGCCGAGATGCGCCGGGAGTGCCGGATCAACTGGGTCACGCTGTGGCTGTGCATCGGCGACGGAACCATCCCCGCCCCGGTCGTGTGGGTGGACGGTCGACCCGGCTGGCGACGCTGACGACCCAGCCACATCCACCGCGACGTCCTTCGCCTGCGAGCCGATCACTGCGGGACACCGCCGTCATCATCGCCTCCGACATCGTTCTATAGCTGTTCTCCTGTTGTGGTTCGATGACCCGAGATCATCGAGGAGAGTGGACGATTGGGTGTCGGGTCGTGGACGGTGCATCGGTTCGATCTGGAGCGGTCGTGGCCCGAGCTGCCGGAAGGGGTCGGTGGGGTTGCCGAGGATCTGGGGTCGTGGGCTCGGCGGCTGGGTGTGCGGTATGGGCAGTGGTTCCTTTTGGCTCCGAGTGGTTTTCCCGATGTTCGGGTGAATCGGTTCCTGGCGTCGGCGAAGTTCGGGGTGTTTGCGAACACGACACGGCGGGACTACGCGCGTTCGTTGGGTTTGTGGCTGAGTTTTCTGGGGTCTCGGGCTGCCCGCGCTGGCAGGCTGACGAGGAGCATGCCGAGGATTTCCAGTTCTGGCGGTTGACGGACCCGGCGAATGTGGCGACGGTGGGGACTTCGACGTTCGCGAAAGACGTTGCGGCGTACAAGAAGTTCTACCGGTGGATGTCGTGCCGCTACAGCGATGTGGCCGATGTTTTCGCCGAGGTGGATTTCCCGATGGCCAGGCGAGACGCGGCGGTGAAGTGGGTGGATCCGGCGGCGTGGGCGCGGTGGCGCGATGTCGGGCTACGTGGGCGAGACGTTTCGGGTCGCCGGGATCGTGCGTGGCGGGGCCGCAACGAACAGCGTGACGCCGCGTTCGTCGACGGCCTCTACGGTACGGCGTTGCGGTTGAGCGAGTGGGGCAGCGTGGTGTTGCCGGAGCTGCCGAGGCCGGAGGCCGGTCGCGGTTTCTACACGTGCGCGTTGGCGGACAAGTGCGCCAAGGGCGGGTACGGGCATCCGTATTGGATTCTGCGGCGCGCGTTGAGCGTGGTGTGGGCCTACGTCGAGGGCGCCCGGGCGCGAGCTGTGCGGCAAGCGAAGGCCGCGGGCGTATACGAGCGGTTGCCGGGGCGGATGGTGGTCGACGTGGACCGGCGACGGGGCAAGATGCCCGACGGCGAAACCGCGTAGTGCGGGAACGATAAAGAAGCTGCTGCTGAGGGCGGACGGCCTCGATGACGCGCTGATGGTGAAGCTGCACACGCGTCATCCGCCGCGAGCCCGCCGCTCGGCGGCCAAGACCAGCTACACCCGAATGGAGTTCAAGCGCGTCGCGGACGCGGCGCGCGCGGACCTGCGGGCCGCCGCTGCCCGTATCCGCGGCAACCGGCAGCTGTTTGACCGATACCGGGCCGGTGAGGTCGATGATCCGAATCGGCGGCTGGAGCTGCTGGACTTCGTGGACCGCCACGGTGACGTGCCGCGTCGTATCGGTCGGGCCGGCTCAGGCACCCGGGAGACGCGCATGGAATGGGTGCTCAAGTTCGGCACGGTGGCCGAGGTCGTGGCCTGGGCGCATTTGAGCGCGATAGAAGCGACGGCCGGCGCGATCCTGTTGGCGGTGATGACCGGGGAGAACAAGAACGTCATACTCGACGCGCCCGCCGCCCATCACCGCGCCGACGGCCACACCGGGCGGGCGGCCACCGCGATCCTGGACACCCGCAAACCTCGGCGCGGGCGGCGAGCGCACATGAACCTGGTGCTGGAACAGATTCCGAACTGGATCAGTATTCCCGCCGAGCCGGCTCCGATGTCCGCGCACGACGAGCTGCACACCCCGTTTGGGGTCTACACACTGCTGCTGGAGCTGACCAGCCGCTCCCGCGAGATCACCGGCTGCGATGGGCTGCTGATCGGCCACCACACCACAGGCCGTGACGGGCGCGGGTTCCGTGTGGTCGACGGGAGCTTCTGCTTCCGGCCTGGTCGAAACGCCACAACCTGACCGCCGACGCCGACGGCGTGGACACAGCTCCGCAGGCGTTGACCATCAAGATGAGTCTGCTGCGGCTGACCTACCTGGAACTGAACCAGAAGCCGGTCGCGCACACCGAGTCGACTCTGGTCAACGATTACCTGGCCCGCAACCGCGGCAACCTGGCCGAGTATCGCCAGGTGGTGGCCGACGCGTTGACCGGCGAGGTCGACAAGGCCCGCGTGCGGGGTATCATGGCGCATTTGAGCGAGGCCGACCTCGCGCAGGCGCTCACCGATCCGAGGCCGTCGCCGCGCGGCACGGTGTCGACGCGGTGACGCTCAAACGCATGATCGCCGGGGAACTCGACACCGTGATGGCGGCCTGCGTCGCGGGCGACAACAGCCCCCATGCCCCGGCGCGACAGCCATGCCGGGCCTCGTTCATGCAATGCCTGGACTGCCCGTGCGCGCGGGCGCTGCCCGGTCACCTGCCGATCCAGGTGCTCGTGCACGACCGGCTGGACGCGCGCAGGGCCGAGATGACGCCGCTGACGTGGGCGCGGCGGTTCGCGCTGCCCCACGCCCAGCTCGCCGACCTGCTGGCCCGCCACGACGAGGTGGAGAACCACCGATGATCTCGACCACGGTGACGGAGAAGGATCCCGTCCGCAAGAAGCTCCTCGCCGCGATGGACCGGCTCCTGGACGGCAAGCCGCTGCGCTCGACCGGACGGCTCAGCGTCTCCCAACTCGCCGTCGAGGCCGGTGTCGGGCGCTGGCAGCTCACCCACCAGCACCTGGACCTGAAAGAGCTGTTCCAGGCCCGCGTCAAAGCCGCCGTAAACGCCGCCGGCGCAGGAGAACCCGGCGAACTGGAGAAGCTGAGAGCTGAGTACGCCGACCTACGCCGACACTGCGCCGAGCTGGAAGCACAGGTGCAGCTCTACGCCGGGGTGATCAACCTGCTCGCGTTGGAACGCCACACCGCCGACAGCGCAGCAGCCGTCACGGACCTGGAGTCGGCTCGGCGACGCCGCACCCGAACCGACGGGGACGACATCGGCTGATCGGTCCCGTCGACCGCACACCGCTGTCCGGTGGGCAGCAGAAGCGGGAGCCGCCCGGACGAGCTACGTCCAGGACCCGCTCGCTGGTGCCTGGTGCTGGTCAGGGCTGATTTCTCAGCGGTTCCACAGCGAGGGGTCTGTACGGTCACCGAGCGTGACGGACAACACGAGGATTCGGGTCGATACGGCCGGGCGCATGCTGAGCAAGGTGCCCGAAGTCACGGTCTGGTTTTGGGTCATCAAGATCCTGTGCACCACCGTCGGGGAAAGCTTCGCCGACTGGATCAACTCCACATTGGCGCTCGGGTTGGTGACCACGGCCGTGATCTTCAGCGTGGTACTGGCGGCGGTGCTGGCCTGGCAGCTGCGCCTTGCCCGGTATGTGCCGTTCGTGTACTGGCTGTGCGTGGTGGTGTTGAGTGTGACCGGCACGCTGTACACCGACATCCTCACCGACAAACTCTCGGTCCCGCTCGCATTGAGCACCGCCGTGTTCGCCGCGGTCCTGGCGGTGGTGTTCGCCGTATGGTTCGCGCGGGAACGCACACTGTCGATTCACAGCATCGTCACCACGCCGCGCGAGTTGTTCTACTGGCTGGCGGTGCTGGTCACCTTCGCTCTGGGCACCGCGGTCGGTGACTGGACGCTGGCCACGACCGGTTGGGGGCCGGGAACCTCGGTACTGCTGCCCGCCGGACTGATCGCCGCGATCGTGATCGGATGGCGGTCGGGCGCGAACGCGGTGCTGTCGTTCTGGCTCGCCTACATCCTGACCCGCCCGTTGGGCGCGAACCTCGGCGACTGGCTCGCCTCCCCGAGAAACGCACACGGTCTCGGTCTGGGAACCGCCGCCACCAGCGTGATCTTCCTGGCCGCGATCGGCGCGACCGTCGTCTACCTCACTCGCACCCGCAGCGACGTCATCGACGATCAGCGACCACCCGCACCCGAGACCGCGAGGACCAGCCCGGCCCGCGAGCGCATCATGCTCGGGTACTACGCGGTGGTGGCGGTGCTGGTCGGGTGCCTATTGGGATGGGCCTCCACCCAACCACACGCCGCCGCCAGCGACGAAGAGACCTCCTCCGCGCCGGCTGCTGCCGCGCCGGCCTCAGGTCAGGCGACCGCGCATTTCCCGACAGCGGAGGTCGCGAGGCTGCGCACCATCACGCAGGACACTTTGGCGCTGGTGGAAAGCGGCAAGCAAAACGCGGCTACGGCCCGGATCAAGGACCTGGAAACCGCGTGGGATCAAGACCAGTCGAGCTTGCAGCCGATGGATGAGGCCGGGTGGGACGTGGTCGACCACAGTATCGACAGTGCGTTGAAAGCGTTGCGCGCGCACAACCCGGACCCGGCGACCGAAACACGGACCCTCACCACGCTGCTGACCACGCTCGGCTGAGTCTGCCGGCACCAACTCCGCCGCGCGCGACGACATCGAGCGCACACGGCCGGCGACCGGCCACACCCGACCGAAAGGCCACATGACCACACCCACTATCGCGGCCCTCGACGTGAACGGGCTCGGTGACGAGCAGCTTCGGCAGATCAACGCCTTCGCCCGGCACACGCCCTGGCTGCGTGCAGTGATGTACGACTACGCCACCTACGGCGTGGTCTTGTTCGCCGCGCTGCTGATCGCGGGCTGGTGGCTCGCTCGCCGCAGCGGCGACCCCGCACGGATGGCCGCGGCGATCTGGGCCGGTGTCGCGACGGTGCTGGCCGTGGGCGTCAATCAACCCCTCGTCCACGCCGTCGGTGAGCAACGGCCCTACGATGCCGTCCCGGGTCTGCTGGTGCTCGCGGACCGGAGCACCGACCCGTCGTTCCCCAGTGATCACGCGACCATGGCCGGTGCTGCGGCGGCCGGGCTGTTCCTGGTCTCGCCCCGTCTCGGAAAGGCCGCCGTGGCCGCCGCGCTGCTGATGGCGTTCGCCCGCGTCTACATCGCCGCCCACTACCCCCACGACGTCATCGCCGGACTTGTCCTGGGCGCTGCCGTCACGCTCATCGGGTGGGTGCTGATACGCCGTGGGCTGACCGCCGTCGTACTCCGAGCGACCCACTCGCGGCTGCGTCCAGTGTTGGCCGCGCCGCGTGCACGAGTGCAACGCGCGGCACAAGCCATGTCGAGAATGTGACCGGTCACACCGGAGCGCGGGTGATGATGTCGGTCGTGACTCGATTGGCATTGTCGGCACGCCCGTCCCATTGGGGGTTGCGTGTCCGCTCGGCTGCGGTAGTGGCGCTGGTGGTCGGTGTCGCGACGCTGGTGGGAGCGGGAGTGGTGTTGCGGCTGTTGGATCTGTCGCTGCTGCGTGTGGCCGGTGAGTCGGCATCGGCGCGGGCGAACGCCGTCGCCGAGCAGTTGCGCACGCATCGGCCCGACCAGCTGGACGAGTCGTTGTTCGCCAGCGTCGGCCGGGTCACGATCGTGCAGATCATCGGCCCGGACGGACATGTGCTGCGCACCTCGAGCCAGGCTTGGACCGCGCCGTTGATCGGTGACCCGATCACCGCGGGCGTCGATCGTCGTAACGGTGTCGCGGCGGCATCGAACGAGGATCTGCGGATCAGCGCCCGCACCGTCGCCGGACCTGACGGGTCGGTGACGGTGTTGGCCGCCGCGGACACCCAACCGATCGAGGACACCGTCGCCGACGTTACGCAACTGCTGGCCGGGTTGGGCCCATTGATCGTGCTGGTCACTGCGGCGGCCACGTACTGGCTGGTGGGCCGCTCGCTGCGGTCGGTCGAGGACATCCGTGCTCGGGTGGCCGGGATCGAGACCGGCGACCTGTCGCAACGGGTCCCGATCCCGCCCACCCGCGACGAGATCGCGCGGCTGGCGGTCACCATGAACGAGATGCTGTCTCGCATCCAGGCCGGGCACGAGGCCCAACGGCGGTTCGTCGGTGACGCCTCCCACGAGCTGCGCAGCCCATTGACCACCCTGCTCACCGCGCTCGAACTCGGCCTCGAACACCCCGGGTTCCTCGACCGTGATCTGCTCGCCGACACACTGTTGCCGGAAGGGCGGCGGATGCGCCACCTCATCGACGACCTGCTGATCCTGGCCGTCACCGACCAGCACGGCCCCAGCGCGCGACACGAGGACATCGATCTGGACGACCTCGCCGCCGCCGCGGTCAGCGCCGCTGACACCAGTCACGCGGCGATCGTGCGGGCCGAGCTGGTGCCAGCCCGCGTGGTGGGCGACCGCACCGGCATCGACCGGGTGATCCGCAACCTCGTCGACAACGCCGCCCGCCACGCCACCACGACCGTGACCGTGTCCACAGCCGTCGTGCAGGGGCGTGCCCGTCTCACCGTCGACGACGACGGACCCGGCGTTCCCCCGGATGACCGTGTCCGGATATTCGAGCGGTTCGCCCGCCTGGAACCCGACCGCAGCCGCGACAGCGGCGGCACCGGCCTCGGCTTGGCCATCGTCGCCGAGATCGTCGCGGCCCACCACGGAACCGTCACTGTCGAGAACTCACCCACCGGCGGCGCACGTTTCGTCGTCGAACTCCCCACCACCGAGCCGCCACCCACCCGATGAAAAGCCCGGCGCGTCCAGAACACGCCGCACCGATACGGAAACGGTTCTCAGCGTGCTCTCAGCGGTCTTCGGGCACACTTCACCTCGACATATCGGGCGCACACTGGCGCCATCGGGATGGGAGTCCAAGGCGATGAGTCGAGCAGCGGGCAGCGCCCACACCTCATACAAACTTCCCCAGATCACCGTCCTGTTCTGGGTATTGAAGATCGCCGCTACGACGCTGGGTGAGACCGGCGGCGACTGGGTCGCGCAGACCCTGAAATTCGGATACCTGGACGCGACACTGTTCTTCTTCGCCGCCATGGTCGTCGTGCTGATCGGCCAACTGCGGGCGCGCACATTCCACCCGGCGCTGTACTGGACTCTGATCGCCGCCACCAGCACGTCGGGCACCACCCTGTCCGACCTGCTCAACCGAGGCGACCAATCCGGTTCCGCCGAAAACGGACTCGGCTACCGGGCCGGGGCGGCGATCCTGATCTCCGCGCTGGCGATCGTGTTCGTCATCTGGAAATTCAGCGGCGAAACCTACAACGTCGCCCACATCACCACCCACCGAGGCGAACTGCTCTACTGGGCCGCGATCGTGCTCTCGAACACCCTGGGCACCTCCACCGGCGACTTCCTGTCCGACAGCTCCGGCCTCGGCTACTGGGGCGGAGCCGCCGTCATCGCCGGGACCATGGTCGCGATCCTGCTCGCTCACTACTTCACCAACATCTCCGGGGTGTTCCTGTTCTGGACCGCGTTCGTGCTGACCCGCCCGCTCGGCGCGACCATGGGCGACTTCCTGTGGAAGCCACACGCCAAGGGCGGCCTCAACCTGGGCAGCGGATGGACCTCGGTGGTCATTCTCGCGATCCTGGCCATCGGCATCGCATACAACATCCGCCAACATCGTCGAAACACCTTCGAAACCAACAGCACCAGCAGCACCGCGACAGCCCCGGCCGGGTGAGCACACGCGGCGCACCCATGCCGCGCGTCTGGTCACCCCGCCATAGGATGGACGCAAGCGGTGGCATGACAACACCAACCGGGCACGGAGGACACCCCGGATGACACGAGTGCTGGTGGTCGAAGACGAGCCCCACCTGGCGGAGATGCTGCGACGTGGACTCGAACTCGAAGGCTACGACAGCCGCGTCGCGCTCACCGGTCCTGACGGCCTCCGCCTCGCCACCGACGGCGAATTCGACGTGGTCGTCCTGGACATCATGCTCCCCGGACTCAGCGGCTACGAAGTGCTCCGACAGCTCCGCGCATACGACGTGCGAATCCCGGTCCTCATGCTCACCGCCAAAGACGGCGACCACGAACAAATAGACGCCCTCGACATGGGTGCCGACGACTACCTCACCAAACCGTTCTCATTCATGGTCCTCGTCGCACGGCTACGCGCACTGCTACGCCGAGCACCGGACCCCAACGAGATCCTCACCGTTTGCGATCTCACCCTCGACCCCACACGACGCCGAGTCCAGCGGGGCGACGCAATCGTGGCATTGACTCCCCGCGAATTCGCGCTGCTCGAACACCTCATGCGGCACAAAGGAACCGTCGTCACCAAGACCGATCTCCTCGCCGACGTGTGGGACGCACACTGGCACGGCCCCGCCAACGTGGTCGAGGTGTACATCGGCTACCTACGCAAGAAAATCGACACCCCATTCGGCACCAACAGCATCGAAACCCATCGCGGAGTCGGATACCGCCTCGCCGACGATTGAGCCACGGCTATCACGCCCTACACGCCGGTCGGCGCTAGCAAACTCGAAACCCCGACGATCGTCGCCGCCGAGCGGTCGACCGACCCGACGTCGAAGACTGCGACACCTTCCCGTCTAGGATCACCACGACTGTTGCATTCCGCTCACGGCGATGGCAGCATCGGAACAGCGAAAAGCCGCCTCGGGCATGCCGATCCAACAACAGGGTCGAACAGGCGATAGAAACGCATTCGACGATCCTGATGACGTGCTGGGTCGAAATCAGTGCCGATTCTCGGCGCGGTGGGCTACCACGAACTCGCCGCCGACCTGGACAGCCCCGCGCTGCGCCGCGGGCTGCCGAGGGCGACGGTCGAACGCCTGCTCGGCCGCTACGGCTCGGCGATCACCGACCTGTTCGACCTGATCGCCGACGAGCCCGAACTGGCCGAGCCGCTGGCCGGGGCGCCCGACTACCTCGGTGCCGAAGCCGCGTACGCGGTGACCCATGAGGGCGCCCTGCACCTGGACGATGTGCTCACCCGCCGCACCCGCATCTCCATCGAGGCCGCGGACCGCGGCTTGGCCGCCGCACCCGCGGTAGCCTGGCTCGTCGGCGCTCGCCTCGGCTGGGACGCCGCGGACACCGACCGCGAGATCACCCGCTACCGAGACCGGGTGCACGCCGAACTGGCCGCCAACCAGGCGGCCGACGACGAGTCCGCGAACGCGGCCCGACTGGTCGCCGTCGTCTGAACCCGGTGCGTGGCACGGTTGCGCGGGAGCTGTGCCACGCACCCGGCTCAGTGGTCCATCCCGCCGTGTCCGCGCGAGGTGGATTCGTCGGTCTCGAGTTCTTCGTCGGTGGGGTGCTCGTCGGCGTGGGTCGGCTTGCTGTGCTCCTCGGCGAAATCGGAGTCCTGCTGCATCGACTCCGCCGTCGTCGGATCGATTTCCGGTGTGCTCATGATCGCCGCGTACCCGGTGTCGGCGAAGGAATGCAGGGCCGAGACCGACCGTGGCTTGCGCGGCCGCGACCCGCGGGTTGACCTCAACCCCGGTTCAGGATGGACCATGGAGACCATGACAAGGCCCGCCGAATTCTGGAACACCGTCTACGACAACGACACCGCGCCATGGGTGATCGGTGCACCACAGCCCGCCATCGTCACACTCGAACGTGACGGGTGGATCAACGGACGGGTACTCGACCCCGGTTCCGGCGCGGGCGAACACACGATCCTGCTGACGCGACTCGGTTACGACGTACTCGGTATCGACATGTCGCCCAGCGCCGTCGCCTATGCTCGCGCCAATGCCGCCGAGCAGAATGTCCCCACCGCCGTATTCGAGGTGGCCGACGCGCTCGCGCTCGGCGACCGCCCGGATTTCGCCGGTGATCCGCCCGGCTCCGCACCCGCGTTCGACACCATCGTGGACAGCGCCCTGTTCCATGTCTTCGGCAACGAGGACGAGGCACGAGCTGCCTATGTCCGCAGTCTGCACGCGATCTGCAAGCCGGGCGGCGCGGTCCATATCCTCGCTCTCTCGGATATCGAACCGGGGTTCGGCCCGCGGATCAGCGACTCGGTAATCCGGGACTCCTTCCGCGACGGCTGGGAGATCGAAGACCTACGCCCTACGCGCTACCGGGGACGGATCACCGACGTCGTGGCCCAGGAGGCAGCGCAACTGGACGTCTCCGAGTCCGGCCAGGTCGACGTCGCTGCCTGGCTGGCCAGGATTCGCCGCAACTAGCTCGCGCGGGCCCTCGCATCCTCATCCCACATTCCGCAGGCGCAACAACCCTGCCGCCGTCGACCGGACCGGCAGGAATCGAAGTAGGACGGCGCAAGCAGATCCTCGAAGTCGAGCCGCAATCCACCGATTTCGGCGATCGCAGACCGTTCCTGTGGAGCGGCTGGGAACCTGCCGTGAGCCGCTGTCGCGGGCATTTCACCGCATGGGTGACCGGTAAACTACTGCCCTGGACAGTACGAGGGTGCGCTATCGGTGGCGCACGGCGAACACAGGAGAATCCATGGCGACCCCCCGCTTCCGATCCGGTGTCATCGCGGGGTTCGCCCTGGTGACGGCGCTCGTCGTGGCGGCGTGCTCATCCTCATCGGCACCGAAACCCGCCCCGGGAGCCACCGGCCCCGCGGTCGCGCCGATCGCCATCACGCCCGGGTCCGGCGCCGAGGTTGTCGATCCGCTCGCGCCGGTCCAGGTGAGCGCGACCGACGGCATGCTGACCTCGGTCACGATGACCAACGAACAGGGCAAGGCGGTCGACGGCATCCTGACCCCGGACAAGACCACCTGGAAGCCCGTCGAACCGCTCGGCTACGGGCACACGTACACGGTCACCGCCGAGGGGCTCACCATCACCGGCCGGATCGGCCCTACCAGCTCCACCTTCGCCACACTGAAGCCGAACAACCAGACCAAGGTGTATCTGACCACCACCGGCGGCACGCCGCTGGCCGACGGCGGCACATTCGGCGTCGGCACCGTCGTCGTGGCCCACTTCGATGAGGACATCCCCGACCACGCCGCCGCCGAGAAGCGACTCTCGGTGACCACCGACCCGCCGGTCGAAGGCTCCTGGTACTGGCTGGACGACCGCAACGCCCACTGGCGCCCGAAGGAGTACTACACCCCGGGCACCAAGGTCGCCGTCGCGGCGAACATCTACGGCCAGGAACTCGGCCATGGCCTCTACGGCCAAGAGGACACCAAGACCTCGTTCACCATCGGCGCCTCGCACGTCTCGATCGCCGACGACAACACCAAGCAGATCCAGGTCTTCGAGAACGGCAAGCTGATTCGCACGATGCCGACCTCGATGGGCATGGGCGGTCGCGAGGTGATCGCGGGCAAGACGCTCACCTTCTGGACCCAGCCCGGTGTCTACACCGTGATGGACAAGGCCAACCCGGTGATCATGGACTCCTCCACCTACGGCCTGCCGATCAACTCCCGCCTCGGCTACAAGGAGGCCATCGGCTGGGCCACCCGGATCAGCACCGACGGCATCTACCTGCATCAGCTCGACTCCACCGTCTGGGCTCAGGGCAACACCGACGTCTCGCACGGTTGCCTCAACCTCAGCGGCGAGAACGCCCAGTGGTTCTTCACCTTCGCCGTCCCCGGTGACGTGGTGGAGATCCGCAACACCGGCGGCGCCCCTCTGGAGGTCTGGCAGAACGGCGACTGGGGTCTGCCGTGGGATCAGTGGGTGCAGGGCAGCGCGCTGCGGTAGCGCACCGGCTCGCCGACACGCTGAGCGCTCTTGCCGACGATCGGCGCCTGCACTAACCTCCCGCTGTCGCGAGACCATTCGGTCTCCGATCCCTGCCCGACGTATCCGCCGCGGCACGGGGTGGGGCCTGCGTTCATGATCGGAGCCGATTCGATGGCGATGCTGTTGTATTACCTCCTGCTGCCGGTCTATCTGGCCGAAGCCATCACCCATCTCCTGGACTGAACGCGTACGGTTCCAGCGCATCGCGAGCTGGTCGCCTCCCGTGGCCTCGACAATCCGGTGCGCACTGTGTTCGGCCTCCGCACGAGTTCGCTGCGATCGGACCCTGATAGCTCAGCCGTCGTAGGAGACGTGCGGCGTCCACGCGTCGGCCGGGCGAGTAGCCGCCGCGTGCAGCGCCTCGGCGACACGGTCCCGGGTGAACGCCCCTTCGCCGAGCACACCATTGATCTGCACCGCGACCGCACGAATGCCCGCGGGCGCCAGCGTGGTGTCCAGGCTGGTGACCAGGTTGCGCACCGCCGCCTTCTGGACGCCGAGCGAGGCAGCCTGATACCACGGCTTGTCCGCGGCCGCACTGCCGGTGACCAGTACGCGAGCCCCCTCGGACAGGTACGGACTCGCGGCCTGGACCGCGGGAAGCAGTGCTGCGGCGCCGACGGTGAAGTCCTCGATCAGCTCGGGCACCGACAGCTGCAGCGGATCGGCCTGGCGGAAGATGCTCGGATTGAAATGCAGCACGTCGATGCGGCCGTGCCGCTCCCCCACACCAGCGACGGCACGGCCCACGTCGGTGGGATCTCCCAGATCCACTCCAATACCGTCCGCGTCGAACCCCTCGCCACGCAGCTGTTTCGCCAGCGGCTCGGCCTCGGTATCGAAGCGACAAGCCAACACTGCGGCAAAGCCGTCACGGGCGAACAGACGGGCGACCGAGAGCCCGACGCCGGGTCCGGCGCCGAGCACGAGGAGCACAGGAGCAGTCATGTTTCCCGAGCCTAGAGGAGCGTTTCCTCATCGCTTCGCGGCCTGAGGGACTCGAGGTTCGGCGCGGCGGAGATATCGAGTCGGTGCGCGGACAGCCCTCGATGTCCGCCTGACCGGGCTGTCATCGGCCAGGCGAAGGCTATGCGCGTGGCCAGCTGCTCTGCCCGTTATCGAGGGGTGAAAGCGATTGTGCGGCAGATGGATCGGTGCCCCAAGGAACAAGTGCCAGGTCAGCGGTGGTGGTATCCGGCGCGATCGTGATCGCGCCGGGCCCGCTGGTAGCGCTGTCCAGCACATACTGGTCGGCCTTCAGCCGGACGAACCGGTAGGCGCCGTGGGCATCGGTGAACGTGGTCGCGGCCACGGAGCCGTTGCTGTGCCGAAGTGTCAGCCGCAAGTGGGCGACGGGCACACCGTCTTCGGTGACCATCCCGCCGAGCGAGCTGTAGGTGTCCAGCGGGAGGTCCACCTGATACTCGGTGCCGTTGCCGCAGCGGACCACGGTGGCTACCGGGTCGGCGCCGGCGGCGACCACCACGAGCGTGATCTCCGTCGCGTCGATCCCGGTGATGACGTACCCGCCATCCGGATCGGACACAGTGCTGGCGATAACCTCGCCGCCCGGACCGACCGCGGTGACGGTCACCGCTGCGACGGGCTGCTCGCTGTGTCGGTCGTAGACGACGCCACGAATACTGGTGGCAGGGTCGAGGATGACATCGAGCGGTGCCGCCGCCAGGCCGGGTACGACCATCGTCGCGTGCGGGTGATAACCGATGCAGGAGAAGATCGCCAGATATGCACCGGAGGCCAGGTCGGGGACCTCGAACCGGCCGTCGGCGCCGGTGCGCGTGATCCCGGCTTGGATGCCGTTGGCACCAGCACCCGCGATGTCGCCGCGGCCGCGGGCGTCAACCAAGCCTTGGTCTACCGCTATTTCGGCTCCAAGGAGAAGCTGTTCGCCGAAGCGGCCGGCGGCGCCGACGGTTCGGACAGCATCATCAGTGACACACCGCTGGCCGAGTTGCCGCACATCCTGCTCGACCATGCGCTCGAGGTGAGCGCGGCCGGCGGGGACGATGGCGGCTCGATCTCTCGGTTCCTCAGCGCGGCAAACGACGACACCGTCCGCGCCATACTCCGCGATCGCATCAATTCCGCCTTCGGGGACCTGCTCGCCACCCGCCTGGACGGCCCCGATGCCGCCCTCCGCGCGGAGCTACTCGCCGCGCTCCTCGTCGGCGTCAGTTTCCTGCGCAACAAGGTCGGCACGACAGCGCTGTCGAGCGCCGACCGTGCCACGCTCAGTGCCTACATGGACCGTATAGCCGCGCCGCTGCTCACCGTCGACGGGACCGTCCCGGCGAACGGGTGCTCATGCAATGGCGAGGAGCAATGACACTGGCGGTTCGTGACCGCAGGCCAGACCATCACGCCGGACCGTGGGTACTGTCGAGTCGAGGGCGATGGTGCGGCGGCAAGGAGCGATCCGGTGGAACGACGACGGATACCGGCCAGGAGAACCGCCGCACCGATCGACGACGACACCGTTCCTCTTGCCAGGATCAGCGCGCTACCGCGCGACGCCGCACCTCACCACCGCCGCAACAACGCCCGCCGTCACCCCGAAACCAAGCGGCACCGGCGAACCCTGCACGCAGCCCGCATCGCGACCCGGCTGGTCGCGGCGGCCTCCGCCCTCGGGATCCTGGCCGGAACCGGCTTCGCCTGGTCCGCCGAGACCGACTTCGACCACGGGTTCACCCGCACCGACGCGATCGGCGCGGACGCGCCGCGCTCCCTCGGCGGCGACCTCAACATCCTGCTGATCGGCCTGGACACCCGCAAAGACCAGAACGGCAACGATCTGCCGAAGCCGATCCTCGACCAATTGCACGCCGGCGATGGTGAAGAGGGCGGCTACAACGCGAACTCGCTGATCCTGCTGCACATTCCGGCGGACATGCGGAAGATCGTGGCATTCTCCATTCCGCGTGACGACTATGTCCAGGTCTCCGGCATCCCCGGCTACGACCACGCCAAGATCAAGGAGGCGTACGGCCTGAAGAAGGCCGCCGCCCAGACCAAGCTGATCGCCGCGGGCGAGAAGGACCAGGTCACCCTGGAACGCGAGGGACGGGAGGCTGGACGCGCGTCCATCGTGTCTACCGTGCGCAACCTGGTCGGCGTCCCGATCGACCGCTTCGCCGAGATCTCGCTGGCCGGGTTCTACGACCTCGCCACGGCACTCGGCGGCGTGGACGTCTGCCTGAACCACGCCGTGGACGACAGCTACTACTCGGGTGCCACCTTCCCGGCCGGACCGCAGCATCTCGACGGCTCCGAGGCGCTGGCGTTCGTCCGGCAGCGCCACGGCCTGGAGAACGGCGACCTCGACCGCACCCACCGTCAGCAGGCGTTCCTCACCTCGGTGGCCAAGTCGCTACAGGATTCCGGGACGCTGACCAATATCGGCAAGCTCTCCCAGCTGATGGACGTGGCGCACCGCGACGTCGTGCTCTCCGACGACTGGAACCTGCTCGACTTCGCCCGCGACCTCGGCACGGCGGGGGCGACGTCGGTCGAGTTCCGCACGCTGCCGGTCCTGCGCTACGACAACATCGACGGCCAAGACGTCAATATCGTGGACGCTGCGGCCATCAAGAAGGAGGTACGCGCCGCGTTCGGCGTCGAACAGCCGCGGCCTACCTCGGTGCGCCTGCCGACCAGCGTCGTCGATGTGCACAACGCCAGCCACGTCGCAGGCCGGGCCGCCAAGCTCTCCTCCGCGCTGGCCGGGCGCGGCTACCAGCAGGGCACAGTGGCCAACGGCACCTACGCCGACGGCTCCGCCACCACGATCACCTACGGCCCCGGCGCCGAGACCGACGCCACCCAACTAGCCGACCTGCTCGGCGGATTCACTGCCACCGCGTCACCAGACGTCCCGGCCGGCCACGTCAAGATCGTCGTCGGCAGCGACTTCTCCATGCCCGCCGAAATCGACTCGACTTCGGCGGGCACCGCATCGTCCACGCCGAGCGGTTCCGCTCCGCCGACGCCGGATGCGGGCAAGCCGGTCACCACCACCATCGGCAACTCGGTGCCCTGCGTGAACTAGCGGACCGCATGCTCTGATCCGTGCGCTATTCGACGACGGCCTTGATCCGGTTCAGCGTCTCCCGCATCCCCTCGACGTTCGTCTTGCCGCGGGTCCATCCGGCCAGCAGCCAGTACAGCCGCAGAACCGGGTTGTTGTGCAGCTGGAACGACTCGGTCACCTCGGTGCCGCCCTCGACCGGCTCGAAGACGTAGCGCCAGGTGTTGATCGCCATGCCGCCCGGGCCCAGAACGGTGAACGCGAACTCGCGGCCCGGCGCACAGGCGACGATTCGGCACACCGTCCAGTACTTCAGACCCCAGCCGTTGCGGTTGACATGGCCGCGGAAGGTGACGCCGACCGCGGGCTCGGTGGCGCCGCCGAGCCATTGCGCGTCGTACGTCTCGGGACTGAACCGCCCGGTGTTCTCGATGTCGCTGACCAGTTCCCAGATCTTGTCGGCAGAGGCGGCCATCCGGACCGTCACGCTGTCCTGCATACGCCGAACGCTAGCAGGCGGTCGGTTCGGCGCCGATGGATCGAGTGTGCCGGATTCCAGACGGGCGGCCCAGCTGTCCACGTCGGGCAGCGGCCGACCCGAGGGCAGCACCCAGCAGGCGGCGAGCAGGTCGTAGCCGAGATGGGCGACGGCTGCGTGCTCCGGCCAGTGCTCGCGGGTCCACGCGGGATCGTCGGCTGCCGAGTCGATTCCGCTGCGGACCACCCCGACCAGTTCGAATTGCAGCCGCTGGACCAGTGCCCATGCCTCGGCGTTCATCGGCTGGGTGCGCAACAGGTCGAGCAGGGCGCGGGCCACGGACCGAACTCTGCGGGCCATCCAGCGGAAGGTGTGCCGATGCGCGTGCGGCGCGACACCGTGCAGCGCGACCACGGCGACGGCGACGCCGAGGACGGTCTCCATCAGACGATCCCGGATCACGGGCCCGACCGGCCCGCCCGCGGCTACGCCGCCCGCGATGAGCGCGACGGGCGTGATGAAGACGGCGGCCAGCGCGTAGTTGCGCGGCACGAACAGTTCGATGCAGAACTGGAGTACAGCGATCAGCACGATGAGCGCGTAGCCGGTCAGCGCGAGCTGGTACACGCCCGCGAATAGTCCGAGGCCGACGACGGTGCCGGCGAAACGATGGATGCCACGCACCTGACCGCGGACCCGATCGGGCCCGCTCTGCAAAACGATCAGCGCGCTGAGCACCGCCCAGTGCGGCCGTTCCATGCCGAGCAGCGCGCTGAGCACACCTGCGCCGAAGCAAGCCGCCGCGACGCGCAGGGCGCTGATCGCCGCGTGCGACGAGAACGACAGTGAACGCCGCAGCCGGAATGCCACGCTCGGGCGGGCGAACGAGATCAGCGGATCGACCAACAGGTCATCGGTGTCGTCGTCGAGGGCGTGCCCCGCGAGCCTGCGCCGTGCCACCAGCAGGGTGGCCAACATCTCGGATTCCGAAACGCCCGTCGGCAGACCCGCGTCGTACACTGCGGCCCAGGCGTCGGCCATCGCGGCGCCTGCCCGGTGCCGCAGATCGATGGCCCGCGTGCCCGCCTCCCGCGCCACGACGTACTCCTCGACCGCGCGCACCGCGGCCTCGACGGCCATTCGTTCAGGTTTGCGGTGGTCGCGCAGCACTCCGGCCATCGCGACGACAACCGACCCCGCCGCTCCGAAGGCAGTGCAGGACAACAGCATCGCGATCGAGGTGCCGGACTCGGCGGCCTTCACCGCGCCCGCGCAGACCAGCGCGAAGAACAGCGCGCCCGGTGGGCCGAGCCGCAGCGCGTCGATCACGAAAACGGTGATCACCGCGACAGCCGACACCACGGCCACGGTGATCAGCGAGGAGCCGAATCCGACGGAGAGCCCCCTGCCGACCAGCCCGCCGACAGCACACGCGGCGAACAGGGCCACACCGGCGGTGAGCACCACCCAGCCGCGCGCCCGGAACGGCCGCCGCTCGCCGTAGAGCACGGCAAAGGCGCCGAACATGACGAATACCGCCGCGTCCCGGTGCCCCAGCCCCGTGACGAGTGCGGCGGGCAGGGCGAACGCCGCGGCAGCGCGCACCGCCGCGCTCCATCGCCTGCCCACCGATGGCAGCGCGAACAGCAGAGCGCCGATCCGGCTCCTCGGCGGCATCGGATCCGGGTGTGTGGCGTCCACCTGCGCTCCTTTCGGCTCGCCGAGCCCGATTGCCTCGTTCACACCCTGGATTCGGTCACCGCCGATGCTCGGACTCCGCTCCCCGACGCGACCAGCGCATTCCGACCGAGCTCACTCGGTAGGTTACGGCGCGCCGATGCCCGCCGCGGACGCCGGGCGGTCGCGGTGCACCGGGCCGTGCGCATCGTCGCAGTGGTCGTCCAAGACCGGCAGCAGGCGTTGCGAGTCCGCGGCCGCCGCCACCTCGACGACGTGACTGTGGTCGACCTGCAAGGTGGTGTGGGTGATGTCGTAGTCGTGATCGAGCAGCCGCTCGATCCGCTGACGCAATCCGTGGCAGTCCGCGCCGGCCCGGACCAGCACGTGTGCCGACAGCGCGATGTCACCGGAGGTGATCTGCCAGACGTGCAGGTCGTGCACTTCGTCGACGCCGTCGATCTCCACCAGCCGGTGGCCGAGCGCGTCCGGATCGACACCCGCGGGCGCCGCCTCCAGGAAGATCCGGCCGGATTCACGCACCAGCCCGAGCCCCGCCTTGACCATCAGCGCGACCACGATCAGCGTGGCGATCGCATCCGCCCTGGCGAATCCGGTGACCAGCACGACGAGTCCGGCCAGGGCGGTGGCGAGGAATCCGTACAGATCGTTGAGCACGTGCTGGAAGGCGCCCTCCACGTTGAGGCTGGACCGATTCGCCTTGCTGATCGCCCACGCGGCCGCGATGTTGACCACGATGCCGACCAGCGCGGTCACCACCACGAGCCCGCCGGTCACCTCCGGTGGCTCCAGCAGACGCCGGACGGCCTCGTAGGTCAGCCAGCCGGCGAGCACGAGCAGCGTGATGCCGTTCGCCTGCGCCGACAGGATCTCGGCGCGCTTGTAGCCGTAGGTGTACTTGCCGCGCGCGGGACGGGCGGCGAGTCGGATGGCACCGAGCGCAAGCACGATCGACGCGGCGTCGGTGAGCATGTGCGCCGCGTCGGACAGCAGCGCCAGCGAGTTGGCCAGCAGACCGACCACGACCTCGACCACCATGAAGCCGCCGATCAGTGCCAGCGCTACGGTCAGCCACTTCCGGTCGGCATCGACGGACATCCCGTGTCCGTGTGTGTGATCATGCTCGTGTTCATGTCCCATCGACCCAGCCCGCTTTCATCTCAGCGACGTATGCGCATATCTGCATCTGTTACGTCAGCTTAGCTCACCCGGAATGGTCCACGACATCCCCGTCGAGTGACCTGGATCACGCCTACTACCCAGCTGCTGACACGAAGATAGTGAATTTCCCCGCCCACGGCCCAGCGCCCTGAACATCTTCCCTCGCAACGCGACACGGTGCACCCGGCAACGGACTCTGATCGGCGAGGTCGGAACCGAAGCGCGTGAGTGAGGGCGGCCCACCTCCAGCCGTCAGCCGAACAGGGCGTGCACCGCAGCGTAGGACGCGAAGGTTGCGCCCAGCCCGGCGACAACGCTGACCACGACGTTCATCGCGGCGTAGAAAAAGGCGCCGCGTTCGGCCAACCGCACGGTTTCGTAGCCGAAGGTGCTGTAGGTGGTCAGCGCGCCACAGAAACCGGTGCCGAGCAGAACGAACACGGGCGTCGACAGCGCGGTCCCGGCGCCGGCGAGTCCGCCGAGCACGAGGCATCCGGCGAAGTTGACGACGAACGTGCCCCACGGGAACAAGCTGTCCCGGCGGGCATGCACCGCCTGGACGGTGAGGTAGCGTAGCGGCGCCCCGATCGCGCCGCCGAGTGCCACCAGCAACACGATCACGCCGACCCCTCCCGCGCGTGGTGCAGGCGCTCGTACCCGGCCCGAGTGAGCCACATCGCCGCGAGTGTGGCGAGCAGGGCGCAGACCAGCGTGCCCGCCAGGTAGCCGAACGCGACAGCGATCGTGTCGAGCCGCAGCAAGTCGCGAATCTCGTTGACGTAGGTGGAGAAGGTGGTGAACCCGCCGAGCACGCCAACGCCGAGGAACAGGCGCACCAGTGGATGCGCCGCCCAGATCTCGGTGACCGCGACCATGAGCACGCCGATCAGAAAGCAGCCGATGACATTGGTGAGGAACGTGGCCCACGGCACGTGACCGTGCCGGGCGGGCAGCCACTGCGCGAGACCGTAGCGGGCCAGCGCGCCGAAGGCACCGCCCGCGGCGACGACCGGCAGCACGGTGCCGTGGGTGCGCCAGAGTTGCCGGCGGTGTGCCGACCCTCGCGCGGCGATGGGTTCTTCGGTCAGTTCACCGGGCACGGGATGTCTCCTACACGAACGACGAGGTGCTGTTCGAATAGGGACTGTCGGCGGCGGTCTGCCGCGGTTGTTCCGGATACCGGAGCGGCGAGCCCCACCGCCGCGTTGTGCCAAGGATAGTCACACCGGCAGCGCGATCGGGAACACGGAAGGGGATGCGACGGCCGGATTCCGGGGTCGAGGCGTCCCGACGTGCTTACCGGTGATCGGCCTATCCGTTGCCGTCGTGTGCGACGAGGACCGAGCAGTCGGCATGCCGCGCAGCCTTCTCCGCGGTACTGCCGATGAACCGACCCCAGATGCCGGAATGCCCGCTCCGTCCCAGAATCAGCAGGTCGGCAGCGTGGTCGGCAGCGGAGGTGGCGAGTTCCCGCGCCGCTTGCCCGGCCCGGATCTCCGCCCGCACTTCGATGCCCCTCCTTCCGGCGGCCTCGGCGGCCGTGCTGAGCCACCGGCGGCAGGCCAACTCCCCGACCGAACGCTCATCCTCTATTTCGCCGACCACCGGACCATAGTGCGGCAGATACTCTTCGACGGCGACTACGATCAGCGCGGAGTTGTGCACCGCCGCCAGTTCGAGCGCCATCTCCAAGGCGGCCCGGGCGCCGGGTGAGTCGTCGTACCCCACCACGATCCGCTGGAACACCTCTCCATTGTGATCCCTCGTCGGGAGCTGAACCAGCATTCGGCCGATGCCAAGCGATTCATTCCGCCGGTTCCCGTGTCGCCAGCACTTGGGCGGCCGCGCGCTCGCCGGAGCGGATCACGCCCTCGAGGTAGCCCGACACTCGATGGCAGTTTCGCCTGACCTGCCCGGTCATGAGAAACCTCCGGTGGTGCGGCTCTCCAGAGCCGCATTCTGCTCGCCGGAGTCGACCGTCCCGTCGCCGAGCACCGCGCGAAATGCTGCTGTAGCAACGACGAGAAACAGCACCGCTGGATGTCGCGATACACGACAGAAGCGATGATTCGAAGGAGACCGGCGCACCGCCTTGGGCTGGCGTCTGGGAGGAGCTCAGGTGGAGGAATCGATATGACCACAGCAATCGTCATCCGTCCGCTGGCTCCTAGTGAGGAGATCTTCGCCAACAGCGAAGTCTTCGTCGGCTATTCGGTTCGAGTAACGGGCCGGTTGAACCTGGCCGCGCTGGCGGCAGCGTTCGAGGCGGTTGTTCGGGCCCGCCCGATCCTCGGCGCCCGCTTGGAGCCGGATGGGCACGGCGGACACATCCTGCTCGAATCGCCCGGCGCGCCACCGGAGATCTCGGTCGCCGAAGGAGATCCGGAACGGTTGCTCGCCGGCGCGCAGCTGGATCAGCGCAGAACGCTCTGTGCGCTGTGCGTCGTGCGCGACGGCGAGAATGCGGGCGTCACGCTGGTCACCCACCACAGCATCGCGGATGCCTGCCATTCGCTGGCCGTGCTCGCCGAGCTATGGTCCAGCTATGCCGATCTGGCCGGGGGCCGCTCACCCGAGCTGGAGCCGCACGGTTACCCGAGTTCGGTGGAGGAGCTGCTGACCGCGCGCGGTATCGAAAAGTTCGATACACCCGCAATGCCGCCCCGTCCTACCGCGGCGGCCCGAACTCCCTGCGGCCCAGATGATCCCGGCTATCTACTCCCCCGCACGGCACGATGCAGGCTGACGAGAGAGCAGACCGCGGCACTGGCCGAGCTGGGGCACCGGGAAAACACCACGATCAACGGACTCGCCTCCGCCGCGATCCTGCTCACCGAGGCCGAGCTGCGTGAGCTACCCCTCTCCGAGCTGAGCTACACCTATTCGGTCGACCTGCGCACCCGCGTGGCGCAGCGGATCGGCATGACCGAGGGCACCAACGTCCTCGGCTTCGCGAACTTCGTCCCGGCGCCCGGAGTCGGCACGCTCGTCGGCCTGGCCCACGGCATCAGCGACTCCCTGTGCGCCGAACTCGCGACGGGTGCCGTGCAGCAGACCCCATTGCACATTCCGGATATCGCGTCCGGGCCCCCGCCGTCCGCGCCGGGAATCGTCCTCGCTACGAACTGGGGTCGCGTGCGACGGCCCCAGGTCCCGGACGGCTTGCGGGTCACCGACTTCCGCTCGATCATGCTGGGAAAGCCCGACAAGACCGGACACCGGCTGCAGCAGCCCAGCGGCACCATCATCATCAGCACCTTCGACGACCGACTGAGCATCGAGATCCACCATCCCGAGGAGACCACCGTCCAGCAGCGGTCCCGAGTGCGACTGCTCGCTTCGCACCTCTCCGCGTTCAGTGCCCTGGGCGCCCAGTAGCCCCGCGCCGGGCCGAGCGAAGGCGAGGCAGCCGCACAACGCGCGCAGCCGGACGGAGTCCGTCCACAGCCCCGCGCCGGGCCGAGCGAAGGCGAGGCAGCCGCACAACGCGCGCAGCCGGACGGAGTCCGTCCACAGCCCCGCGCCGGACCGAGCGAAGGCGAGGCAGCCGCACAACGCGCGCAGCCGGACGGAGTCCGTCCACAGCCCCGCGCCGGACCGAGCGAAGGCGAGGCAGCCGCACAACGCGCGCAGCCGGACGGAGTCCGTCCACAGCTCCGCGCCGGGCCGAGCGAAGGCGAGGCAGCCGCCTATTCTGCCAGGACGGCGGCAGTGAGGATTGAGTGATGGTGCGGGCGATCGGAACAGCGGCGCGGCTGCGGTGGGACGAGCACGCGAGGTGGCGCGGAGCGGTTCGGCGCGCGGAACTCCCCGGTGGTCAACAGGTTTGGGTGATCTCGGGATACAACGAGGTAGCCGCGCTGCTCGCCGACGAACGGCTGAGCCTGGACAAACGGCACTCCGGCGGCGGGTACGCGGGCTTCGCGCTGCCGCCCGCGCTGGACCGCAATCTGCTGAACATGGACGGTGACGAGCACGGCAGGATCAGACGGCTCGCGATGCCCGCGTTCTCGCGACGCTCGACCGAGAGCCTCGAGCTCGTGGTGCGCCGGATCGCCGACGAGACATTCGCCGCGCTGGCCGCGTCCGCGGGCCAGACGGTAGACCTGTTGGACCGGTTGTGCGTTCCGGTTCCCGCATTGGTCATCGGCGAATTGCTGGGCGTGCCTGCCGATCTCCATCCCGGCCTTCGGGATGCCGCAACGGCCATGGTGACTTTCGACCCGGCGTCGAAGGAGTCCGGCCAGCGGCTCGGCACGGCGATCGGCTGGTTGACCACGACCTTCACTGCTCTGATCGACGCGAAGCGCGCTGAGGCCGGCGACGATCTGCTCAGCGGATGGATCCGCGCCACCGACGACGAGACCCTCACCGGTGACGAACTCGTCTCGCTCGCCTTCCTGATGATGCTGGCCGGCCTGGAAAACGCGGTACACCTGTGTGGCAACCTGATTGCCGCGCTGCTCGGCTCCGGAGGTACCGCCGCGACCGATTGGGCCACCCGCCGCCGCGACCTGATGGAACGGGCGAACCCGCTGCCGTTCGCCATCCGCCGCTTCGCGGTAACCGATCTGACCGTCGGCGGCCACACCATCCCCCGCGGCGACACTGTCTTGCTCTCGGTGTTCGGCGCCGACTCCGATCCCGCCCGCGCGGGAAGGCCCAGCCTCATGTTCGGCCGTGGCCCGCACTACTGTCTGGGCGCGCGAACCGCCGACCTCATCGTGGACGCCGTCGTGCCGGAATTTTCGGCCCGGCACCCGCGGGCGCGGCTGGCCGTCCCGCAAGCCGAGTTGGCCTACCGAGACTCTTGGCGCGCGCACGGTCTGGTCGCGCTTCCGGTGGTCCTCGACGCTCGACCCGGCAACATATTCGACTGTGACGCGGCGCACAATATGATGTTCGGAGAAGGCGATTCGTGTTCCCGATGACGATTTCGATACATGAGTCAGGTGAAGGCCTTATCGGGCCCACGACACCGTGCCGCGAACGCTCCTGAGCAGGCTCGTCGGCCGATCGCCCTGCGCCGGTACTCCGATGCCGGCGAGACACCGGACGGCGGCCATCGGATCCGCTGCCGGCGTCCGCGGCCGCACTCGATCGAAACGGACACCGAGGATCGGCCGCGTGGTGTCCGGGTCGCACAGTACGCTTGGCGATGAATCATGGCGCGGCAGCGACAGACTGGGATCCGGGAGGGGAACAGTGGATACGCTCAGGCTCGACCCGGCGGCGGTGGCCGCCTACACCGCGATCGCGGACGCGGTGTCCAGACAATTGGCGTCGGCGGCGGCGGTCGCGTCCGGCGCGGTGAATCCCGACCAGCTGGCCGCCGATCTCGGCCTCGTGGGAGCGGAATTCGCGACACGGTTCGCTACGGCCGTGTCCGAACACGCGCAAGCGTTGTCGACCGCGGGACAGCTGGTCGGCACCTACGGGCAGGTCCTGCGCGATTACAGCGCGAAAGCACAAGGCGCCGACGCAGACACCGCGGGCGCCATCGACCAGGCGGGGGAGGCACTGGCATGAGAAGTTTGATGGGACTGCGGAAACGGGCGCAGGCCACGCAGGCCTCCGCCGAGACCACAAGGCCGCTGAGTACCGATCCTGGGGTCGACCCACCGATCGTGGCCGCGTTGGTGCGCCCGCTGCTGGCGTTACGTTCCTCACTCGGCACCGGCGTCGGCATTCCGAACGAAACGGCGACCAGCGCATTGTCGTCCGCGTCCACCAAGGCGGCCGATACCGAAGGCCCGCATCGCGACGGCCTGCATGCGCTGGAGTCGACCTGGATCTCTCGCGCCGCCGACGCCGCGGTGCCCGCACTGCGCACAACGCAGACCCAGATCGGCGACATCTCCGACCGGGGCCCGGCCTATCTGTCGGTGCTCACCGACGCGCACGCCACCTCCGGGCGCGCAGCGCAGCGCGTCGACCAGATCATCGCGGAGTTCCGACGCGACGCGCGCGAGATTCTGGACAACGCGACCACCGCCCCGGACACCGACGCCGTCATCGCACGCGCCACCCAGGCGCTGCGCGACGCCCTCACCACGGTCACGAACGCGCGATCGGAGATGGACGACCACACCAGGAAACTGGATGGCATGGGACCGCTCACGGTCACCACACCGGCAGGGGTGGCGCAGGGGCAATCCGTCCAACCCGGCGCCACAGGACAATTCGTGCCCGGCACCGCAGCGCAGGGGGCGGGGCAGCCGATGGACCCGGCGCTGGCCGCGCAGCTTCAATTGCAGCAGCAGCTCATCTCCGCGGGAGTGCAGATCGGCACCGCGGGCATCAGCGCGGGCGTCGACATCGGCACGCACATCATCGACAAGATCGCCGAGGTCGGCATCCACACCATCGACACCGTTGCGGCGTCGGCGGACAAGGCCATTTCCGAGGCGATCCACCCCGGCTCCACCACCCACGACGACAGCGTGAAGAACTCGCCCAACTCCTCGAAACTGTTCGACTTCGGCGGTGGGTCGCAGGACAGCAAACCCGGGACGTCGACCGGTCCCGGCGCCTCCACTTCCGCGCCCACCGCGAAGTCGGACGCGCCGAAGCCGCAGAGCAGGCCCATTCCCGGGACGGGACCATTTGCCGAATCCGCCCCCGCGCCTGCCACCCGCCCGGACCAGCAGGCCCGCCCGGGACCGGCGGGCGGCATGGTGATTCCGCCGACGCCGCCCCTGCCCGGGACAGACCAGGAGCACAAGCCCCGCGACGGCCAACTCGGCGTGACCGTGCCGTCCATGGCGACCGCCGTCGTGCCCGTGCTGGGCGAATTCGACGATGACGCCCCCTGACCGGGAGCATCCGAGTCAGGGCCCGGCCCAGAGCAATCCGTTCGACACGGGTCTGCCGATGCTGCGCACGCCCGCGGGCAAGGGGGCGAAGCGCCGACGCCCACCTGGTCGCCGCAGACCGGTTCGTCGCCGCGAACCGGAACTCGACCTTCCCCAATCGGAACTCGACCTTTCCGAGCCGTCACCGACGGACAAGACGAGTACGCGGCCGCGATTCGGGGAGTGGGAAGAATGGCTCGAGCCTGCGGCCCCGAGCGAGAAGCTGCCCGACCCACCCGTCGCGCAGAACCGGCATGTGCCTGCCGTCGACGACGAACCACCGAAGGTCGAGGACAACGCCGTCCAGGCGCCCACGATCGTCAACCGATCCGGAATCCACCCCGGCACTCCGGTTCGCCGACCCCGGCGAACGGATCAGCAGCGCAACAATCGTCCACTGGCCGTGCTGATCGTGCTCGGGGTCGTGGTCGCGGCCGTCTCGATCGCGCTGACCATCCTCTACGGTTCCGGATCGAATTCGCGCACGACCGCGGCGAGTTCACCCGCGCGTGCATCACGTTCCGCACAAGCCACCTCGGCGACAACGACATCGGCCAGGCCACCATGGGCCATCGCGACACCAGGCTGCGAGCAACGGCGCACCGCCGACGTCATTTCCGGCACCGACCCCGGCGGGACCGGCAACGGCCCCGACGCCATCCTGGCCTTCGAGTACGCCTACTACGCCGAGCGTTCCGGGTACCGGGCCCGCGCGGTGGTCGCCCCGGACGCGGCGGTCGCGCCCGCCGAGCAGATCCAGCGCGGCATCAATCAGGTGCCGGCCGGCACCCGCTACTGCGTGCTGATCACCCGCACCGGGGACGTCGCCGATGGGCAGGCGCGGTGGGAGGTCCGGTTGACCCAGCAGTTCCCGGATGAGCAGCCCAGCACGTTCACACAGATCGTCACCACCCGGACGGGCTCGAGCCAGACCCTGATCACCGGCATAGCACCGGCCTGACGGTTCGGTGGGTTGTCTCCGAGAAAGTTCTGGGTCGGCGCCTGACCAGCAAAGAAGCCGCGTCGAGAGGCCGACTACCTGCGTGCCTGACTCGAAAAACCATGCCGTGTTCTTCGTGATGGCGGTCGCTGCGAACACCAGCTGACCACCCGCGCCGATACTCGCGACTAGCAGACCGCTGTGCGGGCCATGCCGCGCTCGATGGCTGCGACGAGTCGCGGGCGTAGCGCGGCCGCGTGGACGATCGAGTGCACGGAACCGACCTCGCGGGCGCGCTCGATGTTGTGCACAGCCTCGAACTCAGCAGCGACCTCGCCCAGTTTGTCCGAGCGCACCGCGGAACGAGTGGCAGCGAGTTCGACGCGCAGCCGGGCTCTTTCGGCACCGTCGGCGGCGGTCGAGATCTGCTGCTCGAGCTCGCGCACTGCCTGGTCCGCAGCGGTGCGGGTGTTCACCTGGCGGGAGAACACGACCGCCGCGGCAGGTGCGCTGCCGATGACGGAGGCGAAGGATCCCTCGACGGCGAGCACCTCCATCTTGTCGTTGAGCGCGCCGGGGAATACCACGAACGCTCCGCCATGGTAGCGCGAGATGACGCAGAACACAATCGGGCCGTCGAAATTGACTATGGCGCGGCCGATTTCGGCGCCGTACTCGAGTTGGATGCCGCGCAGCGATTCTGGTGAGCCGTCGAAGCCGGAGAGATTCGCCAGTACCACCACCGGACGGCTGCCGCTGGCGGCGCGTCGGCCTCGGCCGCGAGCAACGCGCGCTCGAGCTCGGCGTGGTCGAGGTATGGGTTGACCACGCCGTTGCGCCGCAGGGTGACACTCTCGTCCGCCTGGCGCACGAACATCGCGCGCCGCTCGGCATCGGTGTGCAGGGCGATGGTGCGGATTCCGTGATTGTGCTCGGCGTTGAGCTCCCGGACGGCCCGGGTCAGGCGCACGGCCGCTTCGCCTCTCTTGACTATTGCAATCCGCTTGATCATTTTCCGAATCCAGCCTGGTGCCGGCGAATCGCATACTTCCGCGTTACCGTCGACACCACTTCGAGGTGTGCCGTGCATACCGGCGGCACGAAGGTCGAGAAATATTTTCTCGCGGTCGGGCGCCACCCTGAGTGTTGATTATCACCACCCTCGGGTTCCGGATCGGGGACATCAGGGTGGTGGATCACCCGCCGGCTTCGCTCATAAAGTTCATGTTGTGTTCCGATGCAATGAGGCGTTGGGCCCATTCCCCACGAAGCCGGATCGGAGAAGATTCATGGTCATTCAATATTGCAGCAGTCACGCGGCGGTGCCGCGTATTCCACGGGGAGTCGCCGGATGAACCGTTCACTGATTATCGCTCGAATACGCCCGGACGCCGTTTCCCGCGTTGCCGAGATCTTCGCCGAATCCGACGCGACAGCTCTTCCGGTGATCGCCGGCGTCTCCCGGCGAGAACTCTACGCCCTGGACGATCTGTATGTGCACATGCTGGAGACCACCGAAACCGGTAATACCGCAATCGGTCTCGCTCAGCAGCATCCGGAATTCGCCCGCGTGAGCTCCCGGCTGGGTGAATTCATTTCACCCTACCTTCCTACCTGGCAATCCCCGGCGGATGCCCGCGCACGCATGTTCTACAGCTGGACACCGCAAACAGGCCCGACGCCGGAAAGCGTGTCGGATGTCCCTACGAAATGGAACAAGGAAAAATAAATGTCCGAAAGATTCACCATCCAAACTCTGCGGGCGATCCTGGATAAGCACGTCGGGGTCGACGTCAGCCCAGACGAGTTGACGGCCGCAGACCGGCTGACAATGGCGGAACTCAGCGTGGATTCGCTGGCCGTCTTCGAGATTCAGAGCGTTGTGCAACGCGACTTCGACGTCGAGTTGCCCGACGAGCTCCTCGACATGACCGGCGCGCAAGTGGTCCGGTACGTCGAGCGCAAATCGAGTGTGGAGGTCGCCTGATGCCAGGACATACAGAAAACTCGATCCACATCGACGCACCACTCGACGTGGTATGGAATTCGACCAACGACGTGCGCCGCTGGCCGGATCTGTTCTCCGAATACGCCGCCGTCGATGTTCTCGCAGAGCACGGCGACGCCGTCCGATTCCGGCTCACGATGCATCCGGACGAGGCGGGTCGCATATGGAGTTGGGTCAGCGAGCGAACCGTTGATCCGGTCCACAGGACCGTGCAAGCCCATCGGGTGGAGACCGGGCCGTTCGAATACATGCGCATCCACTGGCACTATGCCGAGTCCGGATCGGGCACCCGAATGACCTGGGTGCAGGACTTCCACATGCGCCAGGATGCGCCGCTCGACGACGCCGGGATGACCGACCGAATCAACACCAACAGCGCGGTCCAAATGCAGCTCATCAAAGAAAAGGTCGAAAGGTCCCGCAACTTCGCGCGAACGCTCACCTGACCGCGGCACCCAGCGCCCGACCCATGCCGCCGCATCATTCGTCGAGAGGATCTGTCATCATGCCGGATATTCGACCGAACCGCGTTGATATTTCCGACCTTCCCGCCGACCGCCGCCGGGGAGGTGAAATCAAGACCGTACTGAGCCCGAAAACCGTCGGCAGCACGTCCGGATTCACCGGCGTTGCCACGCTCGAGCCCGGGGAACGCATCGCCGAGCACTACCACCCGTATTCCGAGGAGTTTCTGTTCTGCGTGCAGGGCGACCTCACCGTCGACCTCGACAGTGCGGAGTGGTCCCTGACCGCGGGGCAGGGATTGTTCGTGCCGATCGGTGTCCGGCACCGGTTGCGCAATACCGGGAACGAGACCGCAAGCATCGTCTTCCATCTCGGACCGCTGGCCCCACGACCCGAACTCGGCCACGTCGACACCGAGTCGCCGGCAGCTTCCCCCGCGATGCCGGAGGTGCGATGACACGCGTCGCCGTGACGGGGATCGGGGTCGTCGCTCCAGGCGGAATCGGACGCGAGCCGTTCTGGGACTGTTTGTCGTCCGGGAGGACGGCGACCCGCCGGATCAGTTCCTTCGATCCGACCGGATTCCGCTCCCAGGTGGCGGCGGAATGCGATTTCGACCCGCAGGCATGCGGGTTGTCGCCCAGGCAAGCGCGCCGCTGCGATCGGATGACCCAGTTCGCTCTCGTCGCCGCCCGCGAGGCGTTGCACGACTGCGGTCTCGAGTTGTCCGACGCCGCGCGTGCGGTATTCGGGGTGTCGCTGGGCTCAGCGGTAGGGGCGACCATCACCCTGGAGAGCGAGTACCTGGTCGCCAGTAACAACGGCCAGGAATGGCTGGTCGACGAGGGCTCGGTGCTGCCGTACCTGTATCAGGCCCTCGTCCCCAGCAGCATGGCCGGCGAGGTGGCTGCGGACTTCGAGTTGCACGGCCCGGCCGCGGTCATCTCGACCGGCTGCACGTCCGGGATCGACTCGATCGGTCACGGACTGCACATGATCGAAGACGGTGACGCCGACTTCGTCCTCGCGGGAGCATCGGACGCGCCGATCTCACCGATCTCCGTCGCGGCGTTCGACGCGATCCGGGCGACCACCGATGACAACGACGATCCCCCGCACGCGTCCCGCCCCTTCGATCTGACGCGGAACGGATTCGTGCTCGGGGAAGGCGCGGCGGTGCTGATGTTGGAGAAGCTCGAACACGCCCTGGATCGAGGTGCGTACATCTACAGCGAGATCGGTGGGTACGCCTCGCGCTGCAACGGCTACCACATGACCGGACTCCGCCCGGACGGACTGGAGATGAGCATCGCCATCCGCGAAGCGATGGACCAGGCCCGGCTCGATGCAGGCGCGATCGACTACATCAGCGCCCACGGCTCGGGCACCAAGCAAAACGACCGCCATGAAACGGCCGCCTTCAAAAAGGCGCTCGGTGCCGCCGCGTACGAGGTGCCGATCAGCTCGATCAAGTCGATGGTCGGGCACTCGCTCGGCGCGATCGGCTCCATCGAGATGGTGGCCTGTGCGTTGGCGATCGACACCGGGGTGATACCACCGACCGCCAACTGGAGTAACCGAGACCCGGAGTGCGACTTGGACTACGTCCCCGATACCGCCCGCAACGCAACAGTCGATACGGCGTTGTCGGTCGGCAGTGGGTTCGGCGGGTTCCAGTCCGCGATGGTCTTCACCCGTCCGGAGGAATTGCGATGAGCCGACGGGCAGTGATCACCGGGATCGGCGTCGTGGCCCCGAGCGGCACGTCGGCGAGCGAGCACTGGAAGACCGTGGTGGCGGGCGAGAACCGAATCGCACCGATCACCCACTTCGACGCCTCCGAGTACTCGACCACGCTGGCCGGAGAGGTCCGTGACTTCGTGCCGGAACAGCACCTGGACCGCCGACTGATCGTGCAGACCGACCGGTGGACGTGGTTGTCGCTGGCGGCCACAACCCAAGCCTTGGCCGATGCGGAACTCGATCCGTCCAGCCTGGATCCGTATCGGATGTCGGTCGCATTGGCGAGCTCATCGGGCGGAAATCACTTCGGCCAGCGGGAGCTGCAGCGGCTGTGGTCAGGAGCGAGCCGCACCGTCGGCGCCTACCAGTCGATCGCCTGGTTCTATGCGGCAAGCGTTGGGCAAACCTCGATTCTGCATCAGATGAAGGGCCCGTCGAGCGTGCTCGTCGCCGAAGCAGCGGGCGGCCTGGACAGCCTCGGATACGCGGCACGCGCTATCCGTCGCGGAGTCGACGTCGTCGTTGCCGGCGGCACCGAAGCGCCACTGGGCCCCTACGCGCTGACCTGCCTGCAGCGCAGCGGATGGCTGAGCCGGCGGACCGACCCGGCACGCGGATATCTGCCCTTCGACACCGATGCCGCCGGATACGTCCCCGCCGAAGGCGGTGCCATCTTCGTGGTGGAAGAAGAGCAGCACGCCCTGCGGCGCGGCGCACCGTACGTGTATGCGGAGGTCGCCGGGTACGCCGCCACCCACGACGGGCGCACCTCCCGCCCGCGCGGCGACATGACCGGCGAGCAGCCGTCGAAATACCTTGCCGCTGCCTTACATCGAGCACTGCAGCGCGCGCAGACCTCGCCAGGACGAACAGATGTCCTGTTCGCCGACGCGACCGGCGTGCCGACCGCCGACCGGGCCGAAGCCGAGGCGATCCGCACCGTCTTCCCCGACGGGGTGCCCGTCACCAGTCACAAAGGACTGCTGGGCAGAGCCGCCCACGGCAGCTCCGCGCTCGACGTCGCCACCGCCGTGCTGGCAATGCGCGAACAAACCCTGCCTGCGTTCGGGGCATTGGCCAACCCGGCCCCCGGATGCGAACTCGATTTCATCGCTGCTCCGCAACGAGCGGCCGTCCACGTCGCCGCCGTCGCCGCCCGCGGATACGACGGCTTCAACAGTGCGTTGATACTGCGCCGAACCAAAGGAGACCAGTGAACGACAACGAGAACACCGGCGCCGGCCGGCTCGGACCCGCTGCTGCGCGACAGCGTGAGCATCCGACCACCGCCAACCCCCCAGCCGTGCAGCAGGCGCAGCTGAACCTGCGACTGACCGGCAAGACCGCGATCGTCACCGGCGGCACCCGCGGCATCGGCCTGGGCATCGTCCGCGCCTTGGCCGCGCAAGGCGCGCACGTGACAGCGATCGGCAGCAAACCCAGCGACGCCGCCGCCAACCTCGCACGCGAACTGGACAAGGCCACCGCACCCGGCCGTGTGTGCTTCGCGAACGTCACCGACCCCGCGGAAGTCGCCGCCACCGTCGAGACTGCCCCGGCCACCGTCGACATCGTCGTCAACAACGCAGGGGTCGTGTCGAATACGCCACTGCTGCAGATGGATCCGGACGAATGGCACCGCATCGTCGACACCAATTTGACCGGGATGTACCTGGTGGTGCGCGCGCTTCTGCCTCGCCTCGGCAAGTCCGCGTCGATCGTCAACATCTCCTCCGCCGTCGCGAACGTCGGAATGCCCAACCGGACGCACTACACAGCGTCCAAAGCCGGCGTGCACGGCCTGACTCGCTCGCTGTGCAAGGAATTGGGGCCACAGGGCATCCGCGTCAACACCGTCGCCCCTGGAATCATCGAAACCGACCAGCTCATCGGTCTGGCCGAACCTCAGAAACAGCGCTACGCAGCCCTGGCGGCCCTCGGCCGTCTCGGCCGCCCCGGCGACGTCGCCGGTGCCGTGCTGTTCCTCGCCAGCGAACTCGCGCAGTTCGTCAACGGCATCTGCCTCAACGTCGACGGAGGAATCTGACGATGACCGCCTTGCGCGCCACCATCACCATGACCGTCGCAAGACGCGACGCTACCCGCCTGCTCAACGGCCTGCGGCCGGTGTTCACCTTGGCCGCACAGTCCCCGGGTTTCCTCCGGCAGCGCATCACCCGAGCCGTATCCGCGGACCCGGACGTGCGCACCTTCGTCGTCACCAGCGACTGGGCTGACGAGGGCTGCTTCCATGCCTTCGAACGCAGCCGCACACAGGACGCCGCCACCGCCGCGTTGCGTGCCGTCCGCACCAGCAACGACATGCAACTGAGCACGGTGGACGTACCGGCCCGTACCGGCCAGGTGATCGCATGACGGCGCGAGTGATGGTCCGCGCCCGCATACGGGCGGGGGAGGAAGCAGCCTTCGAAGCCGCATATGCGCAGGTCACTGCGCAGGTGGCGGGTACACCAGGCCATATTCGTGACGAGTTGCTGCGGCCGTGCGCCGACGACGACCACTACATCCTGCTGTCGGAATGGACCGACGAAGAGGCGTTCCTCGCCTGGGAAGACGCCCCGATCCACCGGCAGACCACCACCCCCATGCGTCCGTACTGGGCGGGGCGAGTCCGCCGCGACATCCACATCGTCGCGCACTCCAGTACCGCACACATCCCCTCGCCCACGAACACCGCCACGCCGGCGCCGGAAGGAGAACTTTCGTGACCGCGACCGCACCATCCCGCGCCGGCCCGGACTCGTCCGGCCTCCGCCTATCGACCTTCACCGTGCCGCCCGTCCTCGTCCGCACACTGCGGTGGCTTCTCGAAGGTGTCGGCACTTACGGGCTCGCGCTGCACGGCTACAGCCTCGAGCAGGTCCTGGCCACCGACCACACGGCCGCCGAACCATCCCCCACCCATCGCACCAGCAACCCCACCCTGATCGGAGAAAAGTGAGCATGCGCAACGACAACGATTCCTGGGACATCAAGACGAGCGTCGGCGCCACGGCGCTGTTCGTCGCGGCAGCCCGCGGCCTGGCCGCTCGGCACCCGCAGGCCCTTGCCGTCGACGAGTTCGCCGAAGTGTTCTGTCGCGCCGCAGGTGACGAATGGGCCGAGCTGTTCACCGCCGACCCGGAACTGACGAAACACCATCCGCTGCGCTCGGCCGACTTCGGATCGCTGTTTCAAGATTTCCAAGCCGCACGCACCCGGTACTTCGACGACTATCTGCGCTCCACCGCCGAGGCGGGCGTGCGTCAAGTCGTCATCCTCGCCGCCGGACTCGACTCCCGCGCGTACCGCCTGCCCTGGCCGGACGGCGCGGTCATCTACGAACTCGACCGCCCGCCGGTACTCGAATTCAAACGCGCCGTGCTCGACCAGGCCGGCGCGACGACTACCGCCGATCGTCACGAAGTCGCCGTCGATCTGCGCGACGACTGGTCAACTGCCCTGCGCGACAGCGGCTTCGACCCATCGCTACCGACAGCATGGCTGGTCGAAGGTCTCGTCATCTACCTCACCCCCGCCGCCCAAGATCAACTGTTCGACACCCTGAACGCACTGTCCGCCCCGGGCAGCTGGCTGGGCATCGAGGAAATGGCCACGATCGATTCCGGCGTCTACTCGGCCATGACCACGCCGTCCACCGATCCCGACAGCTACGACCGCGGTGCGGGCGCACGCTGGGCCGGACTCATCTACAACGATCGCAAAACCCAAGCGGTGCAATGGTTCACACCGCAGGGCTGGACCGGTGCCGCCACCGGCCTGGTCGACTACTTGCAATCCCTCGGCCGTGCCGTCCCCGCCGGCGGTGAGTCGGTGGGGCACTTCAACTCGTCCCTGATGAGCCTCGCGACCGTGCGGAAGCCGTCGTCGGCGAACTCTCGGCCCTGACCGAAATCATCCGCGCTATAGCACTGTCAACGATGGGAGGGCCATAGATGGAGTGGCAGTGGGGTCGTACGGTCACCGAAAGGGCCGCAGCCGCTTCGTGGACCAGCAGGCAGGTCGACATGGTGCAGCCGTCGATTCGCGATTCGGAGGCTCACGACGTCTGCCGGGCCGTCGCGAGCGCGCCGGTATCCCAGCAGCGTTCGACGCCGCCCGGGCGCAGACGTTGGATCGCGCTCGTAGTCGTCCTCGTCGCGGGGTTTATGGACCTGCTCGACACCACCATCGTCAACGTCGCGGTACCGAGCATCCAACGCGACCTTCGGGCGCAATACGCACAGCTCGAATGGATCGTCGCGGGATACGTGCTGGCGTTCGCCGCGGTCCTCATCACCAGCGGCAGGCTCGGCGACATCTACGGCCGACGCCGGCTGTTCCTGACCGGAGTCGCAGGGTTCACCATCACCTCGGCGCTGTGCGGCATCGCGGGCAGCCCAGGCATGCTCATCGTCTCTCGGTTTCTTCAAGGCGGCACCGCCGGCCTGATGGTGCCGCAGATCCTGGCGATTATCCACGTGACCTTCCCGCTCCACGACCGCGGCAGGGTGTTCGGCTTCTTCGGCGCCGTCGTCGGGTCGGCGGCAGTCGTCGGGCCGGCCTTCGGTGGTGCACTGGTCGACTGGAATGTGTTCGACCTCCACTGGCGGCTGATCTTTCTGATCAATGTCCCGGTCGGTATCGCCGCTATCGCTGTGGCCCGGTTCGTGGTGCGTGAATCGAAGTCCGCGACCGCTGCGAAGCTCGATCTCGTCGGCGCCGCACTCGTCACTGCCGCGATCGCGATGCTCGTCTACCCGCTCACCGAAGGCCGCCGATTCGGCTGGCCGGCATGGACTTTCGCAATGATGACCGGAGCGGCCGTGCTGCTTGCGGTCCTTGTCCGCTACGAACGGCGGCGGGACCGGACGGTCGGTTCACCGCTGGTCGTGCTCGGGTTGTTCCGGGCGCGATCGTTCACGATCGGCAGCGGGCTCTGGCTGATCTTCTGGATCGCGCTCGGCGGATTCTTCCTCGTCTGGACGCTCTACATGCAACTCGGCCTCGGCTGGTCGCCACTGCGGGCCGGTCTGACTTCCGGCGCCTTCGCCATCGGCGCTGCCGCGGCGGCAGGCATGTCCGTGCAGGTGCTCGTACCTCGGTACGGGCGGCGCGTGCTGCTGACGGGAGCATTGCTCAACGCGATCGGCTTCGCGGGCTACATTTGGGCCGCGTGGCGCTACGGCCCCGCGATCACCTCCTGGCAGATGATCGCCCCGCTGATCGTTTCGGGACTCGGCTTCGGCCTGGTCGTCTCGCCGACTGTCGACTTCGTGCTGGCGAAAGTCCCCGAAGACGATGCCGGTTCGGCCTCCGGTCTGCTGAACACCGCGCAGCAGCTCGGCATCGCACTCGGCGTCTCGCTCGCCGGCGTGATCTTCTTCGCCCAGCTCGACAGCGGTTCCGATCGCGGCGTCGACACGGTCGCACCCCAGGTGCGCACCGAACTCGCCGCGGTCGGCTTGGACACCTCGGCGCAGGCGCGGATCATCTCCGACTTGCGAGCTTGCGTGCAGGACAGATCGGCAGGCACCAACCCCACCGAGGCTCCGCCGAGCTGCCAGGCCGTCCAGGCTCGGGCCACTCAGTCCGGAAGGCCTGATCGGGTAACCGAAATCCTCAGCGCAGCAGGCGAAAAGGCGAACGCGGAAAACTTCTCCCGTACGTTCGGGCTCACGCTGTGGTGGGCGGTGGGAATTCTCGCTGCCGTCTTCGCGGGATTCTTCGCGGTCCCTCGACGCGCAGAACCTCGCGATCCGGATCCTCTTGGGTTCGATACGCATCCGAGTGCCGCCTAGTGTGCTGACCGTGCATGTGCACGCCGCCGAACACCGCCGCGGCGATGCACCCGCCCACCGACAAGGAGACCGCCGGCCACCAGCAGCACCGACGGGCCCACAATCCCGGCATGGGCGACGTCCGAGGCGGACTCGGGCGGGAAATGGTTCGGGTTCGACTCCAGTTGGGCGGGTTGTCGCCGGAAGTACTGCTGATGCCCGGACACACCGAGGACCTGCTGGTGTGGCCGTCGACACCGGCACCGGGTGGCTGCCGCGCATCGGAGCGATACCCTTGAGTAGGGAGGTCTGGCGGAAAGGAGATACTGTGGGTCAACTAGGAGGCAGGGCCGCATCGCGCGTAGCCGCCATGTGATCGCCCGGGGCTGATCTCGAGCTTCCGATGCACGAGCCGATCGATCTGGTCGATTCAGCTGAACGAACCCGCACAGCGCTTGCCACTGTCGTGGCACTTTTTTCAGAGGCTTGGGCGTCCGGGTCCCCACCCGACCTGTCGGCATACCTACCCTCTGAACCAGCTCAGCGGCGAACGATATTGATCGAACTGATCAAGATCGACCTCGAATACCGCTGGCTTCGTCATCACTTTCCCAAACGACTGATCGAATATCGTGCGGAATTCGCAGAACTGCAGAATGGCCCGCTTCCAGCCGAATTGGTCTACGAGGAATTCCACGCCATGCGCCGCGGTCCGCACGCACCGGCGACCATGATCGCTGAGGCCGCCGCTACGGCGGCCGGCCCTGAAGTGGCACGGCTCACGAGCGATTACCGCAGCACGATGATTGCTCGTCCAAGTGCCCAAGTAGTCCTCGACGCCATCGACGTCGGCGACCATATCGACGATTTCGACCTCCTGATGAGGGTCGGGTCCGGCGCCTTCGCCCAGGTGTACCTCGCCCGGCAACAATCGATGCAGCGACTGGTCGCGGTCAAGATTTCCCACAATCATGGCATCGAGCCACAGACTCTCGCCCAATTGGACCACGAATACATCGTGCGCATCTACGACCAGCGACTCATCGCCGATGGCGAGCTGAAGCTGCTCTACATGCAGTACCTACCCGGAGGAACGCTGCTCGACGTACTACGCTTACAGCGCACGACGCCTGCGGAACACCGCAGTGGGCAACTGCTGCTCGATGCTGTCGACCAGATACTTTCCGATAAAGGCGAGGTTCGGCCCACAGAATCTGCCATTCGGACCCGAACCGCCACACTGACATGGCCGGAGACCATCGCCTGGCTGGGCCGCCGACTCGCGGACGCACTCGAGCATGCGGCCGAACGAGGGGTGTTGCATCGAGACATCAAACCCGCGAACGTGCTGCTGAGCGCCGAGGGAATCCCGAAATTGGCCGACTTCAACGTCAGCTCCAGCACACGAATCAGGGGGGCAAGTCCCCTGGCGTACTTCGGCGGGTCACTGGCGTACATGTCGCCCGAACAGCTCGAAGCCTGTCATCCCGACCTGTCGGCGACCGCCGCCGACCTCGACACTCGAAGCGACATCTTCGCGCTGGCCGTCATGCTGTGGGAGTTGCTCACCGGACGCCGCCCATTCGCGGACGAACGGTCCGCCGGCGAGTCGGAGACGTCGCTGGCCCGCATGCTCGCACTGCGGCGTAGACCCGTCGAGGCGAAGTTCCTGGCGGAGCTTCCGCCGGATTGCCCCATGGCGTTGCGCCTGGTGCTGCTGAAGTGTCTGTCGCCCCACCGCGAAGACCGCTACTCCTGCGGTTCGGAATTGGCCCAGCAGCTCGACTTGTGCCTCGACGAGAGGGCCCGCGACCTCGTCTATCCGCCGCCGAACAGTTGGCGGGCACGACTTTCACGACGACCCACCCCCATTCTGTGGTCATCTTCGTTGGTCGGCGTCGGCCTGGCTACGGTCTACCTGGCCGTGCACCTCCAGGAACTGATCGCCGCGCGCCTGCCCGATGTCACCGCCTCGCAGCTCTACAAGGGCACCATCATTTACGACCTCTTTGCCTTTCCGCTGTCCGTCCTCATCTACGTATACATATCGCGCGATTTGCTCGCTGTCCCGCGCGGCTCGCGCGATGGCAGACGCTACGACGAGGTAAAGCTCGCGCGGGTGCGGTCGCGAACACTATTCTGGGGAGATCTGTGTGCGATGAACACCCTCCTGTTCGCGGTTCTCGGAACCGTGACAGGGGTGATGCTGCTCATCTGGTTTACCGACCTTCCGGTGCGGATGCTGGTCCATGCGGCAACGACCGTTCTGGTGACGGGCAGCATCTCGGTTGCCTACACGTATTTCCTTTCGACGTTCTACGTCGTCCGCTGTGTTTATCCCATCTATTTGCGCCACGGCCGCACCACGGCGCGTGACTCCGCCGATCTTCGCGAGCAGCGTCGAAGAACCACGGTCTATCTCGCGGTGACAGCGTCGGTGCCGCTGGTCGGGGTGCTGGCCGGATTCAGCGCCCTCGAACCTGCGGAGCTTCCGCTCGTGCGCGATTCGGTTCTGGGGTTGTGCGCGGCCTCCGGGCTCGCGTTCGTCGCCGTTTATTGGTTGTTCAGGAAGCTGGATGCAGACCTGCGCGCGCTCGAGCGGGTGGTCTAGCAAATCAGCCGCGGTCTGCCCGCTGTACCTGGGACACCTGCTCCGCACAACCGGCGTCATGTCGAATGACAGGTTCGGTCGGACGTTCGGGTCACGGCGACGTGACCCGAAGCCAAGTCCACCAGGAAGGGTGTTCGGCCAGCGCTAGAGAACCGGTGCCGGTTCCCGGACAGCAGATTTCGGCGTCGGAGTGAGCGTCTTGGTCAAATCCGTACGCAGGGTGGTGGCCGAATCGAGCAGGTAATTCTGCCGGACCTTCCACGGGTGGCGGTCGCCCTGGCGCGGGAAGTCGCCGATCGACCGCTGGATGTAGCCGGAGGCGAGATCGAGCAGCGGGCGCTCATCGAGTTCGCCCCGAGGTTCGGGCACTACGGCGGCGTAGCCCTTGCGGTCCATGTGATTGAGGATCTTGCAGATCAGCCGGGAGGTGAGGTCGGCGCGCAGGGTCCAGGAAGCGTTCGTGTAGCCGATGCAGACTGCGAAATTGGGGACCCCGGTGATCATCGTGCCCTGCCAGACGAACTGCTCGGCCAGGTCCACCCGCCTGCCGTCGACACTCGGGACGATGCCGCCGAAGGCGAGCAATTGCAACCCGGTGGCGGTGATCACGACGTCCGCTTCCAGCACCCGCCCCGACCGCAACCGAATACCTTCCGGCACGAAGCTATCGATGTGGTCGGTGACCACGTCGGCCTTGCCCTTCTTCATCGCCTTGAAGAAGTCGGCGTCGGGCACAGCGCACAATCGCTGATCCCATGGGTTGTAGGTGGGCGTGAAGTGCTCGGCTACGGCCTTGCCGTCCTTCAGGATTCGAGTGGTGAGACCGGTCAGCAGTCTGCGCGCGGACTCCGGGCGGCGGCGGCAGTACTGGTAGAAGCCGATATCGAACAGGATGTTCTTGGTGCGGATCACCCGATGGGCCAGCCGCGGCGGGAGCAGTTCGCGGATCTTGTCGGCCTGCTTGTCCCGGCCGGGGACGGGGCTGATCCAGGTCGGCGAGCGCTGCAGCATCGTGACCAGTTCGGCCTGCTCGGCCATCGCAGGGACCAGGGTGACCGCGGTGGCGCCGCTGCCGATCACGACGACGCGCTTGCCGGTGTAGTCGAGGTGCTCCGGCCAGAACTGCGGGTGCACCACCTGGCCGGTGAACGAGGAGATACCGGGGAACTCGGGCGTGTACGGCTGGTCGTAGTTGTAGTACCCGGCGCAGGCGTAGAGGAAGCCGCAGGTGAGTGTGCGCAACTCGATGCCGCCCGCCTCGTCGCGGTGCTCGAGCGTCAGCGTCCAGCGGGCGGTCGCGCTGGACCAGTCGGCGGAGACCACTTTGGTGCGGTAGCGGATATGCCGGTCGATGCCGTATTCCGTCGCGGTCTCCTCGATATAGCGCAGGATCGACGAGCCGTCGGCGATGGCTTTGGCGTCGCGCCATGGTTTGAACGGGTAGCCGAGCGTGAACATGTCCGAGTCCGAGCGGATACCCGGATACCGGAACAAGTCCCAGGTGCCGCCAAGGGTGTCACGCGCCTCCAGGATGGCGTAGGTCTTGCCGCGGCACTCGGTCTGCAGCCGGTAGGCCGCACCGATGCCGGACAGGCCCGCCCCGACGATCACGACATCGAGATGTTCCGGAGCTACGACGGACTCGGTCATAGTTCCAGTGTGCGATCCGACGGGTCGGCTATCTTGACTTTGCACGACAACTATTTGATTCTGAACGACATGTCGGTGATTCGGTCGGCGGGGTTGCGCGGCTATCGCGCCACGGTCGCCGAGCTGGGTGGCGACGCCGAGGCGCTGGCCACGGCATGCGGATTGCCGATCGCCGCGCTCGACACCGACGACCTGCTGGTTCCCGATCAGGCGATGGCCGCGGCGCTCGAGCTTGCCGCACACCAGCTGAACTGCCCCGATCTCGGGCTGCGGATCTCCAAGCGCCAAGACCTGGACATGCTCGGCCCGCTGGCACTCGCGATCCGGAACTCGCCCTCGCTGGCCGACGTGCTCGAATGCTCGTCGCGGTACCTGTTCCTGCACACGCGTTCCCTGAGCCTGACGCTGGAGCCCGACCCGTACGGCGACCGCGGCGTCATCGCGTTGCGCTACGGCGTGCAGCCGGGAATGCCGACACCCATCCAGGGCACGGATCTCGGGCTCGCGTTCGTGCATCGCACCATGCAACGCTTGGTGGACGACCGCTATGGGCTGCGCTCGGTCGAACTCCCCTATCGGCCGAGCGCGCCGATCTCGACCTACGAGGAGTTCTTCGGTGCGCCCGTGCGTGTCGACCGTCCGTCGGCGGCGCTGCGGGTGCCGAGCACCCTGCCGACCCGACCGCTGACCGGCGGCGACGAGAACCTGCACCGGCTGGCCATGGCGTTCCTCGCCGAACAATCCGGCGGCGCGGACGCCGCGATCGAACCGAAGGTGCGCGCCGCCGTGCAACAGCTCCTCGGTACCGCACCACCCGAAATAAGCGCTGTCGCGGGCCTTCTGACCATTCATCCACGCACCCTGCAGCGGCGCCTCGCCGCCGAGAACACCTCGTTCGCCGCGATCCTCGACGACGTCCGCCGTGACGCGGCGCGGCGGTATCTGACCACAACGGATATGCCGATGAGTCAGGTCGCCTCGCTGATCGGATTATCCGAGCAGGCGACGTTCACCCGGTGCGCCCGAAGATGGTGGGGTACAACGCCGACCGTACTGCGACGTGACGGCGCGCACGGACCGACTTAGTCATGTTCTCATCGAGCAGCGCGCGCTGGTTCGGCGGCACGGCTTGCTCGGCGGCCGCGGAGACGCCTGAATCATTGCTGGGAAGGCACGGATCGGCCGCATAGAATCCTCTGGATCGACTGGAAGGGGGCCGCATGGACGCGGTCATCAAGGAGGTCGCCGAGGAGGGCAAGCGGCTGATCGACCGTACCTGGCTGGGCGAACTGACCCGCGACCAAGCGGTGCACATGTTCGTTCAGTTCGGCGACGGACTGGTTCGCCACGACACCGCGCTGGACATCATCGACGACGGCATCGAGCGGCTGGCCGCCAATGCCCGACGACTCCGGATACTGCGGTGGTGCGCAGTACTGGAGGTACCGATGTTCGGCGCGTTCGCGCTCCTAGCCCTCCTGCTCGGCGATTTCACCACCGCGGTGTTGTCGGTGCTGTTCCTGCTGATTCTGCAGACCGTCCACCGGAGGTTCCTGCCGTATCCCCTGCCGATCCGCCACCATCCGCCCGAATAGCCGCGCCGCCGCGCCTGCTGGACAAGGTCGGCGGTCACGCGCACAGCATGGTTCGATCGCCCTGCACACCGGCACTTCCGCTCGCGGTGGCATAGTCTGCGCCTCATGGACGGAACGACCGGCGTATCGGGGGACCATCCGTACGAGCCGCACAGCGAGGGAGCCACGTCCACACTGAACTGGCTGCGCGCGGGCGTGCTCGGCGCGAACGACGGCATCGTGTCCACCGCGGGCCTCGTCGTCGGCGTCGCCGCGGCGACCACCAGCACGGGCGCCCTCTTCACCGCAGGCATAGCGGGCCTGTCGGCTGGAGCGATCTCGATGGCAGTCGGCGAATACGTCTCGGTCAGCACCCAGCGCGATTCGGAGCGAGCGCTGCTGGCCAAGGAGCGCAGGGAACTCACCGACGAGCCGGACTACGAGCTGGCCGAACTCGCAGGGATCTACGAGGCCAAGGGACTGTCCGCGGCAACCGCGCGCAAAGTCGCGGAGGAACTCACGGCGCACGACGCGTTCACCGCGCACGCCGAGGCCGAACTCGGCCTGAATCCGAAGGCGCTGACCAATCCCTGGCAGGCGGCCTTCTCCTCGGCAGTGGCATTCACGCTCGGCGCGCTGCTGCCGCTGCTGGCGATCCTGCTGCCGCCGGTCACCGCCCGCATTCCGGTGACCTTCGCCGCCGTGCTGGGCGCGCTCGCCCTCACCGGTTCGGTCAGCGCCCGCCTCGGTGGAAGTGCCCGCGGCAGGGCGGTAGTGCGGGTCGTGCTCGGTGGTGGGCTGGCCATGGCGGTGACATACGGCATCGGACAGCTGGCCGAGATTGCCGGAGTGTGAGTAACGCTGGTGCAGAAGTCGTTTCGACGTGAAATTACGGCCGCCGGTCCGGGATCAGCGCTTGAATGCGTCCCGCAACTTGTCCGCAGCCCGTTTGACGTTTCCACGAGTCCGCTCACGACGTCCTTCGGCTTCCAGACGGGGGTCCCCGGTCGCTTTGCCGAGGAATTTCCTGACACTGCCCCGGGTGGCCTGCATCCGGTGCGAGATCCGATCATCGAACTTCATCATGACGAATTCCTAGTAGTACCAACGGCGGCCACCGACCGGGCGGCCCACCGCACCGGCCAGCATCAGCACGAGGCCGATGACCAAGACGATGATGCCGGCGGTGACGAGCAACGAAATTCCGAGCAGCCATCCGACGACGAGAAGGATAAGGCCGAGAATAATCATGGTCGCATTTCCTTTTCTCGATATCTATTTCGACGTCGACACCTGCACACCGCGGGTGCCTCCGGTACGCGGAGTATCACCGGCAGGACCTGTCGCCGGCTTGCCGAACAGCCGGCGCCAGGCCGGCTCGCGGGTCGCCTTCGGTTCGGTCTGCTGGCGCACGTCAGGTGTGCCTGCCGCGAGATCGCGCCGGACCGCCGCCATTTCACGACGGGACTGCCGGAGTTCGCGGCGGGCGGCCGCGCCACGCCGTGTAACCCGCCACGCACCGGTCAGCACGAGTGCGAGCCCGAGCATCCCGATCGCACCGAGCATGATTCCGTAGCCGAACAGCGCTCCCGTGGAACCGTGGAAGTGGTAATCGAACGCCGCGAAGTCGCTCGTCAATTGCTGGGCTTCACCGATGTTGCCGACCACAGCGGCAACCCCGATGATCACTGCAGCGATCAAGACGACGAGCCCGATGATGATGATCATGACAATCCCTGTTACGTCGAGTTTGCATTACAACGCGGCTATTCCCGGCGGCAGAAGAGTCAAACCCGGCACATCGAAAAGTTTGAGCCGAGCGAATCGGTCTATGCGGAAAGCATGACGTACACCATTACTCTGCCGAACGTTACCCGCGAGTCCGCCTCGGCGATCGAAGCGAACCTGCGCGGCGTCAACGGCATCGACTCGGTCGACATCGATGTGCCCTCGGAGCGTGCCATGGTGAATTCCACGCTCGCCTACGGCGAGGTCCTCGACGCGATCCGCCGGGCCGGCGTCGCCGCCTCCTGACCGAAGCGCCGTCGGGTGCTGCCGCCATCGAGGCAGCGAGTGCGGAAATCAGCACCACACACGGATGAACAGTCCGCATCACCGACGTACGTCCACCGCCACATGCGCGATGATGACCCGGTGATGGACCTGTTCGACTCCGAGTTCGCGCGAAACCCGTGGCCCACGCTGGAGCGGCTGCGCGCCGCAGGCGGCGTACACCGTATCCGCACACCGGACGGACCCCCGGCCTGGTTGGTGACCAGGTACCGCGACGTGCGAGCGGGACTGCTCGACGACCGGCTGTCCACCCATGTCCGGCACGCGAACGACGACTATCGGGGATTCACCGTTCCACCACCGCTGGACGAAAACCTGCTCAATACCGACCCGGCCGACCACGCCCGGTTGCGCAGTCTGGTAACCGGCGAGCTGTCGCCGCGACGGCTGGCCGAGTGGACGCGATCGGCGCCCGAGCTGGTGGATTCCTGCCTGCGGGGCCTGGATGCGGGCCAGCGGGTCGATCTCGTCGAGCGACTGGCCGTGCCGCTGCCCGCGGCCGTGCTCGGCGAACTGCTCGGCCTCGACAAACCGACTTGCGAACGCTTGCTCGGCTGGGCGAAATCGACGCTGCTGCCGTCGGCGTCGCCCCCGCGCGCCCGCGACACCCTGGCCACCATGCTCGCGATCATCACCGACACCACCGAACACGCGCGGACGCACCGCACGGACACGGTGCTGGGGCGGCTGGTCACCGCGCACGCCGACACCGGGTCGCCCAGCGCCGACGAACTGGCCGGGCTGCTGTTCTACCTGCTGTTCGTCTGGTACGAGGTGCTGGTCGACCTGGTCGCGGGCGCCGTGCTGACGCTGCTCGGCCGCCCGGATCAGCGGGAACTCCTGCGCGTGCTGCCGGACAGGCAGGCCGCTGTCGACGAGCTGCTGCGCTATCTGTCCCCGCAGGTGCTGGCCGGGCCGCGCTTCGCGACCACCGAGCTGACCATCGGCGAAACGAGAATTCGGCCGGGACAGACCGTGCTGCTGTGCCTCGCCTCCGCCAATCACGACCCCGAAATCTTCGACCAGCCTGCGGAATTGGATCTCACCAGGGACCGCGGCACTCAGCTCGCGCTCGGCTACGGCGTGCATGCCTGTCTGGGCAACGCGCTGGTGCGCACGTTGACCGCGGCCGCTCTGGATCACGTCGGCACCCGGTGGCCGGATACGGTGCTCGCGGTGGACGAACGAGAGATCGCCTGGCGTTCGGGGTTTCGGCATCGTGGACCGCTGACGCTGCCGGTGCAGCTCGGATGAGATGGGGCGAGCGAACAATGATCGCCCCATCCGACGCTGCCGCTACCGTGGGGCCTGGCCTCTCGTGGTCGCTCCCTTGGGCTGACCGCACCGAAATGGGCTGGCGGAGCACTGCCCGTACTCTGTGCACCACACCCCGTCAACTACAGGAGACAGGTTGATCATGGGGGAGGATTTACACCAGTTCACGCGCGCGCTGAACGCACTGATCAATGGAATGCACCCGCCCGCAAGCAAAGACGGGCACCCGCTGGAGATCACTCACCGCGCCCTCGCCGACGACATCCGCCGCAGCACCGGGGCGAGCCTATCGGCGAACTACCTCTGGAAACTGCGCACCGGGCAGGCGATGAACCCGTCCTACGAGACGCTGGAGGTCCTGCGCGGCTACTTCGGTTTGGACAGTCTCGATCCGTTTACCGACCCGCGGCTGGCTGCGGCGCGCGGGAACGAGCGGGCGTTGATCAACGCGCTCAAGGGAAATGCCGAACACGAGGTACTGGAGGTGGTGCTTCGCGACGGGTTGCGACAGGGTACGGTCCGCCAGGAGTCGGTGCTGGCAATGCTGGATATCCTGCGCCGTATCGAGAACGAGGAGCTCGAGTGAGCGATGCGGATCACTGCCTGGATCGATACCTCGAAGGTGCGGCAGGACCACATCGTCCGCACCGCTTGCTTCCGCGGTATCAGCCGCACTGGAGTCGACGGGTGAACCTTGCCTCCCTCGTGATCTCAGTAACGGCGGCTCGGGACCCGGGAAGGCCGGGCAGGCACCCACTCCCACCAGGTGATGCAGCGCCACACCCATTCGAGCGGTCCATAACGGAAGAACCGCAACCACACAGCGCTGAGGATCGCTTGCGCCACGATGATCGCGACCGCCAAGCCCAGCAGCGCCGCGTAGTTGTCGGAACCGGACAGTCCCAGCCACGGATCCGCGAGCAGGATCACCGCCGTGGCACAGACATAGTTGGTCAATGCCATGCGGCCGAGCGGCTCGAGCACTTCCGACAGCACCTGCCCTGGCTGGATGCGCATCAACAGCAACAGGCCGGTGAGGTAGGCGAGCGCGCCGAGCAGGCCCGCGACCGGCGCGGCGGGGGTCGACCACAGCTCGAGGTAGGGCGTGCGGTACTCCCACCGGTCCGCCAGGACGGCGGCGGGCAACGCGAGGGCGAAGACCGCGCCGATCTGCCAGCCGCGTTCGTCCAGGGTGTCGGCGATCCCGTAGCGGACGGTGGCCAGGCCGAGCAGGAACAGCCCTGGCACCATGGCCAGCCCGCCGCCGAGCGTCAGCGCCACGGCGAGGGTAACCGCCGTGCCCACGCTCAGCACCACCCAGTTCGGCAGCGCGGACGCGGGCAGCAAGATCACCAACCCGACGATCGCGTACGGCAGCAGCGCCTCACCCGGTTGGAACTGGTGGTGGACCAGACCGATGACCCCGAGTGCGAGCAGGCGGCGGACCAGGACACGTCGCGGTCGGTCGGTCCGCTGGGCCGCGTTGTCCAGGAGCAGTGCGAAGCTCGAGCCGAACAGGAATGAGAAAATCGGAAAGAACCGTCCTTCGAACAACACCGACAGCACGTGCCGGACCGGAACCATCTCGCCCGGTCCTGTCGTAGCGGCCATATCGGTGATCTGCCAGATGTCGACCACCAAGATCCCGCACAATGCGAAACCACGGATGGCGTCCCATTCGTGCATGCGTAGTCGACGCTGGGCGTAGTGCATGTGTGTCACGGTATCGACCACCGCGCACGTCGGCCGTATCCCTGCGCGGAGGTGTCGGCCGACGCCGAGAAGCTTCGCACCATTCGACGGCAGCGCCGAGATGACGCACCCGTGAGTTTTCCGCCCCTAGAAGCCACCGGGCGTCGTAGGCGGCGGCTCGAGGCCGAGCTGCTGCTGCTGAACACAGACCCACTGTCGGTCCGGCGTCAGGTCCCAGTGCGCGACGACACCGCTGTGTGAGCAGTCGTCACCGATCTGATGCGCGTTTCGCGGCACGCACGTCCACTGTCCGTCGCGCATGTCCCAGTACGCGGAGATACCGCCCGCCGAACAATCGCCGCCGACCTCACGCGCGGGGCGCAGGGGCACGAGTTCGGGCGGCGTCGGCGTCTGAAGGGACTTGGCGTAAGGCCAGGCGCGCGTCCGCGTCGCCGTGGCGGCTGCCGAGTGCGGCGGCTTGTCGTCGGCCGAGTCGCCGGTGGGCTGCAGCAGGACGAGGATCCCGACCACGAGGGCGAGAACGGCGGCGATCAACGCCGCATTGGGGAGGATGCGTGAACTGTCGCCGCCACGATCGTCGTCGGGGCCGCGACCGCTGCCGGATGTGGCCATCGGTCCGCCTTCGCTGCCGGGTAGGAACTACTGTCACGAACAGCACGCCTATCCAGCAGGCTATCGAAGGTTGCCATTTGGCAGATCGACTTTCCAAAGAAACATCTTCCCAGCTCAGTGCGCATTCGAGAAAGTGCCCAGAATTAACTGGAGCACTTTCGGCACGGTGATCGCACTGTCGACGACGCAAAGCCGAGAACAGAGCCAGAGGCTGAGCGTGGCCAGCGTCGCGACTGTGGCCCGCACCGATCGGTCAGGTGATCGATCGCTGCTCCCGACTGTCCGTTCAGTCGTCCAGATCGATCCGCACGGTGAGCAGGTCGGTGCCGACGAGCCGGACGGCCGCGCTGTTGGCACGGGGCAGGGCGGCGAGACGGGCGCGCGGGTCGTCGCCGGGCAGCAGGTGCGCGGTGCCGGTGTGCCAGCGTCCGTGCAGGCGAAGCCGAATCCGGTTGTCCGCCTTGATGTTCCGAACGTACTGCGAGCGCTCCCCGAACTCGGAGACGAGCCAGAACTCCCGTCCGATCTTGCGTCCGCCGATTGGGGTGACGCGCGGCTGCCCACTGACCCGGCCGGTGGTTTCCAGGAGCGGCTGCCCAGGCAGCCTGCGAAGGATCGGGTTGCCGACCCGGCGCTGGAACGCCGTTACCACCCGATGCTGAATATCGCGCATGTTCGGCATGCCGCGACAGTAACACCGGACAAATCCGTCGGCGGTGTTCGCCGTTCGCGTGTTTCGAGCGCGGAACCGGCTTCGTCGCAGCGGTCATGGCCATCCGCGCACTCGGGCCGTGCCCGGCAAACACGCGACCAACCAACGCACAGTGCCGAACGGATGTCGGTACCGCACTGAGGCCGAGCGGGCATGCGATGAGCAATCGAATGAAAAGCCGGAAGCACCAAGGTTTTGCTGTGATACGCGGCACGACAGCGGGAGGTGTCGAAGCGGCGGCGGTTCGGCAGGAACATCGCGATGGATCGACCCGGTGCCCGTCGATAGGCGAGAATTTGGCGGTGCGGACCCAGTTCACTGCCGAGCTCATCGCGTTGACCAATGATTTGACGCTGATGTGCAGGCTCGCTCACGACGCCGTCGAACGTGGCACCGATGCGCTCGTCGACGCCGACCTCACCGCGACCTACGAGGTCTTCGCGCTCGACGAGCAGCTACAGAAGATGTACGGGGCCTGCGAGGCGCGGACTGTGGTACTGCTCGCGCTACAGGCGCCGGTTGCCCGCGACCTACGACATGTGGTGACCGCCATCCAGATCGCCGGTGAGCTGTCCGAGATCGGCCGGCTGGCCAGCCGCGTCGCCGACCAGGTGTACAAGAGTCACCCCGGACACGTGGCACAGCAGCCCATTCTGGACATCCTCGCCGCGATGGGACAGCTCGCGGCCGAGCGCACCGCGCTGGCCGGTCAGGCGGTCGCGGGCCACCACCCGGTATCCGAGGACGAACCGGGCACTCGATCGATGGAAACGCCGCACCGGCAACTGCATTCGGCGCTGGCCGACCCGGCCTCTCAGCCACCGACCGACGCGGCGATCGACATCGCATTGCTCGGTCACCACCTGGAGCGCTGCGTCGATCACACGGCCCGCATCGAACGGCTGATCTGCTTCCTCGACACCGGCGTTCCCCCGACGGCCCAACCCACCGACGACGAGTAACCCGCGTCCTACAGTGGTGTTGTGGTGTTCGACCCCGCAGCGGGGGTACTGATCTCGGACGGCGGATTGGCCACCGAGTTGGAGGCGCGCGGCCACGACCTGTCCGACGCGCTGTGGTCGGCCCGGCTGCTGAGGGACGCGCCCGACGCGATCGAGGCCGTACACGCGGCGTACTTCCGCGCCGGCGCGGATATCGCGACCACCGCGAGCTATCAGGCGTCGTTCGAGGGGTTCGCCGCGCGCGGCTCGACCCGGGCGGAGGCGGTTCGGCTGCTGCGCCGCAGCGTGGCATTGGCCCGCGCGGCGCGGGACGCCTGCGATGACGGGCAGCGCCGGTGGGTGGCGGCCTCGGTCGGCCCGTACGGTGCCGCACGTGCGGACGGCTCGGAATACCGTGGGCGCTACGGACTCAGCGTCGCCGCACTGCGAGCATGGCATCGTCCGAGGCTGGAGATCCTCGCGGATGCGGGCGCCGATCTGCTGGCGTTGGAGACCATTCCCGACGTCGACGAAGCCGAGGCGTTGGTGGATCTGGTCGCCGAAGCCGGCGTGCCCGCGTGGCTCAGCTACACCATCACGGGCTCGCGCACCCGTGCCGGGCAACCGCTCGCCGACGCCTTCGCCGTCGCCTCGGAGTCCGCTGCGGTCGCCGCGGTCGGCGTGAATTGCTGCGCGCCCGCCGATGTCGGCGCCGCGATCGAACTCGCGGCGGACACCGGCATACCGGTGATCGTCTACCCGAACAGCGGCGAAGGATGGGACGCCGACCAGCGCGCGTGGATCGGCTCCGCGCAATTCTCCGCAGCGCTTGCTACCCAATGGGTCTCGCGGGGAGCGCGCATCGTCGGCGGATGCTGTCGCGTCGGTCCTGCCGATATCGCCCGACTCGCGGCCGCACTCCCTGCGCATGCGGCCAGCAAACCGGTGCGCCCAGATTCCACCGACCGAACGCCCGGCTGACCCGGTCGGTCAGCGCCGGTGCGCCGCGCGACGGCGTAGATGTCGCGGGCCACGGCATGACTTTCCAACCCGCGGAAACTCTGCGGTCTCTCGGCGAACCGGTTGGCCGCTTCCCTTCGACGTCGTGTCAGCGGACGCAGGTGATTCATCAGCCCTTCACCCCGCCGGCCGTGAGGCCGGACACGATGCGGCGCTGGAGCAGGATCACGATGATCACGAGCGGGATGGTGACGACGGTGCCCGCGGCCATCACGGACGTGAACGGATCCTCATGTGGTTTGCTACCCGCGAACTGGGCGATCGCCACGGTGGCCGGTTGGGTCACGTCGTTCGACAGCTGACTGGAGATCAGGTACTCGTTCCAGGACGCGATGAACGCCAGGATCGCCGTCGTGAACAGGCCCGGCGCGGCCAAGGGCAGCAACACCATCCGGAAGGCCTGTGCCCGAGTGGCTCCGTCGATCCGGGCCGAATCCTCGAGCTCCCACGGCAGTTCCTTGAAGAACGCCGTGAGCGTGTAGATGGTGAGAGGCAGCACGAAGGAGATGTTCGGGACAACCAGCGCCTGGTACGTGCCGAACCACCCGATCGTGGTGAACAGCTGGAACAGTGGTGTCAAGAGCGCGACGCCGGGGAACATCGAGGCCGCAAGCACAATGCCGAGGACAAGGTTCTTGCCGCGGAAGTTCAGCCGGGCAAGCGCGTAGGCGGTGAAGATCCCGAACACGAGACCGATCGTGGTGGTGACCGCGCCGATGATGGTGCTGTTGATCAGCGCCCGGGCGAAGTGGTTACCGGTGTCGGTGGAGAACACGCTCGCAAAGTTCTCCACGGTGACGTGGGTGGGCCACGGGGTGGTGTCGAAGGTGTAGTCGGAGTGCCGGAAGGCGGCGACCACCATCCAGTAGACCGGGCCAAGGCCCCAGACGACGATGACGGCGAGCCCGAAGGAGGTGTGAGCCGAGGCGAATCGCGTGCCGAGGCGGCGTCGCGCCGGCGAAAGCCCCGACCTGCCTCGGGTGACAACTGCTGTGGACATGATGTCAGGCCTTTCGCTGCTTCTCTTGGGTCTCTACGACGTTGACGCCCATCACCTTCACGAACGCGTAGGCGACGGCGAAGATGAACAGGAACGTGATCGTCGACAGGGCGGAGGCGTTGTCGAATCCCTGCCGCATCTGGTCGATGACGAGGATCGAGAGGGTCGTTGTCGCGGTGCCGTCGCCGCCGCCACCGTCGGTGAGGATGGCCGGCAGGTCATAGATCCGCAGCACGTCGAGCACGCGGAAGAGGACCGCGACGAAGATCGCCGGTCTGATCAGTGGAAGTGTGATCAGCCGGAACCGCTGCCACGCACCGGCACCGTCCACCCGCGCTGCCTCGTACACCTCGGCGGGGACCGTCTGCAGTCCGGCCAGAATGAGGAGGGCCACGAACGGGGTGGTCTTCCAGGCGTCGGCGACGACGACAGCGAACCGTGCCGGCCACGTGTCGCCGGTCCACAGGATCTCGGTGCCGAGGATCTTGTTGGCGATGCCGTCATAGGCGAAGACGAAGGACCACAGCTTCGCGCTCACAGCTGTCGGGATCGCCCAGGCCACGAGGATGCTGGTACGCAGCAGCGCCCGGCCGCGGAACGCGCGGTTCATGATCGTGGCGAACCACAGTCCCAGCACGACCTCGACGGCGACGGTGACGACGGTGAAGAACACGGTGACCCACATCGACTGCCAGAACAACGAGCCGAGGGTGCCGCTGGGGCACGGGACCGCGGTGCCGGTGGAGTCGGTGCACCGCTGCAGCAGCCAGTGGCTGTAGTTGGACAGGCCTGCGAAGCCCTGGTCGACGAACTTGCCGGTAGCCGGGTCGATCGCCGGGTCCTTGAACAGCGACAGCACCATGGCGCTGACCACCGGGTAGACAATGACGACGCCGAGCAGGATCATCGTCGGCAGGATTAGGAGGATCGCCACCTTGCTCTGCCCCTTGCGGTGTACCGATGGCGGTTCGCCGGTCGGGAGATCATCCGGGTGGAGCACGGTCTCGGCCGGTTTCTCAACGGGTAGATCTTGAAGACTCATCGCACATCTCCTCTAGGACCCGGCCGCCGAGATGGCGGATCGAATGTCGGCGACGGCCTGGTCCACCGTCTTCTCGCCCCTGATCGCGGCATACGCATTGTTTTGAACCGCCCGCGTCACCGCCGGGTAGAAGGGGGTAATCGGGCGTGAGACCGCGTTCTCGATCGACGTCTTCAACGTGGGGAGATACGGGTACTGCGCAATCAGCTTCGGGTCGTCGTAGACGTCGGCGCGTACCGGTGCGAGGGAGCCCCGCGACAGAAAGAATTCCTGGGTCTTCTTGTTCATCATGAAGGCCAGGAAGTCATGGGCGGTGGCCTTGTGCCCGGAGTACACGTTGATCGCGACGTTGTGGCCGCCGAGGCTGGAGCTGCCGGTCCCGATCTTCCCGGGCAGCGGGGCGACGGCGAACTTGCCTGCCACCGCGGAACTGCCCTGACCGTTCATCAGGCTGTACGCGTACGGCCAATTACGCATGAACATCAGGCTGCCGCTCTGGAAGGCCTGGCGCGCCTGCTCCTCCTGGAACGTGACTGCCTCGCGTGGGATGTCGCCGTTCCGGTAGGCGTCGACGAGCGACTGTAGTCCGGCCTTGGCCTCGGGGCTGTCGATGGTCGGTGTCACCCCGTCCGCACCGATGATCGAACCGCCCGCCGTAGTGATGGCTTCGGCCGCATTCACGGTGAGCCCCTCGTACTTGGCGTACTGACCGGCGTAACAGCCGATTCCGGTGTCCCGCGCGGCACCACACCGCGCGATCAGCTCGTTCCAGGTGGCGGGCGGGTGGTCCACGAGATCGGTGCGGTAGTAGAGCAGCGCGCCGTCGCTGACCTGCGGGGCCGCGTACAAGACGTCGCCGTAGCTGGCACCCGTCACGATGGGCTCCAGCAACTCGGCGGTGTCGATCCACATCGGGCCCTCGAGTGGCTGCAGCCATCCGCGGGCCGCGAACTCGGCCGTCCAGACGACGTCGACGGCGGTGACGTCGTACCCGGAGTCGCGGGACTGGAAGTGCTGCACCAGGTCTTCGTGCTGCTGGTCCGGCTTGTTGGACTGTTCTTTGAACATCACCTGCTCGCCGGGGTGCGTCGCGTTCCATTCGTCGATGAGGGGCCGGATGACATTCGAGTTGTCCTTGCCCTGCACATAGGTGATGGGTCCGCGTCCGTCGAGGTTGCCGTGTTCGGCTCGCGCGGCAGCCCTGATTCCCTGGTCCGCACAGGACGTCAGGGCCAGCATGATTCCGGCGGCAAGCACTGCGATCGCGCCACGCCTCATCTGTCACGCTCCGGTTCCGTCAGCCATACCGAGGTGTCGGCCGGGAGCACACCGCCGGTGACGCCCGGCCCCGATGCCAGGATCACCTGCATGCCCGCGGGCAGTTCGGTGTCGGTGGCTCCGGCGTTCACCCAGCACTGAACGCCGCCGCGGGCGAACGCCAGCACGTCACGAGGGGTGTCGAGCCACCGCACCGGCTCGTGCGTGGTCCACAGTTGCGGACGGAGCGCGAGGACCTGGCGGTACAGGGTGAGGAACGACCCCGGGTCGCCATCCTGGGCCTGCACGGTGTGTGGTGCCCAGTGCCCGGGCTGCGGCAGCCAGGGGTCCTCCTCCGCGTCGAGCGGCGAGAAGCCGTACGGGGCTTCGTCGTCCGACCACGGGATCGGCACACGGCAACCGTCCCGGCCGACGTCGGTGAAGCCGGTTTGGAACCACGTCGGATCCTGACGCACCTCACCGGGGAGATCTTCGACCTCTTCGAGCCCGAGCTCTTCACCCTGGTATATGTACGCCGTGCCCGGCAACGCCACCTGCAGCAGCACGGCCGCGCGGGCACGGCGACGCCCCAGCGCGAGGTCGGGCTGCTCGCTGGCCCAACGGCCTCGCTCCCAGTCGGTTTCGACCAGGTGGTGGGGCTGCGAGCGAGAGTAGCGGGTGACGGTGCGGGGGACGTCGTGGTTGGAGAGCACCCACGTCGCGGGCGCACCCACCGTCCGGGCCTGCGAGAGGGCGTCGTCGATCACGGCGCGGATGCTCTCTGCACGCCAAGGGGCACGGAGGAAGTCGAACTGGAACGCGGTGTGCAGCTCGTCCGGACGCAGGTAACGAGCCAGACGGTCGTTGCTCGGCACCCAGGCCTCGGCCACGAAGACGCGGTCGGTGTACTCGTTCGCAACCGCGCGCCACCCGCGGTACACCTCGTGCACGGCGTCCTGATCCCATGCCGGGTGCGGGTCGGTGTGTTGCGAACCGGGCAGGCGCTCACCGGCATCGGGCAGCGCGGGGTCCTTGGTGAGGCCGTGCGCGACATCGATCCGGAAGCCGTCGACGCCCTTGTCGAACCAGAAGCGCAGGATGTCCTCGAACTCGGCTCGCACCTCGGGATGCTCCCAGTTCAGGTCGGGCTGGGCGGGTGCGAAGAGGTGGAGATACCACTCACCGGTATCGAGACGGCTCCACGCGGGACCGCCGAACGCGCTCTGCCAGTCGTTGGGCGGCTGGTCGCCGCGCGGCCCGCGCCCCGGACGGAAGATGTACCGGTCGCGGGCGCCCGGCTCGTCGCGCAACGCGGCCTGGAACCAGCGGTGGTCGCTGGAGGTGTGGTTGGGAACGATGTCGAGAATCACGCGGATGCCCAGCTCGTGGGCCTCGACGATGAAGGTCTCGCCCTGCTCGAGGGTGCCGTACGACGGTTCGATGTTCCGGAAGTCGGCGACGTCATAGCCGGCGTCGGCCATCGGCGACGGGTACCACGGGTTGATCCACACGGCATCGACGCCGAGCTGGCCCAGATACGAGAGCTTCGATCGCAATCCGGTCAGATCGCCGATGCCGTCGCCGTTCCCGTCGGCGAAGCTGCGGATGTAGACCTGGTAGACGACGGCCGTCTTCCACCACGGTTCCGTCTCTCGGGCCGTAGGGGGGTGTGCGGCCGACTGCACGGACTGCGACATCGAATCTCCTCGAAATGGCACGTGAACGTTTGCCTCTATAGAGTCATTACAGCGCTGCGGCGCAAGGTCGATGCCGCGATTGTCGTCGCATTTCCGCTCACCCTTCGGGAGCGGATCCGACTCGCGGAGATGGACGTATCGGCGGTTGTCGTCGGCACCACGCTGGCGATTCGGTCTCCTGTGCCGGCACTCACCGCACCGGGCTGCGACTTCTAGTCCAGCAGCGGGAACCGGCCCGAGTCGAGCAACCCGGCGATCGCATCCAACTTCGCTTGCGGCGCCGCGTAATCCGGGTGCGCGCGTAGCACCGACGCCGCGTCGTGCAGCCGGATCATCTGCTGCTCGGCAACCACTGCGGTGCGCCCGCCCTGGCTTACCGCGTGCCTGGCGAAAACCGGCCCGCGCGGGTCGACGCGACCGAGGGCCAGCGCCTTGTCCACCCGGCGCGAACAGCGGCAGAACGCCGTCGGGTCGATGAGACCACAGGTCGCGTTCAAGAAGTTGCCGAGCCGTTTCTTGGCCCGCTCCAACCGCTTTCGGTAGGCGACAGGTGTGATATCGAGAATCCACGCGGAATCGACGGAGCTCAGCTCGAACACCTCGCCGAGCACGAAGGCGATCCGCTCGTCGCGAACCAGACATTGCAGCATGGCCTGGCTGCAGTTGAGCCGCACTTCGGCGGTCAGCAGCGCCGCCTCCGGCCCGCGGTAGTCGGCGTCCGCCAACCCGTCGGCCAACCCTTCCCGATAGGAGTCGAGGCTGAGCTGCGCGGCCTCCTGCGCGGTCTGCCGCTTCAGGTTCAGCAGGTAGTTGACGCCGATCCGGTAGGCCCAGGTGAGCAGCTTCGCCTCGGCCCGCCAGGTGTGCAGGTGGCCGAGGACACGCAGCAGGATCTCCTGCGTCGCGTCCTCGGCTTCCGGGGGTCGCCAGACCATGCGCAGGGCCAGCCGGTAGAGCGGGTCCTGCAGCAGCCGCACCACCTGCGCGACAGCCTCCCGGTCGCCCGCGACCGCACGGGCGACAATGGCCTTCTCTTCGTCCGCGACCAGGTCGTGCTCCGTGCCCATTCGGCCATCATTCGGGCTGCCCGCAGAACGCGCAAGAAGCGCTGATCAGGTGGGTCAGGGCCGTGCGGCGAGCGCACCGAGCACAACGTGCCTGTCCAGCCAGTCCGCGACCGCCCGGCCGATCTCCTCCGGCCGGTCTTCCGGCGCGTGGTGCCCGGCCGGGCCGATCGGCGCGACCTCGGCGCTCGCGAATGTGGTCGCGGCCCATTCGACCGCCTCCGGCGACCCGAGCCCGACCCCGTTCTCCAGCGCCATCACCAGTTTGGGTACCTCGGGCGTCGCGGCTGCCCAGGTGCCGTAGTTCCGCACGATGGCGACGACGTCGGCGGGTTCGCCGTCGAGCGGGAACTCCCTGGGCCACACCAGCAGCGGCTTGCGCGAGGCCGGGGTCGGATACGGCGCCCGGTACACGTCGTGGTCCTCGGCGGAGAGGGCGGCCACTCCATTCGGAAGGTTGAACTCGATGAAGGTGTTCTCCTCCAACACCATTCGTTCGCCCTCGTCCGAGCGGAACCTACGGAACAGCTCGGCGCCGAGCCCGGGCAGTTCGTCCCAGCGCATCGGCCGCAGGAAGGTCTCGATCAGCGCGATGCCGCGAACCCGGCCGGGATGCCGTGCGGCCCAGTCCATACCGAGCGCTCCGCCCCAGTCGTGACCGACCAGGACCACCTGGTCCAGCCCGAGCGCGTCGAACCAGGCATCCAGGTATGCGGCGTGATCGGTGAAGCGGTAGCCGATATCGGGCTTGCCCGACTCCCCCATCCCGATCAGGTCGGGTGCCAGCACCCTGGTCCGGTCCGCGACGTGCGGTAGCACGTTGCGCCACAGGTGTGACGACGTCGGGTTGCCATGCAGGAACACCACCGGCACCGTCCCCTCGCCGGTGTCGCGGTAGCTGATGAACGAGTCGAGAATGTCGACGGTAGGCATAAGGTTGTCCTCCAAATATCGGCTTGCTCCCTATGCCTGTTTTCGACACACGATCACGGCAGGTGTGACCGGTTTTCAGGTGACGCTTGTCACAGTGCGGTGTGGCCGGAGAAATCCGCAGGAGTGCAGTAGATGACTTGCGGATACTGAAGATCAGCTGAGAAACTTTCGGGTACAGCGGCACGAACTTGCCAAGGCCACCGGTCGCTATCTACTGTCTTGATACGTAGAACAAAGCGTAGTCGGGACGGAGAACAGCGGTGCGGCAGCGACTGGTGAGCAACCGGTTACGGATGGCCGAGGCAGCCGACGCGGACCGGATTCCGATTCACCCCTGATCATCACGAGCGAGCTCGGAGTCGGTGCGGCTCGACACCTCGGGACCTCCCTCATCAGCCCCGTGGTGTCGTAGAGTGCGGTCCTCGGACTGGACACCCGTCCGCACAGCCGCACCACCAGTCTCCCTCGTGAGTAGCCGCCCTCGAGTCGGCGCCGGCACGGCGACTCGAGGGCGGGCCCACATTCCTGTCGGCCTGTCCAGTCACCTTGGCAAACCGACGAATACCGTCCAGCTGTGCCGAATCTCATACGCGCCGTTCGGTTATTTCGTCGCGATCACCGGATACCTTGACGCCGGTTACAGTTGAAGTGCGTTGGCGTGAGGAAGTTCGATGAAGTTCACAGCACGGCGGCCGGCTCGGATCGGCCTCGTGGTCGCGGCATTCGTCGGACTGGCATGCTTTTCCGTCGGCTGCGGCGACTCGACCGCGAAAGTCGCGTGCGGCTCCGGCCGCGTGTGCAGCGACACGCCGGCACCCATGCCCAGCCGCGACGCGCTCGCCCTACTCGATTCCCTGCGTGTCGCGGGCCGCGCGGCCAAAACCGGTTACAGCCGTGATGAATTCGGCCCGGCCTGGTCCGACGACGTCTCCGTGCCCGGTGGCGACAACGGCTGCGACACCCGCAATGACATCCTGCAGCGCGACCTCACCGACGTGACGTTCAAGTCGGGCAAATGCGTCGTCGCGACGGGCACGCTGAACGACCTCTACACCGGAAAGACCATCCACTTCGTGCGTGGCACCAAGACCTCCGACGAGGTGCAGATCGATCACGTCATCGCGCTGTCGGACGCCTGGCAGAAAGGCGCACAACAGCTTTCCGCCGAACGCCGCCGAGATCTGGCCAACGACCCACTGAACCTGCAGGCGGTTGACGGACCGACCAACCAGTCCAAGAGCGATTCCGACGCAGCGTCCTGGCTTCCACCGAACAAGGGCTACCACTGCGCCTACCTGACCAGGCAAATCCAGGTGAAAGCGGCCTATCGGCTCTGGGTCACCCAGCCCGAAAAAGACGTCATGATCCAGAAACTGAGCACCTGCCCCTGAGCTACGGCAACTCGATGACCACCTTGCCGAATGGATCACCGGTGCGCAGGTGGTGGTAGGCCGCCTCCGCCTGATCGAAGGGAAAGACCCGATCGATCACCGGACGCATCCGGTGCTCGTTGATCGCTCGGTTCATTGCCTCGAAATCGGCTCTGCTGCCTACCGCGATCCGACGAATGGACAGATAGGACGTCCCGAATGGGTTGCCGGTGGGCGCAGCCTCGGCGGGCATTGCGCCGACCATGGTGATCCGTGCGTTGTACGCACCAGACCGCACCGATCGCGCCAGCGTCGGCAACCCCACCGCATCCAGGACATGTTCCACACCGTCGCCGCCGGTGCGGTCCAACACGGCCCGCTCCCAGTCCGGCGTCCGGCTCCGATCGATCACCTCGTCGACGCCGAGCTTGCGCAGCCGCTCGGCCTTGTCCGCATCGGAGGTAATCGAAATAACCTCGGCCCCGAGCATTTCGGCGTGCTGCGCGCCGAACAGCGCGACCGCTCCGCTACCGACGATCAGGACACGCTCGCCCGGCAGGACCGGAAGCGGTGCGGTGAGCGCCGCCCAGGCAACCACGCCCGCACAGGTCAGTGTGGCCGCTTCGATATCGGTGAGATGCCCGGGGACGTGCACCACCGAATCCTCTTCCAGTACCGCGTACGTGGCGAGCATGCCGTGATACGTGGCGCCGTACTGCTCGAGGACATGCGACTGCCGTTGCGGACCATCGATCCACCGGACGAAATACGTCGCGGTTACCCGGTCGCCCACCGCGGCGCGGGTCACCTTGTCGCCCACCGCGATCACTTCGCCGACGCCATCGGAGAGCGGCACGATCCCAGGTGTGGCCGGAAGCGGATAGGTACCGTCCAGCAGCATCAGGTCGCGCCGGTTCAGCGACGCGGCCAGCACGCGAACCACGACCTGGTGCGAACCCGGCTCCGGCGTCGGCTGCGGTGCGATGGTCAGACCGGCCGGGCCGCGCGACGGGTCCAGGTGGTAGGCAACCGCGCTCATCACGCGACCCCGATGTACTGGTGGTCCCACCGGATCCGGCCCTCATCGTCGAGTGCGACGACGTCGTATCCGCCGCCGGCAACCGCCGCGCCGTCCCTGGTCACCATCCGCCAGGTGAAGCCGATCAGGTCGGCCGACAGGCGGACCGCCCGCCCGCCCAGCACGAATACGTGCTCGCCAGGGGCGACGAACATTTCGTAGGCGCGGTCGACCCGACGGTCCGATGCTTCGTAGCCGCGGATCTCCACGGTCGGGATCGGGAAGGACAGCGCGGCGAGCGCCTCTCGCATTGCCTGCGGCGGATCCACCAGCACCTGCGCGCCGTCCACCGCCCACAACTCCCGGACCTGCTTGTGCCGGATTACGGCGTCGGGCTCATTCCACATCGCGATATACCGGTCGGTGAAGTCTGTCAGCTGCTGCTCATCGAGTTGGTTGCTCATGCGACAGAGTTTCGCCGGTCCCCCTGTCGCGTGCGATTCCCCGCGGGGAATGGCGGAGCAACCCCGCGGCATCGATACTGCTGAGATGACGACGGCGATCGAGTCCGGGTTCGCTCGGCAGCTCAAACACTGGCGGACCCTGCGGCGGGTCAGCCAGCTCGACCTCGCGATCCGCGCCGACACGACGCAGCGGCACCTGAGCTTTCTGGAGCAGGGGCGGTCGCGGCCGGGACGCACCATGGTGGTGCGGCTCGCCGAGTCGCTGGACTTGTCCCTTCGCGAGCGCAACGGGCTGCTGCTCGCCGCTGGCTACGCTCCGGTCTTTCCCGAATCCGACTTGGACACTGCGGAATTGGCGCCGGTACTGGAGGCGCTGATGGCCATCCTGGACGGCCACCTGCCGTACCCGGCGTTGATCGCCCGGCCCTACGGCATCCTGCTCGCCGCCAACGCCGCATTCGACGTGCTCACCGAGGGCGCCGCACCGTGGCTGCTCGAACCCCCGGTCAATGTGCTGCGGCTCGCGCTGCACCCCCGTGGCTTGGCGGCCAGGGTGCTCAACCTGCCGGAATGGGGCAGGCACGTCACCGAGGCGCTACGGAGCAGAGTCGCACGCAGCCCCGACCCCGCCTTGGACGAGCTGATCGCCGAGCTGGAAGGCTATCTGCCACCGACAGGTCCGGGCCAGGACCATCTCGGCTTCGCGGTGCCGCTGCGCCTGCGCGGCGACGAGGGCGAGCTGCGCTTGATCACCACCATCACCTCGTTCGCCACCGCCGTCGACATCACGCTTGCCGAGCTGCAGTTGGAAGCGTTTCTGCCCGCGGACGAGGAGACCGCGCGGCTCCTGCGCGAGCGCGCCGCACTGCGATCCGGGTCGGACAAGTCCTGCCGGTCCGAGGGACCGGCAGGACCACTCGCCTAGACGGAGCTCGTCACGAGTTCGTCGTCGGCAGGCGCGTCCCAGTCGATCCGATAGCGCTGCTCGGGCCCCATGGTCTTCTCCGGGTTCATCAGTGTCTTGACCATGAGCGGCATCAGCAGCTGCATCGCCTTGCGCGCCACCGGCCCCGGCGTCTTGCTGTGGTTGATCTTCGCCGCGCGTGCCGCGACCCCCTCCACCCGGCTGCGCCGCAGCCGCTCGTAGACAGCGAACGCCTCGGCGGGTGTCGGCAGATCACGCAGGCACCGGGCCAGCTGTACGGCGCTCTCGATAGCCAGCGAGGCGCCCTGTCCGGAGCTGTTGGACGGCGCGTGCACCGCGTCGCCGACCAGCACCATCCGCCCGCGGTACCAGTGCGGCACCGGCGGCATGATGTGCAGCGCACCGGTCACTTCGAGCTGGTCCTCGGTGGTGCGCCGGGCCAGTTCGCCGCCGGGATCGTCGTCGCGGTAGGTCTCGCGCAGGACCTCGAGCCAGTGTGTTTTCGGGATGGCCCGTGCCGCGGTGAGCGACAGGTACTCCTTGTGCGGCAGGTTGGCTCCCCACATCACCCTTCCGTCTGTGGTTCGCCAGTAGAGGTAGTACGCCCGCTTGCCGAATGCGAAAGTCATGGTGTCGGGCGGGACGTCGACGTCACACTCGGTGATCGCGCCGAAGCCGAGCATGCCGAGGTAGTCGGGACCGGGCGCGTTCGGGTCGATCAGGTCGCGCACTGTCGAGCGGATGCCGTCGGCACCGATGAGCACGTCCGCGGTGGACGTGCTGCCGTCGGCGAACCGGGCGGTGATGCCCGATTCGTCCTCGCGCACGTCGACCAGACGCTTGTTGTACTCGAAGAGGACGCCGGCGGTGACCGCGTGCTGGTGCAATGCCCTGTGCAGTTCGCTGCGGTCGACCACCTGCAGGGGCGGGACATCCGGCAGGCCGGGCACCTGCAGGAGCTTGCCGCCGACGGACATGTTCATCCCCGTGACGGGCAGCGCGATGTCGCGCACGGGATCGCCCGCGCCGATGAGGTCGAGGGCGGCGACGCCGTTCGGCGCCAGCGCGAGCCCACTGCCGATGCCATAGGACGGGCCGGGATAGGCCTCGTAGACGCGGGCTTCGATGCCCGCCTTGCGCAGGGCCGTCGCGACGACGGGTCCGGCGATGCCGCCGCCGATCACGAGGGCGGTACGTGTTGTGGACATGGGTGTCTCCAGGATCTGTGCGATACGGGTTGTGGTTCCCCGAACCGACCCGCGCGTCATCCACCTGGTTATCCTGTGGTTGCCAGCCTTGTAGCCGGGTGCGCGTTCGCGGGCGCGGTTCGAGACTGTTCGATCGGGCCCGGCGGCGGTGTTGCCGCACCCTGCCGGGCCCGGTTTCGGCTAGTTCTCGGTCGTCCCCCTCTCCACCAGCTCGACGACTTCCGACGGGTCCATGCCACGCTCGTGCCAGTCCCGCCACTGCGTCAGTCCGGGGAAGGTGCCCTTGGTCAGCTCGTCGCGCAGGGAACGCGTCCATGCCGCTTCGGCTTCCAGCATCGCGAGCCCGAATTCGGACTCGACGACGAACAGTCGCGGCAGCTCGGCGGCGGCGAGCTCGTCGAGTTCGCGGCGCACAGCCTCGATGTTGCGCCCCAGCGCATCGAGACGCCGGCCCAATAGCTCGATCACCTCCGCAGGCGGCAGTACCGCGAGGATGGACAGGCCCGCGACGAACCGGTGGTGTTCCGGCTCGGGGGTTGCGAGCAATTCCCTGGTCCAGTCGGCCATCTCGGCGCGACCCATGTCGGTGATCCGATAGATCACCCGCTCCGGTCGCGCACCGTCGCGCTCGCTGCCGACGACTTCCAGGAAACCGACCTTCTCCATGTTCTGTACGACGGTGTAGAGCGAGCCCCACTTGATGTCCATGTCTCGCTCTTTGCCCCGGTCCCGCAGGGTCTGCGCGATCTCGTACCGGTGCATCGGCCGCTCGACGATCGCGGAGAGCACCGCGAGTGCGAGCAAGTTGTTCACTTTGCGCTTCTCGGCCACGGCACCTCCCGATTACTCGTATACGAATATACGTCAACGAGTAATCGGCCGCAAGCTTCGGATGGCCACACCGCTCGCGCCTCCTTCTAGAGCAGCCGTCGCGATGTTGTGAGCACTTGGTCCAGCGGCGCGATCGGCCGGGTTGGCGACAGCCCCAGTCGTCCAACCTGCTGTCGAGCCGGCCTCGCCAGGCGGCTCGGATCCGGTCGAGGTCAACCGTGCCCGAGCCGGTGAGCCGCACCGTGCCCCTCCACACCACGTACCCCTCGGCGCCGACCTGGTCATAGATCGACTCGATCACCTAGCCGAGAGCTTGTGCACCCGCTCGAGCAACCGCAGGCGCGGCCGATTACGCCGTGCGTGGCGACGGAGCCACCCCCGACCCCTCGATCAGCGACAGCGCGATCGGGACCAGCAGGTCCACCAACTCGGCGACCGTCGGGCGCGGATCGGCGAGGACCCACTCGTGTGCGAGCCCATTGATCGCACCGATGAGCGCGCTTGCGGCCCAACCGGGACCACCACGTACCCGTGCGCCGGGCGCGACGACCGGAACAACGGCGGACTCGAGCACCGACGCCCAGGCGTGCCGCCGCTCGCGGCGGTGCCGCTCCATCCGGTCGCTCACTCCGACCACTTCGATGAAGGCGACCTTGGCTCGATACGGGTCGGAGCCGATCGATTCGAGATACGCGGTGACTACGGCGGTCATCGCGCCGGTGAGGTCGAATCGGGGGTCGAGCTCACCCATCCTCGCCAGCACCGCGGCGGCGGCCTCGTCCTGGATCCGGTCGTAGGCCGCGACCAGCACATCCTCCCTGGTCTGGAACTCCTCGTAGAACTGCCGCTTCGACAGGCCCGCGGCGGCGCACACGTCGGCCAGCGAGCAGTTCGCGTAGCCGCGCTCGGCGAAGATCCGGGTCGCCGCCTCGAGAAACCGCTGGCGCCGCTCGGCCTTGCGCTCCACGACGGCGCGCCCGCCGTATTGCCTGCCCCCTATCGCCGTCACACTTCTCACCGTAGCGAAACCGCGACCCGCGGCCTATGGTGCGGGCGACTGGCGAGCGAACGCCCTGGACGGGCGGTAGTTGTGATCCGAGTCATAACCGGGCATAATCGACACAGTCTGAAACCAAACGGGATCACATATGTCGCCGTGGAACGAAGAGGTTCTCGCGTGGTCACCTCCCGCAGGCACACACCGAAGTTGCTCGCACCCCTTGCCGTAGCGACGAAAGACCGCTTCGCAGGTCAGCCCGGGGCGCAGGGCGCCACGATCATCGACGTGGGATCGATGACGCCGGATCCCGCCACCTGTCCGGTGGGGGTGAAACCGTGGACACCCGGCGCGCAGCGGCCACCTTCCAGGAGCAGACGCCGGCAGAGCGCGGTGTCCATGTCATCGAATTCCGTGCGGCGACAAGGATATTTCCGTACGTGACAATCGACGCGAGGCTGCCGGCGCGGCTTCCCTCAGAACTTACTCAATAGTAAGGTTATCCTCATGGCGTGGAGACCCACTGAAATCCCGGACCAGACCGGACGCACCTATGTGATCACCGGCGCGAACGGCGGACTGGGCGCCGTCACCACCGGAGTCCTCGCGGCCAAAGGCGCTACCGTCGTCATGGCCTGCCGCAACGCGGATAAGGCGAAGAAGGTCGCCGACGGCATCGAGGGCGACGTGCGGGTAGCCGAACTGGACCTGGCCGACCTGGCCTCGGTCCGCGAATTCGCCGAGGACAGTGCCGAATTCGACGTACTGATCAACAATGCCGGCCTGATGAACGTCCCGTTCTCGCGGACCGAGGACGGCTTCGAGACCCAGTGGGGCGTCAACCATCTCGGCCACTTCGCGCTGACCGGACTACTGCTGGACCGGATCACCGACCGGGTGGTGACGCTGGCCAGCATCGCGCACAAGCAGACCCCCAAACTCCGGATCGACGACCTCGACTACGAGCACCGTCGCTATCAGCGCAATCTCGCGTACGCGCAGTCCAAGCTGTGCAACCTCATGTTCGCGCGGGAACTCCAGCGCAGACTGGCCGAAGCCGCCTCGCCGAAGCGCTCCTACAGCGTGCACCCCGGTGTCTCGGCCACCGACCTGTTCGCCCACACCGAGACGCCGATCGACTGGATCGCCAAGCCGTTCATCCGCCTGATCGGACACTCGCCCGCGAAGGCCGCGCACTCGACACTTTTCGCAGCGACCATGCCCGACGCCGACCCCGAGGTGTACTGGGGCCCGTCCCGACTGTTCCAGACCCGAGGCCCGGTGGACGCGTCACCGTCCTCTCGGCTGTCGAAGAACAAGGACCTGTGGGAGCGGCTGTGGGCCGAATCCGAGCGGCTGACCGGGGTCAGCTACAAGTTCTGATCGCCACCGGTCCGCCCGCGTCGTCATCAGCGCGCAGCGCGACCACATCGGCCCCGGTCCCGTTTTCGAGCGCAGCGAGACCAAGCATTCCCCGTTCGCGGCCCGGCTCGCGTCCGAGCGGCCGACGCGTCCGCGACGAAGTCGCCAGCGGCGGTCGCTCGGACGCGAGCCACAAGGGGGCCGCGAACCCGCCGCGCCCGCGCGGCCGATAACACAGCGAACACCCAGCGCCCCAGGCGCTGGCAAAACCGACACGGGTACCGTGGAAGCCGTGTCCGCCTCACCCCGCCGCTCGGCGCACAATCGCCCGGCCCTCATCGTGCTGGTGATTGTCGCCGCGCTGGGCTGCCTGGCGCTGGCCTGGTGGCAGTGGGAGCGGTTCGAATCCGCCAGCGGCACCGGTCAGAATCTCGGGTATGCGCTGCAGTGGCCGCTGTTCGCCGCGTTTGCCGTTTTCGCCTACTTCCGATTCGTCCGGCTCGAGCGCGAGGCCGAACAGAACGACAAGCCCGCCGACGCCGCGCAGCACGAGCCCGTCGAGGCGAGGCTTGCCGCGAGACCCGCTGCACCCAAGGAGCTTCCAGCGGGTCTGCTGCCCGAGCGCCCGAAGGCCGTTCGGGACGAAGACCCCGCGCTCGCCGAGTACAACCGGTACCTCGCCGCGCTGCACGCCCACGACATCGATGACCAGGTCCGCGCGGCGGGCCTGAACACACCCGAGAGGAGCGCCGGTTGACCACCAGCGAGAATTCCACCGAGGCCACCGTGGCGCCCGCGCCGACGGCGAACACCCCCAAGATCGCCTCGGCGCTGCTGCGCTACCGTGCGCTGGCCTGGATCACCGGTCTCTGGTTGCTGCTGCTCACCGGCGAAATGATCGCCAAATACGGCTTCGACGTGCACACCCCCAGCTGGATCGCTGTGGTGCACGGCTGGGTGTACTTCGTCTACCTGCTGGTCACCGCCGATCTCGCGGTCAAGGTCCGCTGGCCCGTGCTCCGTACCGTCGGAACCCTGCTCGCGGGCACCATCCCACTGCTGTCGTTCTTCGTCGAGCATGTCAACGCGAAGAAGGTCAAACAGGACTTCGGAATCTGACGCCTCCCGTCAGCTCGCGGTCAGCGCGGCCAGCTTCGGCAGCAACTGGATCAGCGCACGCCCCCGATGTGACACCGCGTCTTTCTGGGCGGGCGTCAGCTGGGCCGCGGTGACGGCGCCGCCCTCCGGGACGAACAGCGGGTCGTAGCCGAAACCGCCGTCGCCCACCGGCTTCCGGCCGATCGAGCCCGGCCATTCGCCGCGGACCACGATTTCCCCGCCGCCCGGCACCACCAGCGCGCAGGTCGACACGAACCGCGCCCCACGCCGCGCGTCCGGGACATCGGCGAGCTGTGCGAGCAGCAGCGCGTTGTTCGCGGCATCGTCACCATGCCCACCCGACCAGCGCGCCGACAGCACACCGGGCATACCGTTCAGCGCGTCCACCTCGAGGCCGGAATCGTCCGCGACACAGGCCAGGCCGGTGGCCACGGCGCCGTCCCGGGCCTTGGCGAGCGCGTTCTCCTCGAATGTCGCCCCGGTCTCCGGCGCCTCATCGTAGGGGGGAACGTCGTCGAGCCCTACGATCTCGATACCCGCGACGCCCGCCTCGTCGAGGATCCGACGCAGCTCGTTCAGCTTCTTGCGGTTGCGACTGGCGACCAGAAGGCGAGTCATCACTTCTTCTTCGGCTCGGACGGCTCGGGAAGCACACCTGGGTACGGCAGCGCCAGCGCCTCCTTCTGCAGGACGAACAACTGTTCACAACCCGCGAGCGCGGCGTCGAGCAGCTTGTCCAGTGTGGAACGCGGGAACGTGGCGCCCTCACCCGTGCCCTGGACCTCGACCAGTGTGCCGGTATCTGTGGCGACCACGTTCATGTCGACCTCCGCACGCGAATCCTCTTCGTACGGCAGGTCCAAGCGCACCCTGCCGTCGACGACGCCGACGCTCACCGCGGCGATCGCGCACGAAATCGGCTGCGGGTCGGCCAAGCCGCCCGCCGCGCCGAGATAGGTCACCGCGTCGGCCAGCGCGACGTACGCACCGGTGATGGCGGCCGTCCTGGTTCCGCCGTCGGCCTGCAGCACGTCGCAGTCGATCGCGATGGTGTTCTCGCCGATGGCGGCCAGGTCGATGCACGCGCGCAGCGAGCGACCGACCAGCCGACTGATTTCCTGGGTCCGTCCGCCGACCTTGCCCTTCACCGACTCCCTGCCGCTGCGAGTGTGCGTCGCGGCAGGCAACATCGCGTATTCGGCGGTGAGCCAGCCCAGCCCGGAGTCGCGACGCCACGGGGGCACGCCCTCGGTGACGCTCGCGGTGCACATCACCCGCGTCTGGCCGAATTCCACCAGCACCGAACCGGCTGGATGCGTGGTAAATCCACGGGTGATCCGTACCTCGCGGAGTTCATCGTCCGCCCTGCCATCGGCTCGTCTCGACACGGCCACAGCCTACTGTGTTTGATTGGCCGCGCCTGCGCGCGGCGTGTTCGCGGGCTGTGTTCTCGGCCGCGCGGGCGCGGCGTGTTCGCAGCCCCTGGTGGCTCGCGTCCGAGTGGCCGCCGCTGGCGACTTCGTCGCGGACGCGGCGGCCACTCGGACGCGAGCCGGGCCGCGAACGGGGAATGCTCGATCTCGCTGCGCTCGAAAGTGCGAGTCTGGCCTGTGTTGCTGCGTTGGGTGACAACCGTTACGTCTGAAGGTCCGCGGCTTGTTGGTAGCTGCCGCCAACACGCGACGGCGCAGGCGCTGCAATACCTCAGATATCGAATGTCTCGCCCGGTGCGACCGCGTGCACCGGTCCGGCGAACTGCGCCTTTGCCTCGGCGATTACGTCTTCGCGGGAGGTCCAGGGCGGAATGTGGGTGAGCAGCAGCTCCTTCGCCCCGGCTTCGGCCGCGATCAAACCCGCCTCGACGCCGGAAAGATGAATGCCCGGCGGCCGATTCGCGGGGTCGTGGGTCCAGGACGCCTCCGCCATCAGGATGTCGGCGCCTTGGGCGAGTTCGTGGACCTCCGGGCACAGGGCGGTGTCGCCGGTATAGACGAAGGTTCGCCCGCTCGTGGTCACTATGCGCAGACCATAGGTCTCCGGCGGGTGGAGCATCCGGCGCGCGGTAACGGTGTGACCCGGCCCGAATTCGACCGACTCTCCCTCGGCCCACGGACGCATGTCGATCACGTCGGACCAGTCGTCGCATTCGCCGCCGACCTCGGCGGAGGCGTTGCCGATCCGCAGTGAGGTATCCGACGGGCCGCGCACGATCGCCTTCCCCTCCGGGGGTGTGGGGTGGTAGCGCCGCCACACCAGCAGGCCGGGCAGATCCAGGCAGTGGTCCGCGTGCAAATGAGTCAGGAAGACGTCGACCTCACCTGGATTGGCGTAACGCTGCAGCGTGCCGAGCACCCCCGGGCCGAAATCGATGACCGTCGGCGACATATCCGGTCCGGTCAGCAGGTAACCCGACGCTGGAGAGTCCGGGCCGGACACGCTGCCCGAGCACCCGAGGACGGTAAGGCGCATTCCCCCATGCTGCCACGCTGAATTCTCGCTCAAGAAAGGGTCCCCCACATCTCCTGCAGGGCGGCACCCTCACCGTGGCGGAACAATGACTCCGGCTCGATCCCCGCGGCGGTGGCGACGTTCATCACCAGAGAGTACCCAGCCGGCGAACAGTCCACCCACCGCACCGAAAAGATGCCCCTGCCAAGAGATTCCGGGTTGTCCAGGCAGAACTCCCCACAGCAGCGACCCGTAGAGCGCCAGCACGACGAGTCCGAGCACGATCTGACCGAGGTTGCGAGCGAACCAGCCCCGGGAGATGAGGAAGGTCAGCCACCCGAACACCAGTACCGACGCGCCGAGGTGCACGGAGCCCGTTGCCCCGGTGAGCCAGGTGCCGACACCCGCCACGATCCAGATAATCGCGGTCGCGGCCAAGCCGCGGCCGATGCCGGCCAGCAGCGCGAGGAAGCCGAGCACCAGCACCGGAAGCGTGTTGCCGATCAGGTGGTCCCAGCCACCGTGCAACACCGGGGCGAACAGGATGCCGGATAGTCCGTCGGCTCGACGCGGCTCGATGCCCGCGTGCTCGAGCCGATGGTCGGTGAAGGTGTCGACACCCTCGATGCCGTAGAGCAACCCGACGAATCCGATGATCAGGACCCCGGCACGCAGCCAGAGTTGTTTGACCGCCGCGAGGCCACCCGTGGTTTTCGCCGGAGGCGTCGTGGACGCCTCCGCAGACTTGCCCAACCGCGCTCGAATCGACGCGATCCGATCAGGATCGAACGAAGGCCCGAGTCCCGCACCACCGGTCATCGCCACCTCCTCCTCGTGCGACATCGCCTCTGACGAGGGTACCGGCGCGTCCGGAAATCAGGCCCAGAGCTGGCCGTCGAGCCGTTCTTCCGCCTCTTCGAGGGTGCCGTCGTAGGCCCCGGTCGACAGGTATTTCCAGCCGCCGTCGGCGACCACGAACGCGATGTCCGCGCGGGCCTGCGCCTTCGCCGCCTTGCGGGCGACGCCCAGCGCAGCGTGCAGGATGGCGCCGGTGGAGATTCCGGCGAAAATGCCTTCCTCCAGCACGAGTTCGCGGGTGCGCTTGACCGCGTCGTGGGGTCCGACCGAGAAACGGGTGGTCAGCACGGTCTCGTCGTACAACTCGGGAATGAATCCCTCATCGATGTTCCGCAGACCGTAGACCAGCTCGCCGTAGCGCGGCTCGGCGGCGACGATCTCGATGCCGGGCACCTTCTCGCGCAGAAAGCGGCCGGTGCCCATCAGCGTGCCCGTGGTACCGAGTCCGGCGACGAAATGGGTGATCTCGGGGAGATCGGCCAGGATCTCCGGGCCGGTGGTCTCGTAATGCGCGAGCGCGTTCGCGGGATTGCCGTACTGGTAGAGCATCACCCAGTCCGGGTTCTCCGCCGCGATCTGCTTGGCCTGCGCGACAGCCTGATTCGAGCCGCCCGCCGCGGGGGAATCGATGATCCGCGCACCGAACATGGTGAGCAGCTGGCGGCGCTCCACCGAGGTGTTCTCCGGCATCACACAGACCAGCTGGTAGCCCTTGAGCTTGGCGGCCATCGCCAGCGAGATACCGGTGTTGCCGCTGGTCGGTTCCAGGATGGTGCAGCCCGGTCGCAGCAGGCCGTCGGCCTCTGCCTGTTCGATCATGCGCAGTGCCGGGCGATCCTTGATCGAGCCGGTCGGGTTGCGGTCCTCCAGCTTGGCCCACAGCCGCACGTGATTCTCGCCGTCCCACCGCGGGGACAGTGCGCGCAGGCCGACCAGTGGGGTATTGCCGAGGGTCGCGATCAGCGATTCGTAACGCGCCACGGAATCGATCAGCCTCCGGCCACGGCCGGCAGAATGGTGACGCTGGCATCCTCCGGCACCTCGGCCGCCAGACCGCCGGCGAAGCGCACGTCCTCGTCATCGACGTAGATGTTGACGTAGCGGTTCAACTTGCCGTCCTTGAGCAGGCGCTCGGCCAGTCCGGGGTGGTTGGCCTCGAGGTTGTCGATCAGCGCGGCCAGCGTGCCGCCTTGCGCCTGCACGCGCTTCTCACCTCCGGTGAGGCCGCGCATGATGGTCGGAATGGACACGGTTACCGACATGGGTACTCCTCGGTTTCACGAACAGGCATCGGACTAGTTCTGGTACGCGTCGACGATTTTTACCGGCTCCTCGGTAACCTCGCCGTCGACGATCCGGTAGCTGCGCAGTTCGTGCCGCTCGGGATCGCGGGTGGAGATCAGCACGTAATGCGCAAACGGCTCGGACGCGTAGGACACGTCGGTCCGGCTCGGGTAAGCCTCGGTGGCGGTGTGCGAGTGGTAGATCACCACCGGTGTCTCGTCGGCGGCGTCCATCGCGCGCCACACCTTCAACTGCTCGCCGGAGTCGAAGCGGTAGAAGGTGGGCGAGCGTTCGGCGTTGACCATGGCGATGAAGCGCTCCGGACGATCCGAGCCCTCGGGTCCCGCGATGACGCCGCAGGCCTCGTCGGGGTGATCGGCGCGCGCATGCGCCACCATCGCCTCCACGAGTTCGGCCCTGATCACCAGCACTTGTCGAACACCCTTCCGCAACGCCGACCCATCGCAGTCGACAACGAGCCAGGATATTCGGCTATTCCCCCAGCGCCGTCGACCGGTCCCCGATTGCCACCTTCCGCGCGGCACGTCGGACGTGGTCGGCGGGGTCGAACGGGTCAACGGCGAACGGGTCAGCGGCGAACGGGTCGGCCCCGAACAGATCCACCTCGAACAGGTCGGCACGACAAGACCCCGCCGACCACGTCCGCACGACAAGACCCCGCCGACCACACCGGCACAAACATCCAGATCCCGCGCTTCCCGCCCCAGCAACAAATCGGCCCAACCCCCGCTTTCGAGCGCAGCGAGACCGAGCATGCCCCGTTCGCGGCCCGGCTCGCGTCCGAGCGGCCGTCGCGTCCGCGACAAAGTCGCCAGCGGCGGTCGCTCGGACGCGAGCCATAAGGGGGCCGCGAACACGCCGCGCCGCAGGCGCGGCAAATCAAACACAGAACAGGTCGTGGTAGGCCGGGATGCCCGCAACCGGGCGCGCCGAGCGAATCGCGTCGACGATGGCGCGTTCGACGCAGACCGCCGCGGCTGTGCAGAGCTCGTCCAGGACCAGCAGGTCCGCGGGGAAGGCGGGCGGGAGCGGAATGTCCGGGCCCGAATCGGCGGTTCCGGTGGCGAGCGCGAAGAGCGTGTCCCCATCGAGCGGAGAATGTGCGGGGCGGATCGCCCTGGCCAGACCGTCGTGCGCGGTGGTCGCCATTCGTCGGCATCCCGCAGGATCCAGCGGGGCGTCCGTGGCAACTACGCCGATGGTGGTGTTGAGCACCGTGCCTTTGACCGGAAGCGCGTTGGCCGCCGCCAGTTTCTCGGTGGTCGGCGGGCGCAGTCCGAAGTAGTCGGGGCCGTCGGTGCCGCACCCCCAGGGCAGACCGGTGCGCGGATCGAACACCGAGCCAACGGGATTGGCCACGATCAGCGCGGCAACGGTGATCCCGGCCGCGGCGCCTTCGCTCAGCACGATGCTCGCGGTCCCGACACCGCCCTTGATGGATCCGGCGCGTGCGCCGACGCCCGCGCCGACCGAGCCTCGCGCGAATTCGGTCGCCGCCGTCTCCGCCGCCCGATAGCCGAACTCGGCGGTGGGTCGGATGTCCCATGCGCCGACGGGGAGATCGAAGATCACCGCGGCGGGGACGATAGGTACCACCCGGCTCGCGTCGGCCGGATCCATCACGATGCCTGCGCCGTTCTCCTCCAACCAGCGCATCACGCCGTCGGCCGCGGCGAGGCCGTAGGCGCTGCCGCCGGTCAGCAGGATCGCGTCGACCTGACGGACGGTGTTCACCGGGTCGAGCAGGTCGGTCTCCCTGGTGCCGGGTCCACCGCCGCGCACGTCGACCGCCGCCACCGCAGCGCCCGGTATGCGCACGACCGTGCATCCGGTCGCCGCCCCGGCCCCGAGGGTGGCGTCGGCGTCGAGCGCGTGGTGGTGGCCGACCAGCAGCCCGGGGACGTCGGTGAGCGAATTACGCTGCCCCGCTTCGCCATTCACTATCTCTGCTCCTCACGATGCGCGAATGTGCCGATCGCTCCGATCGATCTTCGCACCGGAGGCACGCTCAGGGCGCCAACGCCTGCAGCAGAGAGTCCTGCATCCAGGTCAGCCAGTGGTACACGTCCAGGTGGGGGGCGCGCGGGTCATCGGGGTCCAGATGATCGGGCGTGTCGGCGTCGATGCCCAGCACCGTGCCCAGCGCGAGCCGCACGTCGGTCAGCGCGGTCAGCCACGCATCGGCCTGTTCGGGGGTGAGCACGACCCTGCCGCCGGAGTCCGGCACGGTGTCCAGCACGACCGAACCCGCCGCCAGCTTGGCGTCGATGATGTCCGGCTCGTGCAGGCCGCGCAGCGCGCTGTTGAGGTCGGCGCGGTCGGCATCCGGCGAGCCCGGCTCGCTGCGGTGGAAGTCCGGGAGGAGTCTGTTCAATCGCGGGTCGTCCGGCGGCTCCGTGTTGCCGGAGCGCAAGCCGGTCAACGCGGCGAGATCGTCCTCAGGTGACGACTCGGCGCGTTCGGTGAGCAGCCCGGCGACCGCGCCGACCAGTGACCGAAGCACGTTGGCCTCGCGTGCGTCCATTTCGGAACGCAGTTTGAGACCGCTCAGCGAGTTCTTCCTGCTCCAGTTACGCACGGCGTCAGGGTAGTCGTCCTGTTCAGTCGTCTCGTTGCATGGTGGCCCAGAGTCCGGCGGCGTGTAGCCGCTGGACATCGTGTTCCATCTTGTCCCGCGAACCCGACGACACCACCGCCTTACCCTCGTTGTGCACCTTCAGCATCAGCTCGGTCGCCTTCGCTTTGCTGTAGCCGAACAGCTTTTGGAAGATATAGGTGACGTAGTGCATGAGGTTGACGGGGTCGTCCCAGACGACGGTCACCCAGGGGCGGTCCTCCGCCTCCAGGATCTCGGTGTATTCGACCGCCTCGGGAGTCGCCTGTGCCGCCGACAGTGTCACGTTCGCGGCGCCCATAACGACGTCACCTCGGACTATGTTGCACAAGGCCATAACGTCCAGGGTACGACTCGACTCTGGATAAACAACACCCGCGTGGCCCCGATTGGCCGCCTTACCCAGCTCACCGGCCCGATGCCCACCTGAGCTGCGGAACCGGCGTGTCTACAGTGACTGGGTGGATATCCGCGACGGCGTCACCAGCACGGCGCTGCTCACCGACCAGTACGAATTGACGATGCTCGCCGCCGCGCTCGCCGACGGCTCGGCGTATCGACGATGCACCTTCGAGGTGTTCGCCAGGCGCTTGCCGAATGGGCGCCGCTATGGCGTCGTCGCCGGCATCGGCAGGCTGCTGGATGCGCTGCGACACTTCCGCTTCGGCGAGGCCGAGCTGGCTGTCGCGGCGTCGTTCTCGGACGAGCGCACCATCGACTGGTTGCGCGACTACCGGTTCACCGGCGATCTCGACAGCTACGCAGAGGGTGAGTTGTACTTCCCAGGGTCCCCGATCGTCTCGGTGCGCGGCAGTTTCGCCGAATGTGTGGTCCTGGAGACGCTGATCCTGTCGATCCTCAACCACGACAGCGCCATCGCGTCCGCCGCGGCGCGCATGGTGAGCGCGGCGGGCGGTCGTCGGATGATCGAGATGGGCTCGCGACGCACCCACGAGCTTGCCGCGCCCGCCAGCGCCCGCGCCGCGTACCTCGCCGGTTTCGACGCCACCTCGAATCTCGAGGCGGTGCGCCGCTACGGGGTTCCCGGCGCCGGCACCAGCGCACACGCCTTCACGCTGCTGCACAGCGGCGTCGACGGCGCGCATGAGGCGGCCGCGTTCCGCAGCCAGGTGGAGACGCTGGGGATCGGGACCACACTGTTGGTGGACACTTTCGACATCACCAAGGGCGTAGCGGCCGCCATCGAGGTGGCGGGCCCGGAACTGGGTGGCGTGCGGATCGACTCCGGCGATCTCGGTGTGCTGGCCAGGCAGGTGCGTGACCAGCTCGACGCGCTCGGCGCCACCAAGACCCGCATCGTGGTCTCCGGTGATCTCGACGAGTACGCCATCGCAGCGCTGCGCGCCGAACCGGTCGACGTCTACGGTGTCGGGACCGCGCTGGTCACCGGGTCGGGCGGCCCGACGGCGGGGATGGTCTACAAGCTGGTCGAGGTAGACGGGTTGCCGGTGGCCAAGCGCAGCAGTCACAAGGAGTCGCGCGGCGGCACGAAGAAGGCGGTCCGGCTGGCCCGGCGCACCGGCACGATCGTCGAGGAGATCGTGTACCCGGCGACCGGACCTGCGCCCGCCGTCGACGGACTGGTGGCGCGCGAGCTGCTCGTTCCGCTTGTGCGCGCCGGCGAGCAGGTCGAGGGGCTGCCCACACTGGCCGCTGGCCGCGACCTGGTCGCCCGCGGGCTGATCAGCCTGCCGTGGGAGGGCCTGAAACTCTCCGCCGGCGAGCCCGCCGTCTCGACCACCTTCGCCTGAGGTCAGCTCCGCCCGGCGGTGAAGCGGCGGAGGAAGAGGAGTCCGGTGCCGAACAACAGCGCGAACACGGCGCCCATGAGGCCGAACCGCACCCATTCGACGGCGTCGCCGGGCCGGTCGCTCGAGAGAAACGAGATCGCGAGATAGACAGCGGTGCCGATGATTACGGTGCGAGACAGTCTGAGTTGACTCATGGTGTCCTCCGTGCGGGGAGGCGACGGACCTGGCGGACCGAACGGGAACAAGGGACATTCATTGATCAGCGCCCGGGGTGCCCGCGTTTACATCGCGGGTAGGGAATTCACCGCGAGTCGCGTGAACAGGTCGTTCGACGTAGCGGCAGAATCGAGACGGGCCACACAGTTCATACCGCGGGAGGCCACCATGACCCGAGCCCTGATCATCGTCGACGTCCAGAACGATTTCTGCGAGGGCGGTTCGCTCGCCGTCACCGGCGGTGCCGCGGTGGCCGCGCGGATCAGCGAACACCTCGCGGCCACGGACTACAACGCGATCGTCGCGACCCGCGACTACCACATCGATCCCGGCGAACACTTCGCCGACAACCCCGACTACGTCGACAGCTGGCCGCCACACTGCCGGGTCGGCACGTCCGGCGCCGATTTCCACCCCACACTGACCACCGGGTCCATCCACCAGATCTTTTCCAAGGGCGCTTACTCCGCGGCCTACTCCGGGTTCGAGGGCGCCGCCGAGGACGGCACCGGACTCGCGGACTGGCTGCACAACCACGGCATCGATGCCGTCGACATCGTCGGCATCGCCACCGACCACTGTGTGCGCGCCACCGCCCTCGACGCGCGCATCGAAGGCTTCGACACCCGTGTTCTGCTCGATCTCACCGCAGGGGTCGCACCGGACACCACCAACGCCGCACTGGACCGCATGCGCACGGCGGGTGTAGACCTGGAAGGAAGTATCCACCGATAGGACCGTCCGGTCTCGCTGACCGCCCTGCTGTGTCGGACGTACCAAGTAGGCTGCTCGCGTGCCCGAACTGCCGCCCGTTTCCGACCTTTTGGCCACCGCCGTGCAGGCGCTCGGCGGCAAGGAGCGTGTCGGGCAGGTGACGATGGCGGCGGCGGTGGACCACGCGATCGACACCAAGGAACATCTCGCGGTGCAGGCCGGGACGGGGACCGGCAAGTCGCTTGCGTATCTCGTCCCGAGCCTGCGCCACGCGGTGCGTACCGGACGCACCGTGGTGGTCTCGACGGCGACGATCGCACTACAGCGCCAGCTGGTCGACCGGGATCTGCCCCGGCTCGCCGAGGCGCTGAGCAAGCCACTGGGGCGGACCCCGAAATACGCGATCCTCAAGGGGCGCAACAACTATCTGTGCTTGAACAAGATCAACAGCGCGATCCCGGACGAGCCCGCCGAGGCGGAGCTGTTCGACGCATTCGCGATCTCGCGTCTGGGACGCGAGGTGCAGCGGCTCAACGAATGGGCCTCCGACACCGAGACCGGCGACCGGGACGAGCTCGCCCCGGGGGTGAGCGATCGCGCCTGGCGACAGGTCAGCGTGTCGTCGCGAGAATGCCTCGGCAAGTCCCGCTGTCCTTTCGGTCAGGACTGCTTCGCCGAGCGAGCCAGGGCCGAGTCGGCGCAGTCCGACGTGGTGGTGACCAATCACGCACTGCTCGCGATCGACGCGATCAGCGGCATCCAAGTGCTGCCCGAGCACGACGTCGTGGTCATCGACGAGGCGCACGAGCTGGTCGACCGAGTCACCGGCGTGGCAACCGCCGAACTCGCCCCTACCGCGATCAGCGCGGCCGCCCGGCGCTGCGCCAAGCTCATCGACGAGCAGGAGCTGGATCGTTTGGAGGGCGCCGCCGAGTCGTGGCACGACGTCTTGGACGACCTGCCCGCCGCCCGCTGGGACAGCCTGCCCGACGGCGTGGCCCCGATACTCGCCCTCATCCGCGACGCCGCGTGGAACGCGCGCACCGCGCTCGCGCCACAAGGCGCCACCACGCAGGGCGATCCCGAGAACGCCGCTGCCCGGAATCTGGCGGTGGCCGCGATCGACGAGGTGCACGACAGCGCGGTCCGCGCGCTGACCGCGTTCGACGAGCCGGACCCTGCCTCCCGCCGCGATGTCATCTGGCTGGCGGCCGACGAGATGCGCGGCGTCGTACGCCGCTCGCTGCGCATGGCGCCGCTCGCCGTTGGCGGGCTGCTGCGCAGCAGGCTCTTCGGCACCGCGACGGTCGTGCTGACCTCGGCCACGTTGCAGATCGGCGGATCGTTCGACGGACTCGCCGTCACCTGGGGTCTGCCCGCGCAGTCGGGCAATCGCACCGACGCGGCCACCGCGAACGGCGCCGAAGCTCCCTCGGACGCCGACATCGTCCGATGGAGCTCGCTCGACGTCGGCTCGCCCTTCGACCACGCCAAGTCCGGCATCCTGTACGTCGCCAAACACCTGCCCGCGCCCGGCCGCGACGGGCTGGCGCCTGCCTACCTGGACGAGATCGAACGGTTGATCGAGGCTGCGGGCGGGCGCACACTCGGCCTGTTCTCCTCCATGCGCGCGGCGCGCGCCGCCAGCGACGCGCTGCGCGAGCGACTGGGCACTCCTGTGCTGTGCCAGGGCGACGACGCGACGGGCGCGCTGGTCCGCAAGTTCGCCGACGATCCGGAAACTTCGCTGTTCGGCACGCTGTCGCTGTGGCAGGGCGTCGACGTGCCGGGTCCGTCGCTGAGCCTGGTCATCCTCGACCGCATTCCGTTCCCCCGTCCGGACGACCCGCTGCTCGCGGCCCGGCAGCGGGCGGTGGAACTGCGCGGCGGAAACGGGTTCATGACCGTGGCGGCCAATCACGCCGCACTGCTGCTCGCCCAAGGCACGGGCCGCCTGCTGCGCAGCGTCGACGATCGTGGCGTGGTCGCCATCCTGGACTCACGCCTCGCCACTGCCCGCTATGGCAGCTACCTGCGCGCTTCGCTGCCGCCCTACTGGGAGACCGCAGACCCGGAGGTCGTGGTCAAAGCGCTGCAACGGCTTACAGCGGCCACGCTGTGATACAGCGCACACCGATGCGCACATACTTCTGGATGGAAGTAGATTGATTCGCGATACTTCCGTGGACCCCCAATTCCCACACCGAAGTATCGGCGGTCCCCGCGCCTTGCCCTGCACGCGGCGCGGGGCCCGAACCCCCTCCACGAACGTCAGTCTCGCACGGCTACCGCGTCGACCCTGATCACCATGCCCGGCAGTGCGAGCGCGGCGACTCCGCTCAGCGTCTGCGCGGGCGAACGGTCGCCCGAATACTGCGATCGCCGCGCCGAGCACCGCGCCGCGAAACCGGCTGGGTCACCGGCTCAGAGAACCCACTTCAGGATCAGGGTGAGCACTGCGGCAACGACCGCGATGATCACCGCACCCACACCCCACACAAAACCCTGCCGCTGCCATGGACGCCCCGCGTCCAGCGAAAACTTGCCGGGTCCGGTGAACGCGATCGCCGTGGCCGCCGCCGCGAACAGCAGTCCCATCTCGTAACCCTTGCCGGTCAGCAGTCCGCCGTGCCAAGTGGTGTTGATCACGTTGATCATCGTGCCGAGCACGATGGCCGCGGCAAGGGGAGTCAGCAGACCGAGCAGAAGCAAGACACCCCCGGTGAACTCACACAGGCCAGCCAGTGTCCCGAACACTTTGCCCGGGTTGTAACCCATCTTCTCGAAGCCGTCGGCGTTCGCTCGCCATCCCGGGCCGGAGAACCATCCGAAGAGCTTCTGCGAACCGTGCGCGGCGAGGATGCCGCCGAAGACGACGCGTAGGACCAGAAGTCCGATATCGGTCGAGATCCCATCCAATGCGGCGTTGTTCGCGGTGCGTTCGAGTACGGATTTCCTGGTCATCGTGATCCTCATCCCTGCAATGTCGTTCCGGACACGGTCTCTGCCTCGGCAATGAATCGGACCGCGGCCCGATCGTCGCACGTGGGCACCAACTTCCGGTCCCATTCCACACGGTTCAGCCCCTGGAATGGTTCAGCCCGAGACGCACGGGAGAGTCATTCCGCGAGGAAGAAGAAGTAGCCGAGGAACACCACCATCAGCGCCCACATGGCCGGGTGCACGTCCTTGATCCGGCCCCTCGCCACCATGACAACCGGGTAGAAGAGCATGCCCATGGCGAGACCGTTAGCGATGGAGTATGTCAGCGGCATCATCACGATGGTGATGAACGCGGGAACCGAATACTCCAACCGGTTCCAGTCGATCTCGCCGAACGCGCGGGCCATGAGGATGCCGACCACGATCAGGGCGGGCGCGGTCACCGCACCGGAACCCGCGACCACCGCGAAGATCGGATAGCAGAACATCGCGATCAGAAACCAGCCCGCGGTGGTGACGGCGGTCAGCCCGGTACGGCCGCCCGCCGAGACGCCCGCAGTCGATTCGACGTAGGCGGTGGTGGTCGAGGTGCCGATGACCGCGCCCGCCATGGTGCCCACGGAGTCCGCCGCCAGCGCACTCGCCGCGCGCGGCAGCTTGCCGTTCTTGTCCAGCAGCCCGGCCTGGTTCGCAACGCCGATCAAGGTGCCCGAAGCATCGAAGAAGTCGACGAACAGCATGGTCAGCACCACCACGGCCATTTGAGCAGTGAACGCATCGGGCAGATGAACAATCGCCTGGCCGAAGGTGTGCTCCAGCCCCTCCGGCGCGGCGATCACGCCACGGGGCAGGTCGACCAAGCCGCTGACGATCCCGACGATCGCGGTGAGCACGATGCCGTACAGCACCGCTCCGTGCCAGCCGAGCACCAGGAACACCACGGTCACCAGCAACCCGAACAGCGCGAGCAGCGTCGTGCCCTTGGTGAAGTCACCGAGCGTGACCAACGTCGCGTCGCTGTTCACCACGATGCCCGCGTTCTTCAGGCCGAGAAACGCGACGAACAACCCGATGCCCGCGCCGACAGCCAGCTTCAACTGCATCGGGATGGCGTTGAGGATGCGTTCGCGAATCTTGGTGACCGCGAGGACGAAGAAGACGAGCCCGGACAGAAATGTGCCCGACAGCGCCACCTGCCACGGAATCCCCATGCCGAGCACCACCGAGTACGCGAAGAACGCGTTGAGCCCCATCCCCGGTGCGAGCGCGATCGGGTACCTGGCCCAGATGCCCATGACGAGCGTGCCGAACACGGCGGCGACGGCTGTCGCGGTGAACACCGCCTGCATGGGGATGCCGCGCTCGCCCAGCGCGCCCTGGTCGCCGAGCACCGCGGGATTCACCGCGAGCACGTAGGACATAGCCAGGAACGTCACCGTCCCGGCCATCACTTCCCGCTTCATGGTCGAGCCGTTCGAACTGATGCCGAAATACGCGTCGAGGCGTCCTCGGGTCCGATTCAGAACGTCGGTGACCATGGCTGACTCCACTCGGGAACGATACGGGTGTGCCAGGGCACGGTAGCCGACGATTCACTGACTCGGACAACCCACCGTGGAACAGCCGCGCGCAACCGTGACCGGGGCCACCACCTTCGATCCCGAGCCGCTGACTCGTCCAGCAGCTGCTCGGCCTCATCGAGCTGATCGCGTTCGTAGAGCAGCTCACCGGGCAGCGCACCAGCCGAACGCGCCGGGACCGACCGGCTGCCGGAAGAGCTCATGGCGAGCTGTACGGTCACTCAGGCGTGCGGCGCGGACACCAGACCGAGTTCGGCGTCGGAGGCCAGCAGATCGTTGTGTGGCAGCACGCGCACTGTGTAGCCGACCGCGCCGGACAGCGGGACCGGGGTGTCGACGGTGAACAACTCGACACCGGAATCGGAACCACTGTGCGTCATCGCGACCGTGGTGACATCCGAGAGATCGTCGGCCGCGGACACCCGGCCGAGCACCGCCTGCACGACGACGTCCGAGACGCTCAACCCGCCGAGCTCGATCCGCGCGGTCAGCGACAGCCGAGCCCCGATGATCGGCGTATCCGGCAGGCCCGCACTATCCACCTGGATCACCTTGACCGACGGCCACGCCGCTTCCAGACGGTGGTGGTACTCGGCGATGGCGCGGGCTACCGCGAAATCGTCGGCGATGGCCTGCTGATAGGCCGTGGCGGCGGGCGCGTAGTACCCCACCGCGTAGTCGCGGACCATGCGGGAGGCCAGCACTTTCGGCCCCAAGGTCTGCAAGGTGTGGCGAACCATCTCGACCCAGCGCACCGGCATCCCGGACGCGTCGCGATCGTAGAAGCGCGGGGCGACGGTGCGCTCGAACAAGTCGTAGAGCGCGGCGGCCTCGAGGTCGTCGCGGCGGTGCTCGTCGCGGACGCCGTCGGCGGTCGGGATGGCCCAGCCGTTCTCGCCGTCGTACATCTCGTCCCACCAGCCGTCCCGGATGGACAGGTTGAGCCCGCCGTTGAGCGCGGACTTCATGCCGGATGTACCGCACGCCTCCAGTGGCCGCAGCGGGTTGTTCAGCCAGACGTCACAGCCCCAGTACAGATAGCGGGCCATCGACATGTCGTAGTCGGGCAGGAAGACGATCCGGTGACGCACCTCGGGATCGTCGGCGAAGCGGACGACCTGCTGGATGAGTGCCTTTCCTCCGTCGTCGGCGGGGTGACTCTTGCCCGCGACGACCAGCTGCATCGGTCGCTCCGGATCCAGCAGTCGCGCCCGCAGCCGCTGCGGATCGCGCAGCATGAGGGTGAGTCGCTTGTAGGTCGGCACCCGACGCGCGAACCCCACGGTCAGCACGTTCGGGTCGAAAACACCATTCACCCAGCCGAGTTCGGCCTCCGCGGCACCACGCTCCAGCCAGGACGCGCGTACCCGGCGGCGCACCTCGTCGACCAAGGTCGCGCGCAACGTGTTCCGCGTCGACCACAACTCGGCCAGGTCGATATCGCGCAGGCGTTCCCAGCCGCGCGCCTCCTCGACCAGCTCGGCGCCGATGTGCTCGCGCGCCTTGTCGACCCACTCGCGGGCGGCCCAGGTGGTGGCGTGCACACCGTTGGTGACCGAACCGATCGGCACCTCGGCGGCGTCGAATCCCGGCCACAGCGAGGCGAACATGCCCCGGCTCACCTCACCGTGCAGCTTCGAGACACCGTTGGCGCGTTGCGCGAGGCGCAGACCCATGTGCGCCATGTTGAAGACGGAAGGGTCGGCCTCGCGGCCCAGCGCCACGATCCGGTCCACGGAGAGGCCGGGCAGCATGGCGGATTCGGATTCGCCGTGTGCGCCGCCGAAGTAGCGACGCACCATCGGCATCGGGAACCGGTCGATGCCCGCCGGGACCGGGGTGTGGGTCGTGAACACCGTGCCCGCCCGCACTGCGGCGAGCGCGGAATCGAAATCCCTACCTGCCGAGACGAATTCACGGATCCGCTCGACACCGAGGAAGCCCGCGTGGCCTTCGTTCATATGGAAGACGTCCGGATCGGGCAGTCCGGCCGAGGACGTGTAGGCACGCACAGCGCGTACGCCGCCGATGCCCGCCAGGATCTCCTGCCGGATCCGATGCTCCTGATCGCCGCCGTAGAGACGGTCCGTGACCGCGCGCAGTTCCGAATCGTTCTCGGCGATATCCGAGTCGAGCAGCAACAGCGGAACCCGTCCGACCTGCGCGATCCACACTCGCGCGCGCAGCACACGGTTGTCGGGCATGGCCACGTGGACGAGGACTGGCGAGCCCTCCGAGGTGAGCGCGCGCAGCGGAAGACCCTGCGGGTCCAGGGCCGGATAGCGCTCGGTCTGCCAGCCGTCCGCGGACAGCGACTGCCGGAAATAGCCGGAGCGATAGAGCAATCCGACGCCGATCAACGGCAGACCCAGATCGGAGGCGGCCTTGAGGTGGTCACCGGCCAGGATGCCGAGACCGCCGGAGTAGTTGGGCAACACCTCGGTGACGCCGAACTCCATCGAGAAATAAGCGATTCCGCGGACCTCCTCCTCCCCCGCGCGGAGTTGGAACCACCCTGGCGCCGCCAGGTAATCACGCAGGTCTGCGGCCGCGGCGTCGACGCGACCGACATAGTCGGGGTCGGCGGCCAGCTCGTCCAGCCGGGACGCGGGCACCTCGCCGAGCATCCGGACCGGATCGTGTCCCATCTCCTGCCACCGTCGCGGCTCCAACTCGGCGAACAGGTCCTGCGTCGGCGGATGCCACGACCAGCGCAGATTCGTGCCGAGCTCACCGAGGGCCGCCAGACGCTCGGGCAGATGGGCACGGACGGTGAATCGACGCAATGCCTTCATTGGGTAGAAACTACACGGGTCCGCAGTAGCGCGGTCTCATCGACTGCGTGTCCATTAACCCAGCTGACCTGGGGATCTCCTGGTTCGCAAGCATGTCACCCGACGTGCCATGCGGAAAATCAGTGGCCGGCGCCCGAACGCAACGGGCAGTATCGGCTGATGCCGCACTGGGTTCACGTCCTTCCCCAATTCCTGCCGGCCTGCCTGATCCTCGCGGCGCTACCCGGCCCGGCGACCGCCCTGTTTCTTCAGCGCGCTGTGCGCGACGGCCGCGCGGCGGGGCTCGCTGCAGTCGCGGGCAATGAAATCGGGGTGCTCGGCTGGACACTGGCGGGCGGGGCCGGGCTATCGGTGCTGTTGGTCGCGAACCGGGCCATGAATACCGCGGTGCACGTCGTCGGTGCGCTGGTGCTGATCTGGCTCGGCGTCCAGGCGTGGCGGGGCGCGCGCGGTGACGACGAATTCGGCGCCACGATGACGAAGATGCTGCCGTCGGGACGGACACCCGGCGCCGCTTTCCGCGCGTCGCTGATCTCGATCGCCGCCAACCCCAAGGCGGCCGTCTTCGGGCTGACGATCCTGCCGCAGTTCCTTCCGTCCAGCGGACCGGTGCTGCCGACGGTCGCGATCCTCGCGCTCATCCAACTGGTGATCGACACCGCCTGGTGCATGGGCGTCGTCCTGGCCGCCGACCGCGCGGGCGCCTGGCTGCGCCGGGCCGGCATTCGGCAGCGGATCGAACGCGCGCTCGGCGCCTTCCTGGTCGCCCTCGGTCTGGGCCTCGCCGCTGACGCCCGCTGAGGTCACGCCAGCGGTCCGGCATCGCACCTGTTCTTCGGACAGCGCCGGGAACTCCGCACGCGGCGGGATCGATTCGCGGCGGGATCGATCTGATCGACGCACTGATCCGGTCCACACGGCCGGCTGCCGGTAGGTTGGTTCCGTGACCGGCCGCATCGCTATCGATGACACTGCCCCGTCCATCGCAGGCGGTCGGCCCGCCAAGGCCGTGGTCGGCGAGGTGTTCCCGGTGCGCACCGTCGTGTGGCGGGAGGGCCACGACGCCGTCGCGGCCACGCTGGTGGTCCGGTCGCCCGGCGCGGCACGCCCGGTCCGGATCCGGATGACGCCGGATCACGAACCCGACGTGTTCAACGCGACCTTCACGCCGAACCTGCCCGGCGCGTGGACCTACCGCATCGAAGGCTGGAGCGACCCCCTCGCCACCTGGCGGTCGGCGGTGGAGGCAAAGCTGGCCGTCGGGCAGAGCGCAGCTGACCTGGCCAACGACCTGGAGCTCGGCGCCCGACTGTTCGATCGCGCGGCACAGGCCGTGCCGAAGAAGCAGTTCGAGCGGCTGCGGGCGGTCGCAGCGGCACTGCGCAGCGACGAGCAGCTGCCCGCGCGGGTGGCTCCGGCGTTCACCGACGAGGTCGCCGATATTCTCCGGGCCGCTCCCCTGCGCGACCTGGTCACCCGCGGACCGCAGCACACCGTGCAGATCGAGCGGCACCGCGCGCTCTACGGATCCTGGTACGAGTTCTTCCCACGGTCGACCGGCGGCCGCGACGCCGCCGGTAAGCCGATCCACGGCACCTTCGCCACCGCGGCCAACGAGCTGCCGCGCGTGGCCGCCATGGGCTTCGACGTGGTGTACCTGCCGCCGATCCACCCGATCGGCGAGGTGAATCGCAAGGGTCGCAACAACGCGCTGGTCGCCGAGCCCGGCGATGTCGGCTCGCCGTGGGCGATCGGCTCGAAGTACGGCGGCCACGACGCCATACATCCCGTGCTCGGCACCGAAGCCGACTTCGCCGACTTCGTCTCCGCGGCAACACGACTCGGCCTCGAGGTGGCGCTCGATCTCGCACTGCAATGCGCACCCGACCATCCGTGGGTCCAGGCGCACCCGGAATGGTTCACCACCCTGCCGGACGGCACTATCGCCTACGCCGAGAATCCGCCGAAGAAATACCAGGACATCTACCCGGTCAACTTCGACAACGACCCCGACGGCCTGTACGCCGAGGTGCTGCGCGTGGTGCGGCACTGGATCGGCCTGGGCGTCAAGATCTTCCGGGTGGACAACCCGCACACCAAGCCCGCCGACTTCTGGGAGTGGCTGATCACGAACGTGCGCCGCACCGATCCGGACGTGATCTTCCTGTCCGAGGCGTTCACCCGCCCGGCCCGGCTGTACGGCCTGGCGCGGCGCGGATTCAGCCAGTCCTACACATATTTCACCTGGCGCGTCGCGAAGTGGGAACTGACCGAGTTCGGCAACGAACTGGCCGCGAAGGCCGACGAAGCCCGCCCGAACCTGTTCGTGAACACCCCGGACATCCTGCACGAAAGCCTTCAGCACGGCGGACCAGGCATGTTCGCCGTCCGCGCGGTGCTGGCCGCCACCCTCGCACCGACCTGGGGCGTCTACTCCGGCTTCGAACTGTTCGAGCACCAGGCGGTGCGCCCAGGCAGCGAGGAGTATCTCGACTCGGAGAAATACGAGCTGCGCCCGCGCCCGTTCGCCGAGGCTCTGGCGCACGGAGAATCGCTGGAACCGTGGATCACCCGGCTCAACGAGATCCGCCGCGCGCACCCCGCCCTGCAGCAGTTGCGCTGCCTGCACTTCCACCACGTGGACAACGATGCGCTGCTCGCCTACTCCAAGATCGACCCGGCCAGTGGCGACGCGGTGCTGGTGGTGGTGAACCTGAACCCGTTCGGCGCCGAATGGGGGATGATCTCGCTGGACCTGCCCGCTATCGGCCGCGAGTGGCACGACCACCCGGTCGTGTACGACGAGGTCAGCGGCGAGCAATATCACTGGGCCCAAACCAATTACGTTCGCTTGGACCCCGCGCACGCCGTCGCGCACATCCTCACCCTGCCCCCGGTACCGCAGCAGGCCCGCAGCGAACTGACCTATCGCAGGACGCTGCGATGAAACGCCGCGATCTGATGCTCCTGGCGGCGGGCACCCACACGGATCCGCACACTGTACTCGGCGCCCACCCCCATCCCGACGGCACGGCCGTGCGGGCGCTGCGCCCGCACGCCGAAACGGTGTCCGTGCGCGTAGGTGGCGTCGATCATCCGCTGAAGCCGTTGGGCCACGGCGTGTTCGCCGCGGTGGTGCCGTACCCGGATCTCATGGACTATCGCATCGTGAGCACCTATCCGGGCGGCCGGACCGTCCTCGGCGCGGACGGCTACCGCTTCCTGCCCACCGTCGGCGAACTCGACCTGCATCTCATCGGCGCAGGCCGCCACGAACGGCTATGGGAGGTGCTCGGCGCACACCCACGCCGGTACACCACGCTGGACGGTGCAGTGCAGGGCACCTCATTCGCGGTGTGGGCGCCGAACGCGCGAGGCGTCACCGTGATCGGTGACTTCGACGGCTGGAGCGGCAACACCGCGCCGATGCGCTCGCTCGGATCGTCCGGGATCTGGGAGGTTTTCGTCCCCGATGTCGAACCGGGCACCAAGTACAAGTACCGCGTGCACGGCGCCGACGGCCGGACGGTCGATCACGCCGACCCGCTGGCCTTCGCCACCGAACCGCCTCCCGCGACCGCGTCGGTGGTCACCGAGAGCCACTACGTCTGGCACGACCACGCCTGGCTCGACCGGCGCGCGGCGACCGATCCGACCAGTGCGCCGATGAGCGTCTACGAGGTGCATCTCGGCTCATGGCGTCCTGGCCTCTGCTACCGCGAAATAGCTGACCAACTCGCCGAATACGTGCGTGCGGCCGGCTTCACCCACATCGAGCTACTCCCCATCGCCGAGCACCCCTTCGGCGGCTCCTGGGGTTATCAGGTCACCTCGTACTACGCGCCGACAGCACGATTCGGTTCCCCGGACGACTTCCGCGCTTTCGTCGACCGCATGCACGCGGCGGGCATCGGCGTGCTGCTGGACTGGGTTCCCGCGCACTTCCCGCGCGACGAATGGGCGTTGGCCCGCTTCGACGGAACCCCGCTCTACGAGCACGCCGACCCGCGCCGAGGCGAGCAACTGGACTGGGGCACCTATGTTTTCGACTTCGGCAGGCACGAGGTGCGCAACTTCCTCGTCGCCAACGCGCGCTACTGGATCGAAGAGTTCCACATCGACGGCCTGCGCGTCGACGCGGTCGCCTCCATGCTCTACCTGGATTACTCACGTGCCGAAGGAGAATGGGAACCCAACGTGCACGGCGGCCGGGAGAACCTGGAGGCCGTCGACTTCCTGCAGGAGCTCAACGACACGGTGCACCGCCATCATCCCGGCGTCGTGACCATCGCCGAGGAGTCCACCACCTGGCCGGGCGTCACCCGCGGCACCGACGTCGGGGGGCTCGGCTTCACCATGAAATGGAACATGGGCTGGATGCACGACACCCTCGGGTTCCTCGGCCGCGACCCGGTCCACCGCTCCTGGCACCACAACGAGGTCACCTTCTCACTGATGTACGCATGGAGCGAGAACTACGTGCTGCCGATCAGCCACGACGAGGTCGTGCACGGCAAGGGCACGCTCTGGACCAGGATGCCCGGCGACGAATTCGCCAAAGCAGGTGGCGTGCGGGCACTGCTGGCCTACATGTGGGCCCATCCCGGCAAACAGCTGCTGTTCATGGGGCAGGACTTCGGCCAGTTCCGCGAGTGGTCGCACGATCGCGGACTGGACTGGCACGAGCTGGAAAATCCACTACACCAGGGCGTTACGGCGGTGGTGCGCGACCTCAACACTGTCTACCGCGCCCATCCCGCCCTGTGGAGCCAGGACGCTACACCGGGCGGTTACGCCTGGATCGAGGCGAACGACCACACAAACAACGTGCTGGCGTTCCTGCGTTACGGCTCGGACGGGTCCGTAGTCGCGTGCGTCTACAACTTCTCCGGCTCCGTACACGGCGCATACCGCGTCGGCCTCCCCCACGCGGGCCGCTGGATCGAAATCCTCAACACCGACGCCGTCCAGTACGGCGGCTCCGGCATCGGGAATCTGGGCGAGGTGGTGGCCGCCGAGGAGCCGTGGCACGACCGTCCAGCGTCGGCCACGGTTGCGCTCGCGCCGAACAGCGCGGTCTGGCTGCGCCCGGCCTAGCGACGGGCCGGCAGCCGCGCGCGCAGAGCGCGTCGGACCTCCCGAACGCTGAGCGAACTCAGTACAGCGCGGCAGCCAACTTGCGGCGCGCGGCGACGACGAACGGCTCGGCCTGGTCGAACAGCTCGAAAAGCTCCAGCAGGCGAGTGCGCGCCTTGGTGCGTTCGTCCCCCGCGGTGTGCTTGACGACGGCGATCAGCCGGTCGAAAGCCGCTTCGGGCCGCTGGTGGAACAGTTCGAGATCGGCGGCGGCGAGCGCGGTATCGACATTCGACGGGTCGACGTCCGCGGTCGCGATCGCCGACTCCGGGATTTGTTGCGCGCGACCGAGGAACCGGAGTTGGCGAAGCGCGGCACTGGCCTCCTCGTTCGCGGGCTCGACGGCGAGGATGGCCTCGTAGGCCGCCTCGGCGCCCGCGAAATCGCCCTGCTCCAGCGCGGCTTCAGCCGCCGTGAAGCGCGGGTCCTCGGCGGGCTCCGGTTCTCCGTTGCGCTCGAGCTTGCCCGCGACCGCGTCGACGACCGCGTTCAGCCACTGCCGCACCTGCGGCTCCGGCTGAGCGCCCTCGAAGTCCGCGAGCGGCTGGCCGCCCGCAATCGCGATCACCGTCGGAATGCCCTGCACCCGCAGCGCCTGAGCGATCCGCATATTGGCCTCGGCCTCGACGGTGGCCAGATCCCAGGTGCCACCGTCGGCGGCGACCAGACGCTCCAGCGTCCGCACCAGCTCGATGCTGCCCGGGCTGCGCTGCGAGTACAGCACGACGACGACCGGAACCTGCGTCGAGCGGCGTAGTACCTTCGTCTCGAAATCGGCCTCAGTGACCGAGTAATCGCCCCCCGCCGCACCACCCGCACCGGCGGCGGGCTGCTTCAGACTGGACAGATCCACCGCACCGGACATGGCGGCGGCGACAGCGGGCGAAGGACGGCGGGCAGCTGGTCGAGTCACGGTTTCCAGTTTGTCACGACGTCACGGATACGGGAGCTCCGGAGTCCGTGGACACGGTGTTGCTCAGCTCACCCAGCCGGCCCGCGCGCACCGCCCAGACCTCGAACAGAACGGTGCAGAACGGCGGAATGCTGGACAGCAGCGCGAGAACAGTGGTCTTGGCGTTCCAGCCCAGCTCCCGCGCAGCCACGATCGCGGTGATCACGAAGAGCACGAAAATGATCCCGTGCGTCATGCCGAACACCTTGACGGGCCACAGCACCGGTTCAGGAAGGCGCTTGAACACCATGCCGATGATCAGGAAGACCCAGGAGATCGCCTCGAGCACCGCGATGAAGCGAAACCGCTTGGCGACCGTGCTCAGGTCGAAGACATTGCCCATGGTGACCATTCTGCCGGACGCACTACGGACCGTCGTAGTCGAACGGGTCACACTCGCATCGTCGAGCGCCGCGAGATTGCGCATTCCCTCGCCATGGCCCTGCTGAGGGGGCGCGAACACCCAGCTTCCGTGATAGACGCGGTACCGGGTATCTGCAGTTCAGCGCGGGATGCGGGCTGCCCGCAGTCAGACGCGGACGATCAGCGCGTCGCCCTGACCGCCGCCGCCGCAGAGCGCGGCCGCGCCGATGCCGCCGCCGCGGCGCTTCAGTTCCAGCACCAGGTGCAGCAGGATGCGGGCGCCGGACATGCCGAGCGGGTGGCCGATGGCGATGGCGCCGCCGTTGACGTTCACCTTCGCCGGGTCGATGCCCAGCTTGCGGGTGGAGGCGACACCGACGGCCGCGAAGGCCTCATTGATCTCCACCAGATCCAGGTCGGCGGGCGCGATGCCTTCCCGCGCGCAGGCCTTGGCAATCGCATTGGCGGGCTGATCCTGCAGTGTCGAATCCGGGCCCGCGACCACGCCCGCGGCACCGATCTCGGCGATCCAGCTCAGACCGAGCGATTCGGCCTTCTCCTTGCTCATCACCACGACCGCGGCGGCGCCGTCGGAGATCTGTGAGGCGGTGCCCGCGGTGATCGTGCCATCCTTGCGGAACGCGGGACGCAGCTTGGCCAACGACTCGACCGTCGTGTCGGCGCGAATGCCTTCGTCGGAGGACACCAGCACCGGGTCGCCCTTGCGCTGCGGCACCGCAACCGGGACCACCTCGTCGTCGAAGACGCCGTTCTTCCACGCCGCCGCCGCACGCTGGTGCGAGGCCGCCGCGAACACATCCTGGTCTTCGCGGCTGATCCGGTCGACCTCGTTGCGCTGCTCGGTCAGCGCGCCCATCGGCTGGTCGGTGAAAATGTCGTGCAGTCCGTCATAGGCCATGTGGTCGCGCAATGTCACATCGCCGTATTTGAAGCCTTCCCTGCTCTTTTCGAGCAGATGCGGCGCCTTGCTCATGGACTCCTGACCACCGGCGACGACGATGTCGTACTCGCCTGCCCGGATCAGCTGGTCGGCGAGGGCGATCGCGTTGATACCCGACAGGCACACCTTGTTGACCGTCAGCGCGGGCACGTCCAGCGGGATACCCGCCGCCGCGGCGGCTTGGCGAGCCGGGATCTGTCCCGCGCCCGCAGTGAGCACTTGGCCCATGATCACGTAGTCGACCTGCTCCGGCGCGACGCCACCCTTCGCCAACGCCGCCTTGATGGCAAAGCCACCCAGATCGGAACCACTGAAGTCCTTCAGACCCCCGAGCAGCCGACCGACCGGGGTACGCGCACCGGAGACGATGACAGAAGTGGTCACGACGAGCCTCGCATTCGTAGATCGGACCTGCCCGCAGCTTCGCGGAGCGGCGCGGCGATGTCGTACTCAACGGTAGCGGGTACGACCCCCATTACTCCGGCCAGGTACGCGCTACGTTCGAGTGGTGAGCAACGTTATCGACCATTCGTCTTTCATTCCCGCGGACTACGTGACCGCGGTCGACCACGTCGGCATCGCGGTGCCCGACCTGGACGTCGCGGTCGCCTGGTACGCCGAGAACCTCGGCATGATCGAGACCCACCGCGAGGTCAACGAGGCCCAGGGCGTCCACGAGGCGATGCTGTCGCTGCCCGGCGCACCCGACCGGGCCACTGCCCTGCAGTTGCTGGCGCCGCTCGACGCGCAGTCGACCATCGCGAAGTTCATCGACCGCAGCGGACCGGGCCTGCAACAACTGGCCTACCGCGTGACCGACATCGACGCGGTCTCCGCGCACCTGCGTGAGAAGGGTCTACGTTTGCTGTACGAGGCCCCGCGGCATGGAACAGCCGATTCCCGCATCAATTTCATCCACCCGAAGGATGCTGGCGGTGTGCTGATCGAGTTGGTCGAACCGAACGCGAATGTTACGCACTAGTATCGACGTCAGGTCGGGAAAACTCGTTGGAATGACATTCGCAGTCGAGTCACCATCGGCTGTCCTAAGGCTGTAGTTTGTGTGCCATGTCGTCACCCGAGTCCGATCGCAATCGCTTCGTTGCACTGCCCTTCACCGTTGTGCGCAAGGGTTATGCGCAAGACGAGGTGCGTAACTACTTCGACCGCTTCGACGCGGAATTGCGAGTCACCGCCACAGACCGCGATGCCGCTGCGGCACAAGCACGTAACCTCGCAAGTCAGTTGGAAGACGCGCGCGACGAGATCGACGAACTCCGCAAGGAGGTCGACCGACTCTCGGTGCCGCCGACCACCGCGGAAGGCATGTCCGACCGTATTTCCCGCATGCTCCGGCTCGCCTCCGACGAGGCGTCCGAGGTTCGCGCCCTGGCGCAGGCCGAGGCAGCGGAAATGGTGTCGATCGCCGAGCAGCAGGCCACCGAGATGCGTGGCAAATATGAGTCGCTGCTCGCGGAGACCAAGGAGAAGCGCGAGGCGCTCGAAATCGAATTCGAGCAAACCCTCGCGAATGCACGCACCGAGTCCACCAAGATCATCGAGGCCGCCCAGGCCGAGGCCGACCGCATCGGCAAGGAAGCCGACGCGAAGCGCAAGGCCACCCAGCAGGACTTCGAGGCCACCATGGCCGAGCGCCGCACCAAGCTCACCCGCGCGATGGAGGAGCTGGAAGCCACCAGCCGCGCCGAGGCAGCACAGCGGATCAAGGACGCGACCGACGAGGCCAACCGCCTCATCACCTCCGCGACCCAGACCTCCGACCGCAAGATCGCGCACGCGAAGGAACTGGCCGAGGAAATGCGCGTGCTGCGCGGTCGCGTGCTCGCCCAGCTGCTCGGTATCCGCGGTCAGCTCGACTCGGTGCCCGCGATGCTCGCCGCGGTCAACCGGGAAAGCGAACTGCTGGATGGTGTTCCGGATCAGCGCAAGTCGATCGGCGGTGGCGCCAAGTCGGTCACCGGTTCGCGCCAGAAGGCGATCCCCGAGCTCGCCGGCGAGGACGACGAGATCGATACGGAAGAGCGCGAGAACGCCGACATCAGCAACTGACGTCGGGTCACGCGGCGACTGACAACCGAATTCACCGAAGGCCGCCCCAGCTGGGGCGGCCTTCCCTAATTTCCGGCTCCTCCGCCTCGTCCGCGTGTTCAGGCCGGACGCAGATGCATAGAACTTGGGCGTCGGCGGCCCACAACTTGCCAGGACCGGTCAACCGGTTCCCGGCGAGTTACCCATGTCATCACACACTCAGTCACGACCAGCGGCGGGTGATACGGCGGGTCTGGCGACCGTTCCAGCAGCCGCGGTGCCAGTGGCGACGGTCCTCTTCGCCGCCTTGGGCCGACCAGGCGACAACATGTGCTATGCCCGGCGCGATCTCATGATCGCAGCCGGGGCAGCGGTAGGCCTTGATCGCTCGGGTCCCTGGGATGGCGCGGACCACGTATGTCTCGTCGCCGTCCGGGCCCGATTCGGTACGCCCGAACACGCCCCCGAGCGCTGTGCCACCCGACCGATCAGCATGGCGATCCAGACGTGGTTTACGGCGGGGCATGCGAATAGCGTATTACCCCGCCGCAAGCAGCCTGCATACCCCCGAATCCCCTGGAGAAGGGGGAAGTTCAGAAGAGACGGAATTCGTTGCTCTCCGTGCCACGCAGAGCGTCGTAATCCAGTGCGAGGCAGCGGATACCGCGATCCTCGGCGAGGGTGCGCGCCTGCGGCTTGATCTGCTGGGCGGCGAAGACGCCAGCGACCGGAGCCAACAGCGGATCACGGTTGAGCAGTTCCAGATAGCGAGTGAGCTGTTCGACGCCGTCGATTTCGCCACGGCGCTTGATCTCGACGGCGACGGTGCCTCCGTCGGCGTCCCGGCACAGCAGGTCCACCGGGCCGATCGCTGTCATATACTCGCGGCGGATGAGGCTGTAGCCCACGCCGAGTGTCTGCACGTGCTCGGCGAGGAGTTCCTGAAGGTGGGCCTCCACCCCGTCTTTCACCAGGCCCGGGTCGATCCCCAGTTCGTGCGAGGAGTCGTGTTCGATGTCCTCGATGGTGATGCGGAGTTCTTCTCCCGTCTTGTTGGTGACGACCCAGAGCGCCTTCGATCCCTCCGGCAGCTCAGCGTCGCCATTACGCTCATCCAGCCAGCATGGCGGGCTCATCCAGTTCAGCGGCTTGTACGAGCCGCCGTCGGAATGAACGAGGACCGAACCGTCCGCTTTCATCAGCAGTAACCGGCGGGCCATCGGAAGATGGGCGGTCAGTCGCCCTACGTAGTCGACCTGACAGCGAGCAATCACTAGGCGCACCCAAGCACTGTAGGCGAGCGCCCGCCCGCGGCTGCCGTCAGCCCATGAGCAAGATCGCCGCGAGGACGGCGCTGACCGCGAGCAACGCGGATTCGGCCCGGGTGAGCCGGTGCATCATGGTCGCCCTGTTGCGGATCATGAAGAATCCGACGGCCGACCCGATTGTGAACGACACGAGATGACCGACGTTGGTGAACGTCTGCCCGATCAGCACACCCTCGGCGGCCACGATGAACCACACCGTGGCCCACGCGATCCGCCACCGGTGCGGTACGGCCGCCACGAGTGCGCCGACCAGTGCCATGGCCCCATAACTGACGCCGACGTCTTCCGCCCAGCGAATGTTTGTGGGCATCCACCCGGCCTCCACCGCTACCCATAGGCCAGCAGCTACAAGCAACGTAGCGCCGATGTGGCCTGCCAGGAAGACGCGAACCAGTCGGACAGCGCCGAAGCGCAGCTCGGCCAGAGCAAGCAGGCAGGCGAGTAGCGGGATCAGGATCCAAGCCGCACCGACGTCGCCGATCACGAACGCACTGGACAACAGCGTCCCGACCCTGCCGTTCAGCAGGTTGTGCAGGTTCGTACTGGCATGTAGCACCATCCTCGTCTGAGCGGAGTCGCTCAGTGCCGAGAAAACCGCCGAGACGATGATCAGCCCGACCAGATATCCGGCCGTGGCGGGCAATCTCGGTCGCCACCAACGGTGTCGAGCCGGTGCGTGGGAATCGATCGGCGCCAAGTCGGCCGGCGTCGTCGCGACGACCATGCACACCTCCCTTGTCCGCGCGGCGACGGCGATCTGCCGCCGTCATCCATGATCCGGTGTCCGCACTCTACGCAATCTTACTTTTCCCTGCGAGTTCACTGCGAAACACAGTTCCTGCCTGGAAATGCCGAAGGCCCTCGACAATGTCGAGGGCCTTCGTGGAAGGATGTTCCGGCGGTGTCCTACTCTCCCACACCCTGTCGGGTGCAGTACCATCGGCGCTGGCAGGCTTAGCTTCCGGGTTCGGAATGGGACCGGGCGTTTCCCTGCCGCTATGGCCGCCGTAACTTTATGAAACTGTTCAC
>NZ_JBFRFQ010000007.1:0-166831 GCF_052114905.1 Nocardia sp. 2TAF39
GAATCCACCCCGAACGGGTCATCTCCTGGGGCATCGACGGCGGATCCTTCGACTTCACCAGTCGCCGCGCCGAGTAGTCAGGCATCGTGGGCGATCCCACCAGAAAGGCCGTCACCGACCGTCCGGTAGTGAGCGGAATAGACCGCGTCAGCGAGTGAGACCGGGCGCACCACGACAACGGCCACACCGACCTCCGCTACGGCAGTGAGGGATCTGATTCAGCAGGACCATCGGTCACCGACGGCACAATCCCCTTGCACCGCTGGAGGAGACGTCGCAGTACAACCGGTCAGGTACCCCGCCTCGAACACATGGTAATCGGTATTACAGCGTGTTCGAAGCTGCGCGGGCCGGAGGCTGGGGTGGTCAGAAAAGAGTGTCGCGGACTCGTAGCGGTCGGTAGCCGGTCGGCCCCAGCTGGGCGAGTTCGGCATCGATGTCGACCTCGATCGCGCCGAAGAATTGATGTTCTCACTGTGCGCGGGTGAGATGTGGGCGAGCACGTCGTCGTCGATGCGGCGCCCGGTGCGCCGCATCTGCTCCACGGCCAGCCCGTAATACTCTGTCGTCCAGGCGATTACGGCGTTCATAGCGAGGGTGAGACACCATGCTTGTTCGGTCTGTCCGTCCAGGTGCCGGGCCCGGATCATGCCCTCGTGAGCGTAGAGCAGGTCGCGGCGCAGCGCGTGCAGGGATTCGCCTTGTTGAGCTGGCGCGAGATTTGCGCCGATAGTCCGGATCGGCGAGGTATTTCGCGGCGTAGATCGTGCGCCGCAGCGCCCCATACTCCTTCGACGCCGCCGCGAGGGCGTTCGGGCGGCCCGACGCCGAGCGTTTCCCGACCAGCAACGAGGCGGTGGCGTGCCCGAACTTCAACGACCCCGCCAGGCGCAGCAGATCGTCCCAGTGCGCGGCGATCAATTCCAGATTCAGCTTGCACGTCATCAACGGTCCCGTGCGCGGAAACCGTGACGCCACGAACCACACCCTCCACCACACCGACCGACCCCAACGCCAGCCAGCAAACCACCACTCACCCCCACCCGCAGCGCAACAACCGGAAAACCCGGCCCTACCAGCCGACTACGGAATATCCGCCCGAAAGTCGGCCGATGCTACGGCTACTAGGGGGCCGCGGACACGCAGCGCCGCAGGCGCTGCAAATCGAACACAGCGACCAGTGTCATGCCGAGGGCGGCGACCAGGATCAGGGCAAGGGTCCAGGCGAGAGCCGAAAAGCCGTGCGGCGCAGCGGCCGCGGCGACCAGCGGGCCCACGGTGGCACCCACGTAAAAACTGAACATGGCGACCGACATGGCGGCGGCGCGCGACTCGCCACCCAACTCGCCCGCGCTCTGCAGGACCGCGGGGGCGATAACGCCGAGGCCGCCGACCAGGACCGCGAGCAGCACAGTGAGCACCGCGAGGTGTGTCCCCTCGAACGTCGCCGCCACCATCGCCGAGGCCGCGATCAGGACGCCGAGCACGATCTGACCGTGCTTCGACAGCCGGGCCAGCGGGACGGCCAGCAGCGGAAGTGCCACCATCACCGGGAGCGCTCCCGCACGCAGGGCGAGGAGCTCACCTGATCCCTTGACGATGCCGGTGAGTTCGAGGCCGGTGTAGATCCCGACCATCACCGCCATACTCATTGCACCGGCCACGAGCATCGGCAGCAGCGGCTTGATGCGCAGCACCGCGGGGATCGCGGCATAGCTGTGCCGCAGCGGAAGGTCCCGCCCCGTTGGCACGTCGCCGAGCATCACGCCGCGCAACACCAGCGCGAGCACGGCGAAAACAACAGCGGCACCGATGAATACGGTGTGCCACGGAAACGAGCCGACCACCGCCTGCGAGACGATCTGCGCGACCACCGTCGCCGCGAGAAACGATGTCGCCACCGCCATGGTGACCACCGCGCGGTGCGCGGGTGCGATGCGGGTGGCCACATAGGCCATGATCGCGGGCGGAATCGAGCCGACGACCAGCCCCTGGACGATCCGCAGGCCGACGGCCACCGGCGCACTGAACGCCAGTCCGGTCAATAGAGTGACCACCGAGGCGACCAGCATTCCGGTGACCAGTACCCGGCGGTGGCCATAGCGGTCGGACAACGGGCCGAATAACACGAAGCCACCCGCGTAGCCGAACGCGAACGCGCTGATGATCCAGGTCATCACGCCGGAGCCGACGCTCCAGTCGGCTTTCATGGCGTTGAAAAGGGGAATGGGGACATACATCTGGCCGGTGGCCAGCAGGGCGGACAGCACGAAGACGGGCAGCGTGCGCGCGGTGTGGGCGCGCGGCGACGCGTTGCGGTGACGCGTCATGGCCGGGGCGTCGGCCGGGAGCTGATAGGTGGGCGTAGCCATGGCATGACAGTAGGTCTTCCACGTACACGTTGTCAACCAAATAGTTGGTTTAATGAAATGGTAAAGTGTGGCCCATGACGGCCACGGTGAAACGAAGCGACGCAACCAAACAGGCCCTCCTGCGCGCCGCGCGCGACGAATTCGCGCAGTACGGCTTGGCCGGTGCCCGGGTCGACCGCATCGCGGAGGCGGCGGGCGTGAACAAGGAGCGCATCTACGGCCTGTTCGGCAGCAAGGACAAGCTGTTCGACGTCATCCTCATCGAGACCATGCGCGAGTTCCTGGACGTGGTCAAACCCCTGGCCGACACCGAACCGGGCGCGTATGTCGGCAAGCTGTTCGATTACCACCGGCACAACCCGCAGCTGCTACGGCTACTGCTCTGGGAGGCGCTGCACCGCGGCGCGGACGCGCATGACATAGATGGCTGGCGCGCCGAGCACTATGTGCGCAAATTCGACCGCGCCCAAGAGCAATTCGACGTGGACTCCAGTCGCGCGGGCCGACTGCTGCTCGCACTGTGCGGCCTGGCCAACTGGTCGCACGCGGTGCCGCAGACCACCCGGCTGCTGCTCGGCGAGGCCGCCGCGGAGGACAAGGACGCGACCCGCGAGTTCATGATGGAGTTCGCCAGGGCGGCGATGCGGCGCGACCCAGCCGCGGCCGCCGACAAAGCGACCCCCCTGGAAGTCGAATCGGTCAATACGTTGACCACTGACGAGATGTCCGAGGTGGACCGGGCGGCACGCCGCCTCCGCGACGCCCAAGCGGCCACCGAAGCCGCCCGCGACGACCTCGCCGCCGCTCTGCGCACCGCCCACACCGAGGGCGCAAGCGCCAACCAGCTGGCCAGACAGGTCTCCGGCACCCTCTCCCGCCCCGTCGTACTGAAACTCCTATCCGCCCCCAGCACCTGACCCCGCGCGAGAATGCCTCGCTAGGCTCTGCCGCTCGCGGATCAGAAGGCTGCCTCGTCCAAGTTCATGATGTCGTTGTCGAGGGTGGTGATGATTCCCTTTACCGCCGTCAGTTGCGGTAGCACGTTCTTGGCGAAGAAGCTTGCTACGGCAACCTTTCCGGCGTAGAAGGCGCGGTCCTTCGCCGGCGCGTCGGCCCCGAGGGCCGCGGCCGCGATCTCCGCTTGGACCAGAAGTCGCCAGCCGATGAGCAGGTCACCGACCGCGAGCAGGAACCGCACCGAACCGAGACCGATTTTGTACAGTTCGGTCGGCGACTGTTGCGCGGCCATCAGAAACCCGGTGAGCGCGGCGGTCATCGCTTGCACATCGGCCGAGGCCGTGTGCAGCAACTGCCGCTCGGCCTCGAACCGGCCGGTCTTCGCGTCGAGGAAGGCCGCGATCCGGCGGTTGAGGTGGCCGAGCGCCGCGCCCTTGTCGCGGACGATCTTGCGGAAAAAGAAGTCCTGCGCCTGGATGGCGGTGGTGCCCTCATACAGCGAGTCGATCTTCGCGTCCCGGATGTACTGCTCGATCGGATAATCCTGCAGATAACCCGAACCACCGAAGGTTTGCAGCGACTCGGTCAGATACTGGTAGGCCCGCTCGGAACCGACGCCCTTGACGATCGGCAGCAGCAGGTCGTTCACCCGGTGCGCGGTGTCGGCGTCGGCGCCCGAAACCAGCTGCGCCACATCGGCGTTCTGGTGCGCCGCGGTGTACAGGTACACCGCGCGCAGGCCCTCGGCGTACGCCTTCTGAGTGGCCAGCGAACGCCGCACGTCCGGGTGCTGGCTGATGGCGACCCGGGGCGCGGCCTTGTCGGTCATCTGGGTCAGATCCGCGCCCTGCACCCGCTCCTTGGCGTAGTCGAGGGCGTTCAGGTAGCCGGTCGACAGCGTTCCCGAAGACTTGATGCCGACCATCATGCGCGCGTTCTCGATCACCTGGAACATCTGCGCGATGCCGTTGTGCACCTCGCCGACCAGCCAGCCCTTGGCCGGCACCTCGGTGCCACCGAAAGTCAGCTCGCAGGTGGGCGAGGACTTCAGACCCATCTTGTGCTCGACCCCGGTGACGTACACACCGTTGCGGTCGCCGAGTTCCAGCGTCTCGTGGTCGAACAGGAACTTCGGCACGTAGAACAGCGAGAGGCCCTTGGTGCCGGGTCCCGCCCCCTCCGGCCGGGCCAGCACCAGGTGGAAGACATTCTCGGCGGTGTCGCCGACCTCGGCACCCGAGATGAAACGTTTCACGCCCTCGATGTGCCAGGACCCGTCGTCCTGCCGGATGGCTTTGGTGCGGCCCGCGCCGACGTCCGAGCCCGCGTCGGGCTCGGTCAACACCATGGTGCCCTGCCACCCCTTCTCGAGGCCGAGGGTGGCCCAGTGCTTCTGCTGCTCGGTCCCGACGTTGTAGAGCACGGAGCCCATGACCGGACCCATGTTGAAGAAGGAGGCCGAGGGGTTGGCGGAGGTGATCATCTCCGCGACCGCCCACACCAACGCCGCGGGCGCAGGAAGGCCGCCGATGCCCTCCGGCATGCCCAAACGGCTCCAGCCCGCGTCCCGCACGGCGGCAATCGTCTTGCGCAGCGGCTCAGGGACAGAGATGGAGAAGGTGTTCGCGTCGTAGACCACCGGATCGCGGTCGGCCGCCGCGAAGGACTCCGCGACGGGGCCCTCGGCCAGCCGCCGCACCTCGGACAGGATCTCGCGGGCCGTGTCGGAATCGAGGTCGCCATAGGCACCGGTATCCAGGAGCTTGTCCAGCTCGAACACTTCGAACAGGTTGAACTCGATATCTCTCAGGTTCGCCTTGTAGTGCCCCACCTTGTCCTCCTCGGCTCGCGACTGCACGGCCCGTTGTGCGGATCGTGGGTTCTGACGTTGTACAAATCGAAGCGTGCCGCACGGCGGCGACGCTACGCAACCGTAGACACACCACACCCCCCTACGCAGCGCGCGGTTTCCGCCGACCTCGCACCAGTTCACCCGCCGTTGCCGGCAAACGTTCACATCGGCGAAACAGACGAAACCGACGCGTCACCGAGAGATATTCCGGCGCAATAACTTCTGTCTACCGTTCGCATCACGAATACAGCCGTTGTATACAGCCCGGTCTATCGCCGTGACCGGCGCGAAAGGCGGCGTATTCGATGCGGCGCGAACCCAGCGCCGCCGCACCACCTGATGAGGAGAAGGGTTCCGCCCCATGCCAGATTCCCGTGCCATCCCTCGACACCGCTCCACGCGCGTGGTCAAGGCCTTGGCGGTACCGACTGCGGTCGCGCTCGCCGGCTTGTTGCTGACTGCCTGTGGCGCCAAGGACGACGCCTCGACTACCGGCTCGAACGCCGTGTCCTGCGTCGACACGTCGAAGGACACGATCAAGGTCGGGTCGCTGCACTCGCTGTCCGGCACCATGGCCATTTCCGAGGTCACGGTCGCCAACTCGACCAAGCTGGCCGTCGACCAGATCAACGCCGCAGGTGGCGTCCTGGGCAAGAAGGTCGAGCTGGTGCTGGAGGACGGCGCGTCGGACCCGAAGACCTTCGCGGAGAAGGCGGAGAAGCTGATCAGTTCCGACTGCGTCGCGGCGGTATTCGGCGGGTGGACCTCATCGAGCCGCAAGGCCATGAAGCCGAAGTTCGAGAGCCTGAACTCGCTGCTCTACTACCCGGTCCAATACGAGGGCTTGGAAGACAGCAAGAACATCTTCTACACCGGCGCGACCACTAACCAGCAGATCATCCCGGCGCTGGACTACCTGAAGCAGAAGGGCATCACCTCCCTCTACCTGGTCGGCAGCGACTACGTCTTCCCGCAGACCGCCAACCGCGAGATCAAGGCTTACGCCGCGGCGAACGGCATCGAGATCAAAGGCGAGGACTACACCCCGCTGGGTTCGACCGACTTCTCCACCATTGTGAACAAGATCCGTACCGCGAAGGCCGGCGCGGTGTTCAACACCCTCAACGGCGACTCCAACGTCGCCTTCTTTCGTGAGTACACCAACGCGGGCCTGAAAGCGGCTGACATGCCGGTGGTTTCGGTATCCATCGCCGAAGAGGAAGTCGCGGGCATCGGCGCGCAGAACGTCGCAGGACAGCTGACGGCCTGGAACTACTATCAGACCGTCGACACCCCCGTGAACAAGAAGTTCGTCGCGGACTACAAGGCCGCCTACGGCGCCGACAAGCCGACCTCGGACCCGATGGAAGCCGCCTACGCCTCGGTCTACCTGTGGAAGAACACCGTCGAGAAGGCGAAGTCGTTCAAAGTGGCGGACATCCAGGCCGCCGCCGACGGCGTGACCTTCGAGGCGCCGGAGGGCCTGGTCACCATCGATGGCTCCAACCACCACATCACCAAGACCGCCCGCATCGGCGAAATCCGTCCGGACGGACTCATCTACACGGTGTGGGACTCGGGCAAGGCAGTCACACCGGACCCATACCTGAAGTCCTACAACTGGGCCGAGAACCTCAAGTAGACGCGCCCGTTCGCGGCCCGAACGCGCGCTAGGAGGCAAGCGACGGTGATTTCCGAAACCCCGGCGCCGAAATACCCAAGCCTTCAAGCGCCGTTCGCGGCCCGCGCGGCTGAGCACTACCCGCTCGCGGCCGGCTCGCATCCGAGCAGCCGAAGCGGTCACGAGTCCGGCCGGCTCATACGCGATCCACCAAACAAGCCGCAATCATGCACCGCCGCGCATTCACACGACACGACCACACCGGCCCCGCTCCCCTTTCCGAGCGCAGCGAGACCGAGCATTGCCCGTTCGCGGCCCCCTCATGGCCCGCGTCCGAGCGGCCGCCGCGTCCGCGACGAAGTCGCCAGCGGCGGTCGGTCGGACGCGGGCCATGAGGGGGCCGCGAACACGCCGCGCCCGCGCGGCCAAAAACACAGGAGTTTTTATGGACGTGCTGGTCGGCCAGCTTTTCACGGGGCTGAGCCTGGGGTCAATTCTTTTGCTCGCAGCGCTCGGGCTTTCGCTCACCTTCGGTCAGATGGGCGTGATCAACATGGCACACGGCGAGTTCATCATGGCCGGGTGCTACACGACTTACGTGGTGCAGAAGGTCATCTCGTCGGCGGGTGTCTCACTCGTCGTCGCACTGCTCATCGGATTCCTCGTCGGGGGGCTGCTCGGCGCGGCGTTGGAGATCGGCCTGATTCGTTGGATGTACGACCGGCCGCTGGACACCTTGCTGGTCACCTTCGGTGTCGGGTTGGTATTGCAACAGCTCGCCCGTGACGTCTTCGGCGCGCCCGCCAAAAATGTCGTCGCGCCCGGCTGGCTCAGTGGCGGCGTCACGATCATGGGCGCGGTGGTGCCGAAGACTCGCATCTTCATTCTCGTCCTCGCGGTCGTCGCGGTGACCGCGCTTGCCGCGGTGCTCGGGACGACACCGCTGGGGCGGCGGATCCGCGCCGTGGTGCAGAACCGCGGCCTCGCCGAAACCTCCGGTGTCTCCAGTCGTTTCACCGACATCAGTACCTTCTTCATCGGCTCCGGGCTGGCCGGGGTCGCCGGGGTCGCGCTCACACTGATCGGTTCCACCAGCCCGACGATCGGCCAGAGCTATCTGATCGACGCGTTCCTCGTGGTGGTCATCGGCGGGCTCGGCCAGATCAAGGGCACGGTGATCGCGGCGTTCGCCCTGGGCCTGCTCAATTCCTATATCGAATATTCGACCACCGCGTCCATCGCGAAGGTCATCGTCTTCGTCATCATCGTCATCTTCTTGCAGGTCCGTCCGCAGGGCCTGTTCACCGTCCGCACAAGGAGTCTGGCTTGACTTCGCTCATACAACGGTGGCGCGCGCACTCCTCGCTCACCGCACTGGCCGGTTTCGCGGTCGCCGCCCTGCTGTTGTTCGTGGTCGCCCCGGCGGTGCTCAGCGACTTCCGGCTCAACTTGCTCGCGAAGTTCCTCTGCTTCGCGATCGTCGCGGTCGGCATCGGATTGGCCTGGGGCCGTGGTGGAATGCTGACCCTCGGTCAGGGTGTGTTCTTCGGCATCGGCGCCTACGTCATGGCGATGCATCTGCAGATGGCCGACGCGGCCCGGCTCGGCAACGACGTGCCAGAGTTCATGGAGATCGCCGGTATCCGCGGCTTGCCCTCGTTCTGGAAGCCGTTCGCGTCCGCTTCGGTGGCGCTGCTCGGCATTCTCGTGCTGCCCGCGCTGATCGCCGTGGTGCTCGGCTACGGCGTGTTCAAGCGCCGGGTCAAGGGCGCTTACTTCGCCATCCTCAGCCAGGCACTGGCCGCCGCGCTGGCCATCCTGCTCACCGGCCAGCAGACCATCGGCGGCTTCACCGGTCTGTCGGATTTCCGCGCCTTCTTCGGCTTCAAGCTGTCCGACCCGGCGAACCGGCAGATGCTGTTCTTCATCGCGGCGGGCACCCTGCTGGTTGTGGTCGCGCTGGTGCGGCAGCTGATGCACAGCAGGTATGGCGAACTGCTCGTCGCCGTGCGTGACCAGGAGGAGCGGGTGCGCTTCCTTGGGTACGACCCGGCGAACGTGAAGATTGTCGCCTACGTGGTCGCCGCGTTCTTCGCGGGCATCGCCGGTGCGCTGTTCACCCCGATCGTCGGCATCATCTCGCCCGCCGACATCGGCGTCGTTCCGTCCATCGCGTTCCTCATCGGTGTCGCGATCGGCGGCCGCAGCACCCTGCTCGGGCCGGTGCTCGGCGCGGTCGGCGTGGCGTGGGCTCAGACGGCGTTCTCCGAGGAGTTCCCCTCCGGCTGGACTTATCTGCAAGGCGTGCTGTTCATCGTGGTGGTCGGCTTCGTCCCGGCCGGACTCGCCGGACTATGGCCTGTGCTGAAGGGCCTGCCGGACAGCCGGTTCCGGCGTTCGGCACCGGTCGCGGTGACCGAAGTGCTACCCGAGGCCGAACCCGCGGCGGAGAAGGTGGAATCCCGATGACCGAGACGACGCGACCCAGACTCGGCGGCAACGCCGGAATGTCCAGCGAGTACCTCGAAATCCGCGGCCTGTCGGTGAGTTTCGACGGCTTCAAGGCCGTCACCGACGTGGACTTGACGGTGTTGCAGGGCGACCTGCGCTTCCTCATCGGCCCCAACGGGGCGGGCAAGACCACACTCATCGACGCGATCACCGGACTGGCCCCGGCGACCGGATCAGCGCAGAAGACCGGCGTCGAACTACTCGGCAAGAAGACGCACCAGATCGCCAGACTCGGCATCGGACGGACGTTTCAGACCGCGAGTGTGTTCGAGCAGCTCAGCGTGCTACAGAATCTCGATATCGCGGCGGGCGCGGGCCGGTCGGCACTCTCCATGCTGCGGCGACGTAAGTCGGTGCTGCCCGGCATCGAGGAGGCGCTCGAGACCATCGGCCTTGCCGACCTGCGGGACCAACCCGCGGGGGTGCTGGCACACGGGCAGAAGCAGTGGCTCGAGATCGGCATGCTGCTGGTGCAGAACGCCTCGGTGCTGCTGCTGGACGAACCGGTCGCGGGCATGAGCGCCGAAGAGCGCGAGGAGACCGGGGACCTGTTGCGCCGGATCGGTGCCGAACGCGTCGTCGTGGTGGTCGAGCACGACATGGACTTCATGCGCGCCTTCGCCACCTCGGTGACCGTGCTGGCGGGCGGCACAGTGCTCAGCGAGGGCACCGTCGAGGAGGTGCAGGCGGACCCGAGGGTGCAGGAGGTGTACCTGGGTACCGCCGCGGCCGTCGGGACAGACCTGGAAGACGAAACGACCATGCAGGGCAAGGAGTCCGCTGAATGCTCGAGCTGATCGATATCCACTCCGGCTACGGCCGCACCGAGGTGATCCACGGCGTCTCGGTGACGGTTCCGGACGACAGCGTGGTCGCCGTCATGGGTCACAACGGGGCGGGGAAGACCACGCTGCTGCGCACCGCCGTCGGCCTGATCGGCACGAAGTCGGGGCGGATCGAATTCGACGGAGAGACCATCACCAAGCTGTCCCCCTCTCGGCGAGTGCGCCGCGGCATCGCGTACGTACCGCAGGGACAGCAGAGTTTTCCACAGCTGACCACCGCGGAGAACCTGCAGGTCGTCGCGGACGGACGCAAGCGGGGCAAGGAGCTGATCGACGAGTCGCTCGACCTGTTCCCCGCACTGCGTGAGCTGCTCACCCGCAAGGCGGGTCTGCTTTCCGGGGGCCAGCGCCAGCAACTCGCGATCGCGCGGGCGTTGATCACCGAGCCGAAGCTGCTCATCCTCGACGAACCGACCGAGGGCATCCAGCCGTCGGTGGTCGCCGAGATCGAGCGCACCATCATCGCTCTCACCCGGCGCGGCGGGTTGAGCGTGCTGCTGGTCGAGCAGCACATCGGCTTCGCGCTGCAGGCGGCGCAGCGCTACTACGTCCTGCGATCCGGCCGGGTCACCTCCACCGGGGCGGGCGGCGCGGGCGCGGAGACCGCGGTCCGCTCGGCGATGGCGATCTGAGCGCCGCCATGACCCGCCACAGGGGTCGGATCCCGTTGAGCGAGCGCGTGTACGACTCGCTGCGCCGGGATCTGGCCACCGGAGCGATTGTGCCGACCGAACGGCTCGGCGAAGAACGACTCGCCGAGATCTACGAGGTGTCGCGCACCCCGGTGCGCGAGGCGCTGGCCCGGCTGCAAGCCGAGGGGCTGGTCGAGCGGCTCTCCGACGGCCTGTACCCGTACCGGCCTCGGCTGGACGAACTCGATCACCTCTATGAGTTACGGATTGTGCTGGAGGCCAGGGGGATTCAGCGGGTGCAATCCGGCGGACCCGAGTCGACGCCAGGGCACGACCTGGATCTGGTGCGCGCGGAACTCAAAACTTGGCGTGCGTTGCGCGACGATCCGCCCGAGGCGGGCCCCGGGCTGGTGGCCGCCGACGAACGGTTCCACACCACGTTGCTGACCGCGGCGGGCAACGCCGCCCTTGCCGACGCGCTCACCGCCGTGCACGTCCGAGTACGGCCGGTCCGCACGCTGGACCTGCCAACCCCGGACCGGATCGCCACGATGACCGCCGAGCACATCACGATCGCGGAGCAGTTGCTGACCGGTGCGTTCGATGCCGCGCTCGCGACACTGACCACCCATATCGATACATCGCGGGCACACGTGCTCGCCCGCGCGCAGCACGCGCTGCGGCTCACCAAACTGGGCCGGGCCGTGCGAGATTGATGCTCAGCAGTTCGACTGGAACGGCCAGCACTCGGTCGGACGGTACGGCGGCGGCGACGGCGTCGGGCTCGTCGTGGTGGTGTCGGCCGCCGGGGCCCGCTGCGCCGAATCGTGGGCCAGCGCGGTGGCGATCACTCCGAGCACGAGCACCATGCCGACAACCGCGACGACGACCACAGTCCAGCCCGCGTATGCCTGTCGTTTGGTCGCGACGCCCGGCGTCGGCTCGATTCGCGGTTTCGGTTGGCGCGCAATGGTTGTCGTCGGCTCCGGCACGTTCTCCTCGAATCCCGCGTCGATCAACTCGGTACGGGACGGGGCGAGGCCGGCGAGGCCGAGCGCATTACACGCGCCGATCACTCGGTCCGCGGTCCAGTTGCGCGGGCCCGCGGAGAACCCCTCCAGATAGATGCGCAGCTCGGTCGCGTCCGCGACATTGCCGACGACGACATCCAGGCCGGGCCGCAGGTTGGTGCGCGAAGGGCGCACCACCGCGCCGCGAAACGGAATGAGCACGACGGCTCCGCTGATGTGCCCAGGGTCCTGCAACGACCGCTCGAGCATGTGCTTGACGGCGTAGATGCCGTGTTCCACTCGATCTGACGGACTTCCGGAATCGAAATCGTCCAGCTCCACCGGAGCGTCGCTGATCTTCCACGGCCCGTCGGCGGGAATGCTCAGGATGCCGCTCTGCCTTCGTTCGAACCCGTGCACCTCGAGCACGGTGACCCCCCGCGGTGTCCAGACCACCGCGTCGATCCGCCGGTTGTCCGCCTCCAAGTCGATCATGGCGAGACCGGTCGTCGGATACGACCGCAGGCACGCGACGAATTCCCGCTCGGCGCCGGAAAGCTGCGCTCCCGGCCTGATCCTCACCAGCATTTGTTCCCCTGCCGACCTGTTGCGTATACCTGGGTGCGGGCATCCCTTTCTGGCCCCGGCGACTCGCACCGGTACTGATGATGACGGGGTATCCGCCCGAAAACCACTGGAAAGCAAAAGAATGGTTCCGCGATCCGCGGCCTACCGCACGGTAGGCTCACTACTCGGCCGGCACCGGCGCCGGCCGCACAACACCACGCGGAGGTGGCGACCAAGCATGGTTTCAGCGCTGCGACCACGCATCTCGCCCGGACGACTCCGGGAACTGGGCCCGATCAATTGGGTGGCCTGGCAGATACTTTCCCGCGCTGCGGGTACCGACGACGCACACTTGTTCAGCACGCTCGGTCGGACGCGGGGCCTGTTCCGCGGCTGGCTGCACTACTCGGGCAAGCTCATGCCGGGCGGACGGCTGCCGCGCCACGAATCGGAGCTGGTCATCATTCGCGTCGCGCATCTGCGCCGGTGCGACTACGAGTTGGACCATCACATCCGGCTCGGCAGGCGAGCCGGGGTGACCGGAGAGATCCTCGACCGGCTGCGCGGCGGACCGGGTGCGGAGGGTTGGTCGAACAAGCACCGGGCGCTGCTCACCGCAGTGGATCAGCTGGTGCAAACACGCGACCTCGACGACGACACGTGGGCCGCGCTGGCGGAGCACTACGACGAGCGCCGCCTGATCGAAATCGTCCTGCTGGTCAACCAATACGAGGGCCTCGCAGCCACTATCACCGCCCTGCGCATCCAACCCGACCGCGTCTAGGTTCGGCATCAGGAGGCGCGCGTTCCCTCGATGTGGCGGGCCAGCCCGTCCAGTACCCGGGCCAGCCCGAATTCATAGGCGTGGTCAGCGCTGTAGGCAGCGTCGTGGACTTGGCCCGCGGCCGCGCCGACACGTGCGGCCAGCGGATAGCGCCGCACGTCGAAGACCTGCTCCAGCAGCGGGGCGGCGCGCTCCCACCACTGCAGGTCGGACATCGCACTGTCCGCGGCGGCGCGCTCGGTGTCGATGGCGATGCGGGCGACGGACGTGACGAAACCGAGCACGAACGTCAGGGCGGCGTCCATCGTGACGTCATCGAGGCCGAGACCGTCGAACGCCCGCAGCTCGTGGTCGTATTTCGCGGCGAGGCCGGGGCCGAGCGGTGGACGGGTGGTCGGCAGGTAGGCGACCCACGGATGGCGGGCCAGCATGGCGCGGTTCTCCGCGGCGACGAGGGTGACCCGTGCACGCCAGGACAGGCCGGTCAGATCGGCGCGCGCCATCTCCGCATACACCGTGTCGAGCATGAGGTCGACCAATTCCGCCTTGCCCGGCACATAGGTGTAGGTGGCCATCGGGGTCAGGCCCAGCTCGGTGGCGACCGCGCGCATGGTGAGCGCACCGATGCCCGCCGAGTCGGCGATCTCGATCGCCGCCGCGACCACCGCCTCGACGCTGCTGCGCTGCTTCGGTCCGCGGCCGGGGCTCGCCGGAACCCGCCACAGCAACTCCAGGGTGCGCACGGGGTCGCCCGCGCTGCTGCGCTCCTTCGGCTGTCCCACGCTGCCTCCTATCCGCTCGAATCCCGATCGTATCGACGTGATCCAGCTCACAGCACGACGGCTGGAGATTTCTCTACAAAGTACAATCTACTTAGTATAGAATTAATGCCGGCAAACCGAGGAGGACTATGAACATCACCGCTTCCGCCATCTCACTCAACGTCCCCGACCCGCAGGCCTCGGCGAAGTTCCTCGTCGACCACCTCGGATTCGAGGAGAAGATGTCGGCCGACGGTTTCGTTTCCCTGGATCGGCACGACGCTGGGCTGAACGTGATCTACCTGCGCACCGGGCTGGCGACGTTCAAGCCGAAGAGCGCGGCGGGCAGCGCGGGCGAAGGACTGCTCGTGGTGTTCGTCGTGGACGATATCGATGCCGAATACGCCCGGCTGCGCGGCGAGGGGGTGTCGATCGTGACGCCCGTCGAGACCGAGGAGTGGGGCGAACGGTACTTCCAGATGAGCGATCCGAACGGGATCATCATCCAACTGGTGCAGTGGGTATGAGAGGTGTTTTCGGCCGCGCTGTGTTTGTTTTGCAGCGCCTGCGGCGCTGCGTGTTCGCGCCCCCCAATGGCTCGCGTCTGAGCGACCGACGCTGGCGACTTCGTCGCGAACGCGTCGGCCACTCGGACGCGGGCCGGGCCGCGAACAGGCAATGCTCGGTCTCGCTACGCTCGAAAATCGTGGTCGTACCGATGCGGCGTCGTAGCGAGTTGACCGCAGCAGCACCTGACATTCGCCATTCGCCCCCTTGCTTGCCCGACGTCGTCGCGACGTCGTCACGGAGGCGGACGCTTGCCTCAGCCGAGCGCCGCGCGGAATACCTCGACCGCAGGAGTGGCGGGGCGGCCGAGCAGCTCCCGCAGGTCGCCGGACTGCACATCGAGTATGCCTCGGGAAATTCCGGTGTCGGCGTCGGCGAGCCCGTTGGCGTAGGCGGCGGGCAGCCCCGCCTGCAGCAGCCCTGCGGCGTACTCCGCCTCCGGCAGGTTCTCGTAGCGCACCGGTTTGCCCGCCGCCTGCGAGATCACCTGGGCCAGTTCGGCGTAGGTGAGCCGTTCGTCGCCACCGAGTTCATAAACCCGTCCCGCGTGACCGTCCGTGGTCAGCACCCTGGCGGCCGCGTCGGCGTAGTCGGCGCGCGACGCGCCCGCCACCCGGCCCCCGCCCGCGGCGCCGTGCAGCACGCCCGACTCCACCGCATGCGCGAGGCCACCGAGGTAGTTCTCCCAGTACCAGCTGTTGCGCAGAATGACGTGCGGCACAGTTGATTCGGCGAGTGCCGCCTCGGTCCCTTTGTGCTCCTGCGCGAGAATCAGCGGATTGTCGGTCGCGTTCGGAATACTGGTGTAGGCGAGCAACTCAACGCCTGCACGTTCGGCGGCGCGAATGACGTTCGTGTGCTGGGCTACGCGCGCACCGAATTCATTGCCGGAGACCAGCAGCACCCGGTCGACGCCGTCGAGCGCCTTGTCCAGCGCCGCCGCATCGTCATAGTCGGCCTGCCGGACATCGACACCACGCTCGGCCAGGTCGGCGACCTTCCGCGGATCGCGCACAATCGCGACGACCGGCGTCGGTCCCTCGCGCAACAGCGCCTCCACCACGAGTCGGCCCAGCTGTCCACTTGCCCCGGTTACTGCGACGGTCATGACTACCTCCCTAGGTATGTTCTGCTAGCACTAACTATTGGTAAGTACTATGCATTTCTACAGCACTCTGGTCAAGCTGGGTACTATCTGAATCATGAGCACCCAGCGAACTGTGTCGGTGGACGCCGACGATCCCACGCTGGAAGCCGACGTTTTCGCCAGGAACTGCACGTCCCGGCCGGTATTACAGAATGTGGCCAGCCGCTGGGGCACGCTGGCGCTTGTCGCGCTCCGCGAGGGTCCGTACCGATTCAGCGCCCTGCGTAGACGGGTCGACGGTGTGAGCGAGCGCATGCTGTCACAGACCCTGCAGGCACTCGAGCGCGATGGCATGGTGCACCGCGAGGTGCACGAGACCATCCCTCCTCGCGTCGAGTACACCCTCACCGAGTTGGGCTCCGAGGTCGCCGCGCACCTGGAAGCGCTCATCCACTTGGTCGAAACGAACATGCCACGCGTCCACGAGGCGCAGGCGGCCTATCACCGCGACTGAGCGAACCGCTGCTCGTACGGGAAGACACCGGCAGCACAGGCGGTTACACGGGCATGGAACTCGCCGCCGCAGTCGATTTCGCACGGAACCACCGCAGGTCCGTGCTCACCACGATCCGCCGCAACGGGCGCCCACAACTGTCCAACGTGCTGCACGTCGTCGGCGACGACGGCCGCATTCACATCTCCATCACCGCCGACCGGGCGAAGTACCACAACCTGGTCCGCGACCCGTGGGCCGCGATTCACGTCACCCGTGACGACTTCTTCGCCTACGCGGTCCTCGAAGGCACAGTGGAAGTCACACCCGTCGCCGCCTCCCCGGATGACGCCACGGTCGACGCGCTCGTCGACTACTACCGCACCGCCTCCGGCGAACACCCGGACTGGTCCGAATACCGCACCGCGATGGTCGAGGACCGCCGGGCCCTCGTCCTGTTCACCCCCACCCACGCCTACGGCATGCTCTGAGTCGCCGGCGAGCCCGACCCCGCAGCCAACCAGCGGGTGAGGCCGGCGCGAATGCCGGATACGGTCGGTCCAGCGAGCAGCTCAGCGGGACATCAAATCGGAGACGGTGACGAAACGGTATCCCGCGGAACGTAATTCGGCGATGATACGCGGGATGGCGTCCAGCGCGGCAGTGCTTCCGTGCATCACGTGCAGCAGGATGATCGAGCCGGGGCGGACCTTCTCGACGGTATCGGCGACGATCCCGCCCGCCGTGGCGCCCTTGCCGGAATCGGGTTCGACGTCCCACATCACCGTGACGCGGTTGTGCTCGGCGAGGTAGTGCGGCAGCATCAAGAGCTTCTTGCCGTAGGGCGGGCGGAAGGTGATCGGGCCGATATAACCGGTTTTCATGATCTCGGCGTCGGTGCGCTCCACTTCGTCGCGGACGGTGCCGGGGGTCACGAAGACCATCCGCCGATGCGAAAAGGTGTGGTTGCCGATCTCGTGGCCGGCAGCGGCGATCGCCTGCCCGTACTGGGAATGCGCCGCGAGATAGCGGCCGTTCAGGTAGAACGTGGCTGGAACCTGGGCATCGGCGAGAACTTTCAGCACCTGGGGTGCCCGGTCCGTCGGCCCGTCGTCCAAGGTCAGAGCGACAACTTTCGCGTCGGTGTGCACCCGGTTCACCACGTGACCGCCCAGCTGGAACGTGCGGGCGTTCATCAGATAGTAGGTGCCCACCCCGAGCAGCATCACGGCGACGAGCACCGGCACACTTCCGAGCAGCAATCTGCGAAGCATGCTCGCTGTATAGCAGACCACCGATGCCGACGCCGATTTCCGACGTCGCTACCGGTCCGGAAACCCTTGCCCGAGAAGCCCAGATACTCGCCGCTCCAGAGACGGCACGGGCGGTCTCGCTCAGCGTCCGCCGAGGAATGCCTCCGCGGGAATGAACAATTCGTGGCCCGATTCGAATCGGATGTGCACGCCTTCCGGCCGCCAGTCCGCCTCCCGCAGGACCGGACGCTCAACGTTCGTGATGGCGATCTCGATGAAATGTCCGTAGATCAGATCGGAGGACCGGCCGGTGTACACCTCGTAGGCCTGGGGACGGCCGAGCAGCCAGCTGCGTTTCCGCACGATGCCCACGTAATGGGTCGCGGTGTCCTCGGGATACTCGACGTGCTCCGGCTGCGCCATGCGCTGCACCGCTTCGAACCGGTGGAGGGCGGTGTCGGCGAGGACGATCGCCAGGGTGGCACAGCCGCCGAGCACGGCGCCGAGCAGCAACCGCACGAATGGCCCGGGCCGGGGCATGACCGCCCGGGCCGGGCCGTTCGAGGACGACACGCGGATCAGAAGTTGATCATGTGCCCGGCCAGGCCGTGGAAGGCTTCCTGAAGGGCTTCGCTGAGGGTCGGGTGGGTGTGCACGTTGCGGGTCAGCTCGTTGACCGTCAGGTCCCACTTCTGCGCCAGCGTGAGCTCGGGCAGCAGCTCCGAGACATCCGGTCCGATGAGATGACCGCCGAGCAGCTCGCCGTACTCGGCGTCGGCGACCAGCTTCACGAATCCGGTCGGGTCGCCGAGGCCGTGCGCCTTGCCGTTGGCGGTGAACGGGAAAGTCGCGACCTTCACGTCGTAGCCCTCGTCGCGGGCCTGCTGCTCGGTCAAGCCGAAGCTGGCGACCTGTGGCTGGCAGAAGGTAGCGCGCGGCATCATCCGATAGTCACCGAGGGTGACGGTCTCCGCGCCGGCGATGGTCTCGGCCGCGACCACACCCTGCGCCTCCGCGACGTGCGCGAGCTGCAGCTTCGCGGTGACATCACCGATGGCGTAGATGCTCGGCACGTTGGTGCGCATGTGGTCGTCGATCACGATGGCGCCACGCTCGAGTTGCACACCGGTGGTTTCGAGGCCGTAGCCCTCGACGCGCGGCGCGAAGCCGACGGCCTGCAGCACCTTGTCGACGGTGACGGTCTCGATCGAGCCGGTCTTGTTGTCCTTGATCGAGACGGTCACCTTGGCGCCGTCGTCGTCGATGGACTGGACGGCCGCACCGGTAGTGATGGTGATGCCGAGCTTCTTGTACTGCTTGGTGATCTCCTTGGAGACGTCCACGTCCTCGTTCGGCAGGGCGCGGTCGAGGAACTCGACGATGCGCACGTCCACGCCGTAGTTCTTCAGGACGTATCCGAACTCCATCCCGATCGCACCGGCGCCGACGATGAGGATCGAGCCGGGCAGGTCGCGGGTGAGGATCTGCTCCTCGTAGGTGACCACGTTCGCGCTCAGCTGGGTGCCGGGCAGCAGCTTGGTGACGGTGCCCGCCGCGATGATCGCGTTGTCGAACGTGACCGTCTCGGTGCCGCCCTTGCTGAGCTCGACCGACAGCGAGTTGGGTCCGGTGAAGGTGCCCTTGCCGTCGAACTCGTCGATCTTGTTCTTCTTCATCAGGAAGTGAACGCCCTTGACCCGGCCGTCCGCGACCTTGCGGCTGCGGTCGAACGCGACGCCGAAGTCGAAGTTCACCTCACCGGAGATGCCGAAGGTCTTCGCTTCCTTGGTGAAGATGTGTGCCAGTTCCGCATTCCGGAGCAGCGCCTTGGACGGGATGCAGCCGACATTGAGGCACACCCCACCCCAATACTTCTGCTCGACGATCGCGGTACGCAGGCCTAACTGTGCCGCACGGATGGCGGCGACGTAACCGCCTGGACCGGCACCGAGAACGACAACATCGTAATGGGAAGTCACATGTGCGAGCCTAACTCCGTCGGGTGAACTTCACCCACCGGTCCCCCGCAACAGTGAGACACCCGCCACACCAGGCTGGAACCAACGCCATCGACGGCGCAGATCGGGTAGGTCCCGGCGGTTGGTCTGGGCACGTCAGCAGTGGTGGATCGGACGCGGTCCGGTGTCCGTCCCAGCGCCGGTCCGTTCGACACCTGCCCCAACGGCGCCGCCGTTCCGTCGCCGGATCTGCTGGACGGACCACACCGGAGTCTCCGTCGCTCTGCCCCCGAGTGGCAGCCGATCCAGGACCCTACTGCAAGATGCCGGTACGGCTGGGGTGATCTCCGTTCAAGCCCAGACCTGCCCGGCGATCCGTGCGAAATTGCCACCGAATACCGCCGCCCGATCCGCCACGCTGAACCCGCGGCCGGCCAGCGCCGCGTCCAGACCGGGCAGCTCGGTGACGCCGAGCAGGTCCTCCGGCGGAACCCATTGCAGCGGACCCCATGTGGTGTACATCGCCGAGAAGGCGTCCGGATTCTGCCTCAGCTCGTCGTTGAAGTCCTCCGCATCGAACGAATAATCCGATCCCACCCCGATGTGCTCGATCCCGACCAGCGCGGCCCCGTACTCGATGTGCGCCGCCATCGCCGCCACTCGCTCGGCCCGCTCGTCGACCGCGTTGTGCCCCAGGAAGATCCCCACACCGTTGATCCCGATCACGCCGCCGGTCGCGGCACACGCGCTGGCCTGCTCGTCGGTGATGTTGCGCGGATGGTTCCACAGCGCGGCGAAATTCGAGTGGCTGTAGATCATCGGCGCCGCGCTCAGCTCGGACAGTTCCAGGCCGGTGCGCCGCGAGCAGTGCGACCCGTCGGCGAACACCCCGACTTCGTCGAGCTTGCGCACAAGATCGCGCCCATAGGCGGTGAGCCCGGTGTCGTCCGCATCCAGGCAGCCGCAACCAGCGGCGTTGGCGTGGTTGTAGGTGGGAAGCAGCGAGCGAACACCGAGCTCGTAGAACTGCTCGACGTTGTCCAGATCTCCGCCGAGCGGCCCCGAGTCCTCCAGGTCGAATGCCAGTGCGATGGTGTCGCCGCCGATATCGCCGACTCCGCGCACCAGCCGAAACCGTCCGTCCGCCTGCACATCCCGGCGAAACCGGTGCAGCAACGTCAGCGAGTCGGCGGTCGACTGGCGGGAGTATCCGACATTCACCGACAGATACGACCCGGGCGGATACCGCGCGAGGTCGGAGATCCGCGCCGCGGGCGACAGCGGCAGACAGCAGTGCTGCTCCCAGAGAAACGGTGGCAACCTCGAACCTCCTGGTCGGATCGGCCTTGAAGCAGCGATCCTACTGGCCGCCGGGAGCACGCGGCAGCACCCAGCAAATATCGAATCGCTACACTGACTGCTGCGGGCGATCGGCCCACGTCACCAACGTATTTCGGCATTCGTCGACTCGTAACAGGGTGTCCGTAACGACCGATGCACCAGTACGTCATTCCCTTCGTCCTGAAGGCGGTGCGACCATGCGTCGCTTGGTTCTCCTGTTCGTCTCACTCGTGACATTCGTCGGCCTCTGGATCGCTCCCGCAACGGCGGCCGCCGCGCCGGACTGTGGATCGGCCTGGGATTCGCTGGACCAGGCGAGCCCCGACCAATCGCGCGCGCCGATCACCGGTGTGCGGTCAGGTCGGCACGAATGCTTCGATCGACTGGTGTTCGACATTGCCGGACCGGCGACCGGGTATCGCGTCGGCTATGTCGATCGGGTCGTCATGGACGGCTCCGGAGCAATCGTCCCGCTGCGCGGCGGGGCGTTGCTCAACATCGTCGTCGGCGCACCCGCCTACGACGAGGCGGGCAACGCCACCTACCAACCCGAGAACCGGGCGGAGCTGGCCGACGTCGGCGAATACCAGACCTTCCGCCAGGTGGCCTGGGCCGGATCGTTCGAGGGGCAGACCACGGTCGGACTCGGCGTGCGCGCTCGGTTGCCCTTTCAGGTGCACAGGCTGGCCGGACCGGGCAGTGGGTCGCGCGTCGTGGTCGACGTAGCGCACTCCTGGTGACGCCGGGTTGTGCCGCTCGGCAACAATGTGGACATGACCGGTGTTGAGCAGAATGCGACGGACCCCTATCTCTGGCTCGAAGAAGTGACCGACGAGCGCGCCCTGGACTGGGCCCGCGCGCACAACGCCGTCGTGGTCGAGCGTTTCGCCGAGTCGGAACGGTTTCGCGGGCTCGAGCGCCGCATCCTCGACATGCTCGACACGGACACCAAGATCGCCTACCCAGGGCGGCGCGGACGCTGGCTCTACAACTTCTGGCGCGATGCCGAGCACCCGCGCGGCCTCTGGCGGCGCACCACGTTCGCCGAGTACGCCAAGGACGACCCGGGCTGGGACCTGCTGATCGATCTGGACGCGCTGGCCACCGCCGAGGACGAGAACTGGGTATGGGGCGGGGCCGCGGTGCTGCGTCCGGAACAATCCCGCGCGCTGATCAGCCTGTCCCGCGGCGGCGCGGACGCCAAGGTGGTGCGCGAGTTCGACATCGAGCGCAGGGCGTTCATCGATCCCGCCGACGGGGGGTACTTCCTACCGGAGGCGAAATCGGAGATTCGCTGGATCGACATCGACTCGGTGTACGTCGGTACCGATTTCGGTCCCGGCTCGCTGACCGATTCGGGGTATCCACGCATCGCGAAGCGGTGGCAGCGCGGCACCGAATCAGCCGACGCGGAAACAGTTTTCGAGGGCGAGGCCGGTGACATCGCGGTGTCGGCCGGGTACGACCGGACGCCCGGCTACGAACGGCACTTCGTCGGCCGCGCCACCGACTTCTTCAACGAAGAGGTCTACCTGCTCGAGGACGACGGCACGCTGCGCCATCTCGACCTTCCCACCGACGCGACCGAATCCTGGTACAAGGATTGGCTGCTGGTCCGGCTGAAGTCGCCATGGGAGGTGGGTGGCGCCAGCTATCCCGCCGGTGCGCTGCTGGCCATCGACTTCGAGAAGTTCCTCGCCGGTGCAAGGGAATTCGAGCTGATCTTCACTCCCGACCCGCACACCTCGCTGCACGGCTACGGCTGGACCGAGAACCACCTGCTGCTGATCACGCTCGAAGACGTGCAGACCAAGCTCTACGTCCTGACCCCTGCCGCCGACGGCTGGCAGCGCGAGCCGCTGGCCGACACTCCGCCGATGGCGACCACCAGCGTGCTGAACCTGGACCCGCTGGAGGGTGGCGACGAATTCATGCTGACCACCAGCGGGTTCACCACGCCGGCCACGCTGCTGGCCAGCGCCGTCGGCGGGCGCACCGAGCAGCTCAAGCAGGAGCCGGGCTTCTTCGACGCCGACGGTGTCGAGACCGAGCAGTTCTTTGCCGAGTCCGATGACGGAACCATGGTGCCGTACTTCGTGATCCGGCATCGCGACCGCAAGGGCGCGCCCGGCCCGACGGTGATGTCCGGCTACGGCGGCTTCGAGGTGTCGCGCACCCCCGGTTACAGCGGCGCGTCCGGTATGGGCTGGCTGGAGCGCGGCGGCACCTGGGTGATGACCAACATCCGCGGCGGCGGCGAGTACGGGCCGCAGTGGCACACCTCGGTGCAGAAAGCCAACCGGCACAAGGTGTACGAAGACTTCTCCTCGATCGCGAAAGACCTTGTCGCACGCGGCATCACCACCGCGGCACAGCTCGGCGCGGTGGGCGGCAGCAACGGCGGACTGCTGATGGGCGTGATGCTGACCCGCTACCCCGACCTGTTCGGCGCGATCGTCTGCCAGGTGCCGTTGCTCGATATGAAGCGCTACCATCTGCTGCTCGCGGGCGCCTCGTGGATGGCCGAGTACGGCGACCCGGAGAAGCCGGAGGAGTGGGAGTACATCGGCAAGTACTCGCCGTACCAGAATGCCCGCGCCGACCTCGCCTACCCTCCGATCCTGCTCACCACCTCGACCAGGGACGACCGGGTGCACCCCGGTCACGCCCGCAAGATGGCCGCGCTGCTGGAGGAGCAGGGCCACGAGTTCTGGTACCACGAGAACATCGAGGGCGGCCACGGCGGCGCCGCCGACAACAAGCAGTCCGCCTTCCAGGCCGCGCTGATCTACGAGTTCTTCACCCAGATGCTGATCGAACGACGCGGGTAGCCGTCCGGCCCATCCGAAGTGCGTCGCCGCCTCGCGCGCGATCTCGTGTGGGCCGATGCGTACCGGATACCCGGGCATCGGGGATCTACCTGTGCCGTTCGCCTCAGAAGGCGTCGGAGATCGAGTGTGTTCGAGACCTGTGGACCTCTACTGATCTCCATATCTACTGTGTAGACTTCATCTACAACGTAGATATCGAGTCCAGGGGAGCGATTCTCATGACAGGAACCGCCGCAGTGCGGATGGTGGATGTGCCCGACGCCAGGCTGCACACCGAAGCAGCGGGGACCGGTCCGGTCTTGGTGCTCATCTCAGGCGGTGGTGGCGACGCAGGAATGTACGAGCAGGTCGTCCCACTGCTCGCCGAGCGCTATACCGTGCTCACCTTCGACCGGCGTGGCAACTCGCGCAGTCCGTTCACCGGACCTACCGCCAGGATCGATCCGGCGACGCAGGCGGACGACGTCGTCGCGGTCCTGGACGCCTATGATGTCGAGCGCGCCCATATGTTCGGCAACAGCGGGGCCGCGATCATCACTCTCGAGCTGCTCGCGCATCACGCCGACCGCGTGCTCGACGCGGTAGTACACGAAGCACCGCTCGTGCAGCTCCTGCCGGAGGATAGTCCGGCACGACAGGAGATCGCGCGGATCGGCGAGCTCGCTGTGGAGCGAAGTCCGATGCGGGCGTTCGCCGCCTTCGGCGCGATGACCGCACCACACCTGCCCGCAGCGCTGCGTTCGTCGTTCGGCCAGGCAGTTCTGGCCGGAGCGGGTCGATCGGCCGTGACGGTCGGCTCACTCGTGCACCGGGTGACCCATCGGCGGCCCGCAACGATGACGCGCATGCTCGGCAACACCGATCTGCTGCTGCGGCGAGAACTTCCCGCCTTCTGCTTCGACCACCGCCCGGATCTCGCGGCGCTACGCAGCGTTGACGTGCCGTGGCGCCTGGCCGTCGGAACCGAAAGCGCCGGGCGTCCGTACTACGTCGCCACCGAGGCGCTTGCCGCCGAATTGGGCAGGCAGATCACCGAATTCCCAGGCGGACACGTACCGTTCCAGTCGCAGCCCGCGGAATTCGCCGAGCACCTGACGGCTGTCCTCGACGACATGGTCGTATGAGCCCGGGAACGCGGCGTCCTCGCCCGACCACGCGCACCACGTTGAATCGCGACTACATCGCCACCGTGGCACTGAGCGTGATCGACGAGACCGGGCTGGAGGGCTTCACGATGCGCAAACTGGGCGCGGCGCTGGGCGCTGACCCGATGGCCGCCTACCGGCACTACACCGACCAGCAGGATCTCTTCGACGGTATCGCGGCCGCCATGTTCGTCGAGCTGGACATGGAAACGCTGCCCTGGCACGAGCATTGGCGCGACCTCATGGGCGCCTACGCGCACCGGCTGCGCTCGACGCTGCGGCGACACCCGAATGCCGTGCCGGTGTTCGCGACCCGGCCGGTGCGTAGTAAGCAGGCGATCGAGACCGGCAACCGGATGGTGGAACATCTACAGGAAGCGGGATTCGCTCCCGTGGTCGCGGTGCAGTTCGCCCGCTGCCTGCGCGAATACGTGATCGGCCACATCCTCGGCCATGCCGTGGGCGCCGTCGCCGCCCAGCGCAGCAAGAAACCGGAATCGGGTGCGCCAGAGTACAACTCGCTTGCCGCAGCCGCTGATGCCGCCGCGGGCGTCGATCACTTCGAGATCGGCCTCGATGCGATGCTCGATGGATTCGGGCGTCACCTGGGCGGCGGATCCTGAACTCGGCGCGACCGACCGCGAAGTCAGTCCCGAGACTCGCTCGCGGCCGGGACGAGCACGAACACCGGGATCTCCCACGGCACCGCCACCGCGAAATCCGCCAGGAACGGCGTCACCGCCACCTGCTTGTCCCACAGCCGCTGCCGGTCCGCGCCCTGAGCCAGTTCGGCGACCACAGGCAGTGATTCGGTACCTATCTCCACGGTCGCCGCGGGATCGGCGAGCAAGTTGTAGTACCAGCCGGGACGATTCGGCCGACCGCCGTTGGCGGCGTATACCACCACGCGGTCGCCGTCGCGCTGATAGCCCAGCGGTCAGGTGCGCTGCTCGCCGCTGCGGGCGCCGGTCGTGGTGAGCAGCAGCAGGTTCACGTTCGCGAACTGCCCGCCGACCTTCCCGCCCCGGCGTGGAACTCCGCGACGATTTCCCGATGCTGTTGCTGCCGTCGCTCATTCGACATCGGGACAGCCTAACGATCGCGCAGCCACTTCTCGATCTGGTCGACCGTGCTGGTGCACTGCCGGATCCAGCCGTTGTGGCCCAGCTCCTCCGGCTGCCGCCACCGCGTCACCTCCGCGTTCGGCAGCTTCTCCAACAGATGATCGGCGGAGCTGGGCGGCGTGAGATCGTCGCCGGTCATCGTGATGGACAGGACGGGCAGCTTCAGCCGCGCGATCCGCTCCTCGTAGTCGATGTCCGCGCCCACCGGAACGAACCGGCCGGTGCGCGCCAGCCTCGCCCAGTCCGAGATCAGCACCTTGGACTGGCGGCCGAAACCCATCGAGATCCGGTCGCCGGGCCAGAAGCCCGCCAGGTTCGCGGTCAGCGAGATCGCCGCCGTCCCGAACAACATGCCAGGCCCCGAAAATCCGGGGTAGCCACGGTAATACGGAGTGCCCGATGCGATCAAAATCAGCCCGCCGAGCCTGCTACGGATGCGCGCGGCGTACATCACGGCGAGCTGTCCGCCCATGCTGTGGCCGAGCAGATACGGCGTGCTGTCCGGGAATTGGTCGCGGACCACCTCGAAGATCGCCGGGAAATCGACCGAGACCAGCTCGTGGTAGCCGAAGGTGCTGGCGGAACTCGGCTTCGGCTTGCTGTCACCGTTGCCGCGCAGCTCGCCGATGGCCACATCGAACCCGCGCGCCGCCAGATCCGACGCGAACAGTTCGTAGTACCCCGCCGGAACACCGAGTCCAGGCACGATCACCAGGACCGGGCGCGGCGCGTCCGGCCTGACCGGATGCCGGTGCACGCCCTCGGCCGGGATCAGCCGAACCGGCACGGTGCTGCCATCCGGCATCTGGATCGGAACTGTCTGCATGTGCGCACGCTACCGTGCCGGCCGTGCCCCGTAGTGCACGCTCACGCGCTACGCGCCGACCGCGCCGATGATCACCCTGCTCAACACCCGGATCACGTCATCGAGCGGTGGGCGCGGGTCCGCACCGCTCCACGAGTCCACCACGCAGTTGACAGCGCCGATGATCGCGTGCACCCGCATCTCGTAGTCGCCGGTCGGGATCTCGCCGTGCCTGGCCGCGTCCTCGGCTGCGCTCGCCAGCAGCGAGCCCCACACCCGGCGCTGCTCGAGGCGGTACTTCTCCACCTTCGGGCCTGCACCGACGACTTCGACCAGCGCGACACGCGCCTTGCGCGGATCGGATCCGATGGATTCGACATAGGCGCGAACGGAGGCGTCGATGATGTCGAGCGCGCCCACGTCGGACGTCGCGTCCAACGCCTTCGTCACAGCGTCGCGCGACTCCCGGTCGATCTGCTCGTAGAGCTCTAGGAGTAAGGACTCGCGCCCGGTGAACTCCTCGTAGAACTGCCGAGAGGAGAGACCGGCGTCCTTGCAGATGGCGCCGACCGAACTATTGGCGTAGCCGTCGCGCGCGAAGACCGTCAGGCCTGACTCCAGAAAACGCGCACGCCGCTGACGTTGCCGGTCCTCTACGGGTTGCCCGGCATACATTCGACCCGTATTCGCATCCTGTGACATTGGGCCAGACAATACAGAACGGCCCCATCCTATCGTCAGGGATCGGGCCCTTCGTTACAACGTTCGGCCGACACCGAGTTAGCCGAAAGTTGGCCAAGCGGTTACCCACTCGGCGGATCAGGCGCATTGCTCTGCCCATGCAGTAGTGCGCAAACAACCGCGCTCGACGAAAATAAGCCTTCGGCTACTCCAATCCGACCGTGTGACTGACTGTTTGCCGAAACGGACGATATTCAGACCCTACACGGCTGCTGCTGATTTTAAAGGGAGTATATAGAATTTTTTGGCACACACAGTCCTGTTCGCCGGTTACGGTCGGTTCGCCAGGCCGGCAAGCAAAGCGGGCAACGCGGCCACCGAGTCGATGACGTGGTCGGGTGCGCCAGCCGATGCGTCGAGCACCTCGGCTCGGAATTTTCCGGTGCGCACCAGTACGCCGGTCAGCCCGACCTCCTGTGCCGCAAGCACATCCGAATGCAGGTCGTCACCGATCATCAACACCTCCGACGAGTCGAGCCGCATCAGTTCCGCACAGGTGCGGAAGCCAGGGGCAGCGGGCTTGCCGACCACTTCGATGCGCGCGTTGCCCGCCGCCTCCAGGCCGGGCAGGTAGGCGCCCGCGTCGATGCGCAGTCCGTCGGCCGTCGCCCAGGTGAGCCCGCTGTGCATGGCCACGACGGGGACGTCGTTCAGCATCAGCTCAGCCACTCGGCTCAGCGCCCGGTGCGTGAATTCCGCTCCCGCGCCGCCGATTACCACTACATCCGGATGGTCGTCGTCGAGCGTCAGACCGGTGAGGTCGGGGCCGATGTCGCCGTGGTTCAGCACCCAGACGGCCGCGCCGGGGTAGCGGCGGCGCACGAACTCGGCGGTGAGCCGCGCCGCGGTGACGATCTCGGCCGGGTCCACCTCGATTCCGATGGCGCACAGGCGTTCCGCGATCTCAGCGCAGGTCCGCGACGTGGTGTTGGTGAGAAATGCCCGGCGCAAACCGGTTTCGCGGACCCGCCGCACCGCGGCGGCGGCGCCGTCGATCTCCTGCCAGGAGGTCACCAGCACGCCATCGATGTCGTAGAGCACGCCTCGGACCAGACCACGGTCAGACATGGTTTCAGCGTACGACCGACGGCGCTTCGCCACCTGGCGGCGACGCTGGCATGTTTCGCTGTGCGGTACCCAGATGCCGCGGGTCTGGTCGCGACGGTTGCACTCGCCGGCAGACAGCGCGCCCTACCGGTCCGCACCGAGACCGGTCGCGGTGTATGGCCCAACCGGCGCCGCCACCACCTTGAACGAGCGCCTCTCAACCACGACGGCGCTACCAGCACACCATCCCGGGCACGCATCGACACTTCCGGCCCCACCGAAGCGCTACCGGCCCCAACGAGCCGACCAGGGTCCGTTTCTTTGCTGACCGGGGCGGTGCATTTGCTCTGACCTAGGGTGATCCCCATGCTGACCGCGCTGCTCTACGGACTCGGGACGGCCGTACCACTCGTCGTCGGCGCCGGGATCGGCTTGCGATGGCAGCTGCCGACGGCGGTGCTCGCCTCACTGATGGCTTTCGGCGCGGGCACGATGATCGCCGCGGTGTCGGCTGAGCTGTTCGAGCCCGCATTCCACCAGGCGGGGGCGGCGATAGCCGGGCTCGCCCTGTTCGCGGGCGCCGGCGTCTACGTGGTGGCCAACCATCTCATCGAGAACAAATTGGGACCGCGCGCGCTCGGCTGGGCCCTGATGCTCGGCACGGTGCTCGACGGTGTTCCGGAGAACACCGCGCTCGGCGTCTCCCTCGCCGGTGGCGGCGGGCTGGTGCTGCTGGTGGCGGTGGCGGTCGGCAACGTCCCCGAGGCGATCAGCGGGGCCGCGCTGATGCGCGGCCAGCACGGGGTCGAACGCAGCCGCACCCTCTGGCTCTGGGCGATCACCGCCTTCGTGCTCGTGCTGGTCACTGTTCTCGGAAACGCCTTGTCGGACAATCTTTCCCCGACGCATATCAGCATCGTGCAGGCATTCGCGGGCGGCGCGACGATCGCCGTGCTCGCCGACTCGCTGATGCCCGAGGCCTACCGCGAGGGTGGCTGGTGGGTCGGAATAGCTACGGCGGCAGGCTTTCTCGTGGCCTTCGTGCTCGGCGGCTGAGCGGCCGGCGGACTTCGTCCTGCTGCGCCCGCTATGCGATCGGGTCGGGGCGGATCGAGTCGAGTTTGTCGGTGCAGCGGGTGAGCAGGTCTTGCAGGGTTGCCTGTTCAGCTGCGGTGAACTCTGTGGCCAGGGCGCGTTCGACACGGATGGCGCGGGCGTCCGCGTCCCGCATGACGGCCGCTCCTTTCTCGGTCAGCGCTGTCTCCAGGACGTTCTTGTGCCATGCGTGCGGGGTGCGTTCGATGAGGCCGCGGTCCTGCAGATTGCCGAGGACGGTGTTCATGGTGGGTGGGGTCACCCCGCAGAGCCGCGCGAGGGCTGCGGCCGAGATACCGGGGTTCTCGCTGAGGAACAGCAGCGCGGCGTACTGCGAGACGGTGATGCCCGCCGGTTTCAACGCGGCGTTCTTGGCCGTGTTCAGGGACTGCTCGGCGCGCTTGAGGTACGAGCCGATGCGTTCGGCGGCGGGCATGGACGTCATGACGGCATGGTATCTGCACGACCTATGATTAGGCTCTTGACTCTCATTAGAGTTCTAATCTATTTTCGAGTACACATTTCAATGTGACTACATTCGACTGCATGACCTCGAAGAGGTAGACCCGATGTCTCTCACACCGCCGCACCACCTCATGTCGGCCCTGGCCGCTGCGGTCGCCTGCACCGCACTCGCCGCCTGCGGCTCGACCGACGCACCCACCAGCCACGTCCACACCGCCTACGAACTACCCGGCGACCGCGCCTACCCGGAGGGCATCGCGGTGGATTCACGCACGGGAGAAACCTATGTGGGCTCCTACACCACTGGCGCCGTCTATCGAGCAACGCGGGATGCTCACCAGGCCGAGGTCTTCCTGCCGGAAGGCAGCAACGGCCACAAAACCGCCAACGGCTTGAAAGTCGACCGGCAGGGCAGGCTCTGGGTGACCGACTCGACCACCGGAGTCGCGGTGTACGACATCACGACCCGTGCGCTGCTTGCCGACTTCATCGTGCCCGGCGCAGGCCCGCGCTTCGTGAATGACCTCGCTATCGCACCGGACGGCACGGCGTACCTCACCGACAGCGCACGGGCGGTCATCTATCGCGTCACCCCCGACCAGCTGACCGCCGCCACACCGGGCGGACACAGCGAGCTGACACCGCAATTCGACTTGCGCACCGTCATCGAGCCGAGCGAGCCGGGCGGCTTCTCCCTGAACGGTATCGTCGCCGACCCGACAGGCCGATACCTGCTGACGGTCGATATGACAGGCGGCGATCTGTACCGCATCGCCCTGACTCCGGTGGCGAATCCGATCACCGAGGTGACCGCGCACGGCGGAGATTTCGCCAAAGGCGACGGACTCGAACTGCGGGACGACACGCTGTGGGTGGCCCAGAACACGATCGACACCATTGCCCGATGGACCGTCTCCGACGATGGCGCCACCGCCACTCAGGATCGCCGACTCACCGACCAATCCCTCGACATTCCCACCACCGTGGCCAGAGACGGCGACCGAACGCTCATCGTCTCCTCCCAGTTCGACAAGGGCGGCCCCATGGGCCCGGGCAGCCCGACAACTCCCTTCGCGGTCGTCACCATCGACGGAATCTGACCGAACCGCCATCCCCGAAATGCCGGAAGCCGGCCCACCCGAAGGTGGACCGGCTTCCGGTTCGAAAGGTCTTGCCGGGTGGCGGGACTCAGAAGTCCATGCCGCCCATGCCGCCGGTCGGGTCGGCCGCGGGTGCGGCGGCCTTCTCCGGCTTGTCGGCGACAACGGCCTCAGTGGTGAGGAACAGGGCCGCGATGGACGCCGCGTTCTGCAGGGCCGAACGGGTGACCTTGACCGGGTCGGCAACGCCGGCGGCCAGCAGGTCTTCGTACTCGCCCGAGTCGGCGTTCAGGCCGTGGCCCGCCGGGAGGTTCGAGACCTTCTCGGCGACAACGCCGGGCTCGAGGCCCGCGTTGAAGGCGATCTGCTTCAGCGGAGCCGACAGCGCGACACGCACGATGTTGGCGCCGGTGGCCTCGTCACCGGTGACCTTCAGCTCGTCCAGCGCCGGAGCCGACTGCAGCAGAGCCACGCCACCACCGGCGACGATGCCCTCTTCGACGGCAGCCTTCGCGTTGCGGACGGCGTCCTCGATGCGGTGCTTGCGCTCCTTGAGCTCCACCTCGGTGGCCGCGCCCGCCTTGATCACCGCGACACCGCCGGCCAGCTTGGCCAGACGCTCCTGCAGCTTCTCCCGGTCGTAGTCCGAGTCCGAGTTCTCGATCTCGGAACGGATCTGCGCGACCCGGCCCTTGATGGCCTCCGCGTCGCCCGCGCCCTCGACGATGGTCGTCTCGTCCTTGGTGACGACGACCTTGCGCGCCTGGCCGAGCAGCTCGACGCCAGCGGTCTCCAGCGAGAGGCCGACCTCTTCGCTGATGACCTCGCCACCGGTCAGGATGGCGATGTCGGCGAGCTGAGCCTTGCGGCGGTCACCGAAGCCGGGCGCCTTGACCGCGACAGACTTGAAGGTGCCACGGATCTTGTTGACCACCAGGGTGGACAGGGCCTCGCCCTCGACGTCCTCGGCGATGATCAGCAGCGGCTTGCCCGCCTGGATGACCTTCTCCAGCAGCGGCAGCAGGTCCTTGACGGTCGAGACCTTCGAGCCGACCAGCAGGATGTACGGGTCCTCGAGGACCGCTTCCTGACGCTCCGGGTCCGTGACGAAGTAGCCCGAGATGTAGCCCTTGTCGAAGCGCATACCCTCGGTCAGCTCCAGCTGGAGGCCGAAGGTGTTGCTCTCCTCGACGGTGATGACGCCTTCCTTGCCGACCTTGTCCATGGCCTCGGCGATCAGCTCACCGATGGACGAGTCGCCCGCAGAGATGCCCGCGGTAGCAGCGATCTGCTCCTTGGTGTCGATCTCCTTGGCGGTGTCGAGCAGCTTGGCGGTGACGGCCTCGACGGCCTTCTCGATGCCGCGCTTCAGGCCGAGCGGGTTGGCCCCGGCCGCGACGTTGCGCAGGCCCTCGCGCACCAGCGCCTGGGCGAGCACGGTAGCGGTGGTGGTGCCGTCGCCCGCGACGTCATCCGTCTTCTTGGCGACTTCCTTGACCAGCTCGGCGCCGATCTTCTCGTACGGGTCCTCCAGCTCGATCTCCTTGGCGATGGACACACCATCGTTGGTGATCGTGGGGGCGCCCCACTTCTTCTCCAGGACAACGTTGCGACCCTTCGGCCCCAGCGTCACCTTGACCGCGTCGGCGAGGGCGTTCAGACCCCGCTCGAGGCCGCGACGGGCCTCTTCGTCGTACGCAATTGTCTTGGCCATTGCGTTGAGATCCTCCACATGTATATGGGGCTGACACACAGAGCGACCGCAGGTTGGATCGCCCCATTTACGCTGGCCAGGTTCGGTGCCCGCGACGGACGACCGAGGGTGTCGATGGAACCCGGTCTCACCGTCCCGACCTGGCACTCACAGGTCGAGAGTGCCAAAGCCCTTTTTAGCACTCAGGGGTGGCGAGTGCAAGGTCACCCGCCGTCGCGGCAGCGGTCTAGGGACGGTCGTCGACACGGAGTACCAAGGCGACGAACGCGTCGGTGCGCCGTTCCTCCGGGGTGCGTGGCTCGCCGCCCTCCACGGTGACGAGTTCGGCGTCGTGCAACAACAGCTCCGCCTCCACCCGCATGATGGCGCGAATAAACGGCGGCGCCACGTCTGGAGGGAGGTCCCCGTTCACGATGTAGCTGCCGTCCGGCTGATACTCGGTGGACACATAAGACAGCGCACGCAGGAGATCAGCGCGCCGCTCCCCCGCAATCAGGTCGGAATCGGTGTCATCCGCCATTGCTATAGCTTAGCCGCCAGTGGTCCCCCTGCCCGGTTCGAACGATCCGACCCCCTCGCGCCCGAGCCGAACGCTTCGACAAAGCCACAGGTCACAGCGCTGTCGAGGCGAGAAGGGCACACGCGGTGCCGTGCCGACGTAGGCGACCCGGCGTAGATTCCGGATGGACCACGATCAGGTTCGCGTCGATCCCGAAGGGGGATGTGGTGGCCGAGGTGCCATTCGATTCGCTGTACCGACACGGGTTCGCGCGGGTCGCGGTGGCCGTGCCCAGGGTCCGGGTGGCGGATCCGAGCTACAACGCCGAGCAGACGCTGGAGCTGGCGGTGCGGGCGGCGGCGGCCGGAGTGGTGCTGACGGTGTTTCCCGAGCTGGGCTTGTCCTCGTATACCGCCGACGACCTGTTCCATCAGGACGCGCTGAACGCGGCGGTCGAGGCGGCGCTCGCGCGGGTCGTCGCAGCGAGCGCGGAGATCGACACGGTGCTCGTGGTCGGAGCGCCGGTGCGGTCGCAGGGCCGGCTGTTCAACTGCGCGATCGCGATCTGCCGCGGGGTCGTGCTCGGGGTGGCGCCGAAGAGCTACCTGCCGAACTATCGGGAGTTCTACGAGAAGCGGCAGTTCGCGGCGGCTCGGGAGACGCTGGAGGACCGCATCACGATCGCCGGGCAGCGGGCGCCGTTCGGGTCCGATCTGCTGTTCCGCGCGAGCAATCTGGACGGGTTCGTATTCCACCTGGAGATCTGCGAGGACGGCTGGGTTCCGCTGCCGCCCAGTGGTTTCGCCGCGCTGGCGGGTGCGACGGTGCTGGTCAACCTGTCCGCGAGCAATATCGTGATCGGAAAGGCAGATTACCGGCGGGCGCTGTGTACGTCGCATTCGGCGCGCTATCTCGCGACGTACCTGTACTCGGCCGCCGGACACGGCGAGTCGACCACGGACCTCGCTTGGGACGGACAGGCGCTGGTCTGCGAGAACGGCGACCTGCTCGCCGAGGGCGAGCGGTTCTCCGATCATCCGCAACTGGTCACCGCCGACCTCGATCTCCAACGCCTCACGGCGGATCGGCTGCGCACCACCAGCTTCGCCGACAACGTGCACGATCATCGGGAACGGCTGGTCGCGCTGCGACGCGTCGAGGTGGAGTTGCCGGTCCCCGACGGACCGGTCGCGCTGAAACGCGACATCGAGCGCTTCCCCTACGTCCCCGCCGATCCGGCGTTGCGCAACGAACGCTGCGCCGAGGTGCACCACATCCAGGTGGAGGGCTTGAGCACGCGTTTGCGCGCCACCGGATTATCGCGCGTGGTGATCGGGGTGTCGGGCGGGTTGGATTCCACCCAGGCGCTGATCGTGGCGGCCAAGACGATGGACCGGCTCGGCCTGCCGCGGGCGAACGTGCTCGCGTACACCATGCCCGGATTCGCGACAAGCACCAGGACCAGGACCGATGCGCACCGCCTGATGGACGCGCTCGGCGTGTCGGCGCGGGAGATCGATATTCGCCCTTCGGCCACCGTGATGCTCCGCGACCTGGGCCACCCGGCGGCCGACGGCGCGGAGCAGTACGACATCACCTACGAAAACGTGCAGGCCGGCGAGCGGACTTCGCACCTGTTCCGGCTGGCCAACCAGCACGGGGCACTGGTGGTCGGCACCGGCGACCTGAGCGAACTGGCGCTGGGTTGGTGCACGTTCGGCGTCGGTGACCACATGGCGCACTACAGCGTCAACGCCTCGGTACCGAAGACACTGATCAAATACCTGATCGCCTGGGCGGTGGACACTGCGCAGTTCGGACCCGAAGCGAGCGAGGTCCTCTCGTCGATCCTGCGGACCGAGATCTCGCCCGAGCTGATTCCGCACACCGATTCCTCGGCGCCGAGCCAGAGTTCGGAGGCCACGGTCGGCCCATACGAGTTGCAGGACTTCCACCTGTACTACCTACTGCGCTTCGGCTACCTGCCGAGCCGCATCGCCTACCTGGCCAGGCACGCCTGGTCCGACCCGCACCGCGGACGCTGGCCCGACCTCGTGCCCGCCGACCAGCGCAACGCCTACGACCTGGCCACGATCAAGCATTGGCTGGCCGAGTTCCTGCGCCGTTTCGTGCAAACCAGCCAGTTCAAGCGCTCGACGCTGCCGAACGCGCCGAAGGTCGGCTCCGGCGGATCGCTCTCGCCGCGCGGCGACTGGCGCGCTCCGAGCGACGCGTCGGCGGCGGCCTGGCTGGACGAGCTGGCCCGCAATGTTCCGGATTCCTGACCCAGTAAGGCATTCCGATGCCCCGGATGCGGGCCGGCGGCGCATGCCTATGGTGGCGGGGTGAGTGAAAAACCCGGCTGGGACGCCATCGACGGCGCGTTGCGGCCGCTGTACGGCGATATCGAGCCCTTCCACTGGGCGCCCGACCACCCATGGTCCCTCGGCGGACCCGACCCGCTCGACGGGATCAGCGCGTACTCCCGCACCGAGCCGGTGCCGCACTGGCACTACATCTGCTACGGAATGACCGAACTGTACGAGAAGGAGTGGGACAACCCCGAGGAATCCGGCTGGGGCTTCGAGTTCACCTTTCGCCTGGTCCGGAAGGCAGACGAGACCGAGCCGCCGGTGTGGCCGACGAACTTCCTGCAGAACCTGGCCCGCTACGTGTTCCAGTCCGGCAAGTGGTTCGAGCCGGGACACACGATCAAGGCGAACGGGCCGATCGCGACCGGCCGCGCGGAGTGCACGATCCACGCCGTCTGCTTCGCGGTCGACCCGGAACTCGGCGGCATCGATACCCCGCACGGCCGCGTCCGATTCCTCCAGATCGTCGGCCTGACCATGCCGGAATACCATGCGGCACAGGGCGGACACGCCCTCGAACTGCTCACCCGGCTGGACCCCCACCTCCCCCTGTACGTCACCGACATCCACCGCGACCCGCTGGTGTCCGAGCCGAAACCGCAGGCCCGCTGGCCGCGGTGGGGCGGAGGTCTGCGCGGGCGGATGTAGCGCGCAGTGCTCAGGCGGCTCGCATCGCACTGAACGGGACCGGAGCGCTCCGGCGGGCAATCCCGGCTCTGTGGGTGCGGAGCGCGCGTCGACGGCGCGCCCGTGCTGCGTGCGCGCCACGGAAGCCGTTGACGACGTTGCGGATTCGGTGCCGAACATCTGATCGGCGGTTCACGCTCGCACCTATCACCAACAGCGGTACCACGACGGCGGCCGCCACCCGAAGCTTCCCGGCGTCCATCGCGGAATCAGGGTTTCCCGGGCACGATCGACGCGATCAATTCGACCAGGTGCGCTTCGGTCTTCGCCTTCTCGATGCCGAGATCGCTGAGCAGACCGGAGCCGTTCTCCTGTTCGAGCAGGGCGAGCAAGATGTGCTCGGTGCCGATGTAGTTGTGCACCAGGCGAACCGCCTCGCGGAACGTGAGTTCGAGCACCTTCTTGGCCTCCGGGCCGAACGGGATCAGCGCGGGGACCTCGCCCGCACTCGCCGGCAGAGACGCGGCGGCAGCGGCGGCCACCGCATCCAGCTCGACGCCGTGGGTAATGAGCTGCACCGCGAGGCTGTCCGGCTCGGTGAGCAGTCCGAGCACCAGATGCCCGACGGCGATCTCCGGGTTGCCCGCAGCGCGCGCGGCCTCCTGCGCGGCCATCACCACCGCGCGCGCCCGGACGGTGAACCGTGCGAAACCCGCGTTCGGGTCCATCGCCGAGGCGCCGGCCGGGTCGGGCGCCTTGGGCACGAACCGCTTCTGCGCGGCCTGCTTGCTGACGCCCATGCTGACGCCGATATCGGTCCAGGAGGCCCCGGAGCGACGAGCTTGGTCCACGAAGTGGCCGATCAGGTGGTCGGCCACTTCGCCGAGGTGATTCGCCGCGACCACCGCGTCGGAGAGCTGCTCGAGCACGTTGTCGGGACGGGCTTTCTTGATGCCCTCGATCAGATCGTCGAGGCGAAACTGAGATGTCATACGTCAACCATAGGTTGACGATCCGCTTGCGTCAACCTTGGGTTGACGAACGGCTCACGGCCGCACTGCTCGCGCGGCGCCGCGCACGATCCCTTCCTTCACCCGGGCCGCGATCCGCCCGGTCAGCACGGTTCGGCGCGGCGAATCGTCCGCATGCAGGAACTGGAGCAGCGCGTCCCGACGGCCCAGGCTCAGACACTGCACCAGGTACCGGAAGCGCAGTGGCCGCGGCTCGACCCCGCGCAGCCGCGCGACGGCGGCATCGGCCGCGTACTTGCCGGTCGGCAGCGCGAGCGAAACCAGTTCGCGCTCTTCGATGGTCTCCAGCGGACCGAGCTCACCGCGCGCGGTGGACACCGGCTCCGGTAGCCAGGGGCCCAGGCTCGAGGCAGCCGCCTAGGAAATGCCGGCGCCCGGCGGCGGATTTCCCTCTTGACGCTGCTTGCCGCCCGGACGGCGCAATCGCAGGCGCGCAGACGAACCGCGGATCGCCGGACGCCGGATCGCGGGCAGCCGCCGGTTCGCGCGGCGCTGGGCACGCCGCTCGGCGGGCTTGTGCTGCCAGGTCTCCGGGCGCGCCGCCACCCACCGCTGGGAATGCCAGGCGAACGGAATGTGTCCCAGATACAACGCGACCAGGACCAGCAGCAGCACGATCGGGTAGGTGATCAGTGCCGCCGCGGCCAGCGCGACCAGCACCAGCAACCCGGCAGCCGCCTGCGGCGCCACCGACACCGACTTCATGGCCAGCGTCGGAATCGTGCTGACGCACAACGTCGCCGCGAGAACCGTCCACACCGCGACCTCGTAGTAGCCGACCCACCAGCCGTCGCCGAACTGCACGAACAGCGCTACCGGCACCATGGCGATGAGCGCGCCCGCCGGAGCGGGCACGCCGACGAAGTACTCCCGCGCCCACTCCGGCCTGGTGTCGTCGTCCATCAGGGTGTTGAACCGGGCCAGACGCAGCACGATGCTGACAGCGAATAGCAACGAGACGATCCACCCCGCGCTGTTGCTGTTGAGCAACGTCACGTAGAGCACGAGCGCCGGGGCGACGCCGAAGGAAATGGCATCCGACAGCGAATCCAGCTCGGCGCCGATCTTGGTGGTGGCGTCGAGCATCCTGGCCAGGCGGCCGTCGAGGGTGTCCAGCACGGCCGCGGCGCCGATCATCGCCAGCGCGATGTCGAGCTTGCCGTCGAGGCCGAACTTCACCGCCGATAGTCCCGCACACAGCGCGAGGATTGTCACGATGCTCGGCAGCAGCCGGATCGTCCGCCGCCGCCGCTGTGTGGGTACCGCGGCTTCCATCACGACTCGGTCGACGCGAGCACGGCGAGCACGGTCTCGCCGCCGATGGTGCGCTGGCCTGGCTCGACGAGCAGCTCGGTGCCCGGCGGGAAGTACGTGTCGACCCGGGAGCCGAAGCGGATCAGGCCATAGGTGTCGCCGATCGTGAGCACGTCGCCGACCTGGGCGTCGCAGACGATCCGGCGGGCGAGCAGCCCGGCTATCTGCACGACGACGACCTGCTGCCCGCCGGACGTTTCCAGCACCATGCTGTTGCGCTCGTTCACCGAACTGGCCTCGGGCAGGTCTGCCGAGCGGAACTGGCCGGGCTGGTGCAGCACTGTGCGCACGACGCCGGAGACCGGCGTTCGCTGCACGTGCACGTCCAGCACGGAGAGGAAAATGCTGACCCTGGGCAGCGGCTGGTCGCCGAGGCCCAACTCCGCGGGCGCAACGGCGCTGTCGACGAGAGCGATCTCACCGTCGGCGGGGGCGACCACGGCGCCGACGCGATTCGGCGGCACCCGGTTCGGGTGCCGGAAGAACGTCGCACAGACCGCCGCGGCCAGCAGTCCCGTCCGGCGCACCCACTTGCGTCTGCCGCCGGCCACGGCGACCGCCAGCGGTACGGCGACGAACGGAAGCCCGGCGGGATGCAAGGGGGGAATCGCGTTGCGGACCAGGTCGGCGACATGGCCGACCCCGGTGCGTTCAGGCGTGCCGGGCGGGGTGGGACGGCGGGCCACAGGCTCCTCTTTCGTGCTCGATGCAGACGGGTTGCGCCCCTCAACGATAGGACCGGCGCAAGCGTTCACACCTTACGGGAAAGGAACCTGTGGCACCGGCCCTCAGGACCTGACTCTACGCCCGGTCACCAGCTTCACCAGGAACAACAGAATCACCGCGCCGCCGAGGCAAGTGAAGAAGCTGAACCAGAGGCCGCCGCCCTCGACGTCGACGCCAAGCACCTTCAGGAGGAACCCGCCGAGTAGGCCACCGACGACGCCGACAAGGATATTGAGGAGGATGCCCTGCTGGGCGTCCGTCTTCATGATCTTGCTGGCTATCCATCCGGCAAGACCGCCGATGATGATCCATCCGATAATCCCGAGTCCGAGCATGGTGTCCTCGAATCACTAGTTGGGTCCACGCCGCAAAGTGCATCGGCGTGCTTCGAGGGGATACCCGCCGATTGTGAGAATACGCGCGCCAGACGAGCGACTATCGGGCTAATATGAGGAGGCCTCATGTCTACGCCCTCGCAGGCCATGGCGGATGAGGGACCGATTTCGATGCTTCGGGGACAACCCGGCGGCGCCGCCGCAGGTACATAGGAGACGCAGATGGCTGCTCGAATCGCCCAGACCACCGGGGCAGCGCACACGGCGATCCTCGGGCTCGGCGTATACCGCCCTGCTCGAGTGGTCACCAACGACGAGGTGGCGGGTCCGATCGGCTCGAGCGATGAGTGGATTCGGACCAGGTCGGGGATCAAGACCCGGCGCTTCGCCGACGAATCGGAGACGCTACACAGCATGAGCGTCGCGGCCGCCCGCGGAGCACTGGAATCATCGGGTATAGCGGTCGACCAAGTCGATTGCGTGATCGTTGCTACATCGACGCATCTCTTGCTGACGCCGGCCGCGGCCCCGCAGATCGCCACCGAGCTCGGCATGAACGGCGCCGCGGCCTTCGACATCTCGGCGGGGTGCGCGGGCTTCTGCCACTCGCTCGCGCTGGCCTCGGATCTGGTCCGGGCCGGTACCGCCGCGCATGTGCTGGTGGTCGGCGTAGAGAAGCTGACGAACACGATCAATCCGACCGACCGCTCCACCGCCTTCCTGTTCGCCGACGGCGCGGGCGCGGTGATCGTCGGCCCCTCCGACGAGCAGGGCATCGGCCCGACGGTATGGGGCTCGGACGGCACCCAGCACCACGCGATCCGGCAGGACAAAGACTGGATGGAGTACTTCCACGAGATCGATGAAAAGGGCCTCGACGCGGTGCGGCCTTACCTGACCATGGAGGGCACGGCGGTATTCCGTTGGGCCGCGCACTCATTGGAGAAGGTGTGCCGCGACGCGATCGACCGCGCCGGACTGTCCACCGAAGACCTGGACGCGATGATCCCGCACCAGGCCAACGGCCGCATCATCGAGATCATGGCGAGGGTGCTGAAGCTGCCCAAGGACTGCGCGCTGGCCAACGACATCGAGGAGGCGGGCAACACCTCGGCCGCCTCCATTCCGCTCGCCATGGAGGCGCTGCTGCGCAAGGGCGAGTCGAAGCCGGGCGACCGGGCGCTGCTCATCGCGTTCGGCGCGGGTCTGTCCTATGCGGCGCAGGTCGTGATCCTGCCGACCTGGCAGTAGGGTTCGGCGCCGCATATCCCGCGGCACGCGCCTCTGCGTCGGCGAAGGCGCGTGCCCTGGCGTGGCCAATTTGTGATGGGTGTGACTATGCGCGCGCCTCGACGGCATTCTTGATCTTGCCGAGCGTCTCGTTCATGCCGCGCACCAGCGCCTCCTCGAAGAGGTGCTCGCCACCGAGCGCCGCGTTGATCGCCGTGCGAGAAAACCAGGTGGTGCCGTTGGGCACGTCCCGCCTTTCGATCAGCCGGGTGCCGCTCTCGGTCGGCTCCAGTATGTAGCTCCAGATGCTGCGGTTCTCGTTGATCCGGAAGGCGAAGGCATGGTTCGGCTCGTAGCGCACGATGCGGGCGGTGGTCGGCCAGTACTTCTTGCCGTCGCGATTCAGGTTGATCGTCCAGGTGCCTGCCTGGGGCGCGCCGAGCGCCACCATGCGGACGCACTGCGGGCTGAACTCGGGCATCCGCTCGAGGTCGGAGACCACCGCCCACACTCGCTCCGGCGGCGCGGAGATATCAATGGTGGCTTCGAGATTTTTCGGCAACGCTGCCTCCGGGATACATGCGGCGGACCGACGGATGTCCGTCCGAGCGCGTTCGACGAGTCGCACACATTTTAATCGGGAAGACAGTTGCTTCTTGATCGCGAAGACAGTTGCATCACATTTCTGCTTGTTGCGCACCGGCGGTGTAATGGTCGGCGCACAATCGCTGATAGATGAAGCATCAGACACTGCCTCCAACTTTTCGGCGTCCCAACGTGAGGTGATCGGCCGTGAAACTGCGCTCCCTCTTACATCGTCGGCACGCGGACCAGGTTCCGCTGCTTCCCGCTATCGAACCCGAGGACGGGCAAACCGCCCGAGGCACGTCGTCTTCGCTCCGCAGCACCCGTACGGCTGCCCAGGAAGAACTACTGGAGCGACTGCTCACTCCGACCGAACTCGATCTGGTCCTGCACCATCGATTCTGAGCCCTCAGCGAACGACCACGACAGACCGAGCGCCGAGGCTCCATACTCAACAAGTGACTTCTCCCGCTGCTCCGAAACCGGCCATCCTGAGCGTCGATGACGATCCAGGCGTTTCTCGGGCGGTCGTACGCGATCTGCGCCGCCGTTACGGCGCCGATTACCGGATTCTGCGCGCGGAATCGGGCGCGCAGGCGCTCGACGCGCTTCGGGAGATGAAACTGCGCGGACAGCCGGTCGCGGTATTGATCGCCGACTATCGGATGCCCGGCATGGACGGCATCGAATTCCTGGAACAGGCAATGGACCTGCACCCGTACGCGCGCCGCGTATTGCTGACCGCCTACGCCGACACCAACGCGGCGATCGACGCGATCAACGTGGTCGACCTGGACCATTACCTGCTCAAGCCGTGGGACCCGCCAGAGGAGAAGCTCTACCCGGTGCTGGACGGTCTGCTGGACGCCTGGCGCAGCAGCGAGCACCGGCCGGTGACCGAGACCAAGGTGGTCGGCAACCGCTGGTCGCCGCGCTCGTCGCAGGTGCGCGAGTTCCTGGCCCGCAACCAGCTGCCCTACCGCTGGTACCTGGCCGACGAGCCCGAGGGCGCGCGGCTGCTGGAGGCGGCGGGGGCCGATCCCGAGCGCTGTCCGGTGGTGATCACCGCGGCCGGCGAGACGCTGGTGCAACCCACCGATGGCGAGCTGGCCGAGAACGTGGGCCTCACCGTCAATCCCGCAGGCGAGTTCTACGACCTGATCGTGGTCGGCGGCGGCCCCGCCGGGCTGGGCGCTGCGGTGTACGGCGCGTCCGAGGGTCTGCGCACCGTGCTGGTCGAGCGGACCGCGACCGGTGGACAGGCCGGACAGAGCTCACGCATCGAGAACTACCTCGGCTTCCCCGACGGCCTGTCCGGCGCGCAGCTGGCCGACCGGGCGCGTCGCCAGGCCGCGAAGTTCGGCGCCGAGGTGATCACCACCCGTGAGGTGGTCGGGCTGGAGGTGAACGGGTCCGCGCGCACCGTGCGGTTCGCCGACGGTGGCACGCTGTGCGCGCACACCGTGATCATCGCCACCGGCGTCGACTACCGCCACCACCCGGCGCCCGGCGTCGACGATTTCACCGGACGCGGTGTCTACTACGGCTCGGCCATGACCGAGGCCTCCGAGTGCGCCGGCCACGACGTCTACATCGTGGGCGGCGCGAACTCGGCCGGCCAGGCAGCGGTGTTCCTTTCCCACAAAGCGCGCACCGTGCACCTGGTGGTCCGGGCCGACTCGTTGGAGAAGTCCATGTCGCATTACTTGGTGCAGCAGATCACGCAGATACCGAATATCGCGGTGCACACCGACACCGAAGTGACCGCCGCCGACGGAGACGACCATCTGCGGCTGATCGTGCTGCGTAACAACAAGACCGGCGCCGAGGAGAAGGCCGAGGCGGAGCGGCTGTTCCTGTTCATCGGCGCCGCGCCGCAGACCGACTGGCTCGAGGGCGTGGTCACGCGCGACAACGCGGGCTACGTGCTCGCGGGCCCGGACCTGCTCGTCGACGGCGGGCGCCCGGCGGGCTGGGAATTACCCCGCCCGCCCCACCATCTGGAAACAAACGTGCCCGGCGTGTTCGTGGCGGGCGACGTACACGCCGAATCGGCCAAGCGCGTCGCCTCCGCGGTCGGTGAGGGCGCGATGGCCGTCATGCTCGTACACCGGTACCTCGCGTGATCAGGAGGGTGGCAATGACTTCGAATCAGACCGCGGATCGCAGTAGCCGAGTTGTCTGCGACCCCGCCGAACTGCGCGCCCTGTTCCTGTTCGAGAAGCTGACCGACGAGCAGCTGGAATGGCTGTGCGCCGACGGCCGGGTCGAGACCATCGAGCCGGGGCTGGTCTTCCGTGAGGGCGAACCGGCCACCTGCTTCTACGTGCTGATGGACGGCGAGGTGGTGCTCACCAAGCAGTCCGGCGGCGCGGAGATCGAGCTGGTCCGCACCGAGCACCACGGCGCCTACTCCGGCGCCTGGATGTCCTACATCGGCGACAAGGTCGAGCAGAAGTACAACAGCTCGATGTATGTGACGAGGCCGTCACGGTTCTACGTGCTCGACGCGGACATCTTCGCCCGGATGATGCACGAATGGTTCCCGATGGCAGTGCACCTGCTGGAGGGCGTGTTCTTCGGTAGCCGGAACACCAACGCGCGTATCGGCGAGCGCGAACGACTGCTTGCGCTGGGGTCACTCTCGGCGGGCCTCACCCACGAGCTGAACAACCCGGCCGCCGCCGCGGTCCGCGCCACCGCGGGTCTGCGGGAGCGGGTCGCGGGAATGCGGCACAAGCTGGCGATGATGGCCGACGGCAAGTTCGATCCGGAATCCCTCGGCCCTCTCGTGCGTCTGCAGGAGGAGGCCGCCGCCCAGGTCGCGAAGGCGCCGGAGCTCACGCCGATGGAGGCCGCAGACCGCGAGGACGTGCTGGGCGAATGGCTCGAGGAACACGGCATCCTCGACGGCTGGAATCTCGCGCCGAACTTCGTCCAGGCCGGGTTCGACGCGGACTGGCTCGAGCGCGTGGCGGCCACTTTGGAGGGCGCTCCGGAGCAGGTCTTCCAGGGCGCGATCCGCTGGCTGAACTACACCATCGAGACCGAGCTGCTGATGAACGAGATCGGCGACTCGACCACGCGCATCTCCTCGCTGGTCGACGCGGCCAAGCAGTACTCGCAGATGGACCGGGCGCCGTTCCAAGTGGTCGACATCCACGAGCTGCTGGACAGCACGCTGGTCATGCTCAGCCGCAAGATCGGCGACGACGTGCAGGTGGTCAAGGAGTACGACCGGACGCTGCCGCAAGTGCCCTGCTACGCAGCCGAACTGAACCAGGTGTGGACCAATCTGATCGACAACGCGGTGTACGCGATGAATGGAAACGGCACCTTGACCATCCGCACCAGGCACGAGAACGATTGCGCCGTCGTCGAGATCGGCGACACCGGGCCGGGCATCCCGCCGGAGGCGCGCGGCCGGATCTTCGAACCGTTCTTCACGACCAAGCCGATGGGCGAGGGCACCGGGCTCGGCCTGGACATATCGTTCCGGATCGTGGTCAACAAGCACAATGGCGACATTCGGGTGGACTCCGAGCCGGGCGACACCAGGTTCACCGTCTGGCTGCCGCTGAACCGGCCCGAGGAGAATCAGGCCGAACCGGAATCGAACGCAGGAGGGCAGTGATGACAGAGCAGCTCGAGGGCATCGATCCCGCGGCGCCGCCCAGCGGGCCCGGTTGCCTGGAATGCGAAGCGAACCGGGGATGGTGGGTCCACCTACGCCGCTGCGCCCAGTGCGGGCACGTCGGCTGCTGTGACACCTCGCCCGCGCAGCATGCCACCAAGCACGCGAAAGACACCGGCCACCCGTTCATCCAGAGCTTCGAGCCGGGCGAGAACTGGTACTACAACTTCCAAACCGAAGAAATGTACGGTGGCGGACCGGAATTGTCCCCGCCGCACAGCCACCCGGCGGATCAAGGCGTGCCAGGCCCCCGCGACCGGGTTCCCGCGGACTGGCAGGCACGCATCCACTGATCCGGACCGACCCGGTACGCTGCACCGAACGCGCCGGAGGCTCCGGCACCTCGATCCACCCGGGAAAGCACGGTATGAAGCGAACTTCCGCCATCGTCCTGGCCGTCGGGACGGTGGGTTTCCTGCTGGTAGGTTGCGGCGGGCAGGACGAGCCCACCGCGAACGGGCCGCGCAAAGACTCGCCGAGCACCAGCACCACCATCCCCGCCACGCCAACGACCGGCGCTGCCGGGACCACGGCGCCGAGCGCCGAAGCGGGCACGCCGACTACCACGGCGAAGCAGAACGATTCCTCGCTCGGCCCCGCGTCGAGCACCACCTGCGGCGAATACAAGAAACTGGACAGCGAGGGCGAGAAGACGCTGATCGAGCAGATCCTCGCGGAGAACCCGGGCAGCCCGTTCGAGGGCAGCCCGAATGTCGCCCTCGGCACCGCCAAGCTGGTCTGCCTGTCGCCGAGCGTGGCGGACACATCGGTCGCGGTAGCCGCCGGAATCGTGCAGAAGTGACGTCCTGCCCCACCGGAGGGCGGGGCTTCCGACACGACTGACAATTTTCGCGCCAGCTCCGGCGCACTTCCGCCGAAACTCAGCATCGACAAGTCGTATCGATAACGCGGTCCGGTGACTGAGCGCGGTCTCACGCGGCAGAATGGCACAGTGGCAGAACTCGCACTGACCGCTCGACTGAATCCCTCCGCGGCCGACGCCCGACGTGGGGTGGTGCGGCTGCATTCCGAGGCGCTCACCGCGCTCGGACTGCGCGAGTGGGACGGTATCGCGCTGGTGGGGTCGCGGCACACAGCCGCGGTGGCCGGTGTCGCGCCGAAGGGAACGCCCGCTGGGATCGCACTGCTCGACGACGTGACGCTGTCGAACGCCGGACTGCGCGAGGACGCGACGGTGGTGGTCGCCCCGGCGACTGTGTGCGGCGCCAAACAGATCTCCCTGAGCGGTTCAGTGCACGCCACCCGCACCATTCCGGCCGTGACACTGCGCCAGGCGCTGCTCGGCAAGGTCGTCACGGTGGGTGACGCGGTCTCCCTGCTTCCACGCGACCTCGGCCCCGACATCAGCTCCTCGGCGGCCACCCAGGCGCTCTCACGCACCTTCGGCATCGCGTGGACCACCGAGCTTCTCACCGTCACCGCCACCGATCCGCGGGGACCGGTGAGCGTGCAGCCGAACACCGCGGTCGTCTGGGGCGCGGGCGTGGTCGCCGCACGGACCGCCGCCGACTTGGCCCTGGCCGGAACGCCGATTCCGGCGGGTGAGTCCTCGCGCGGGGCCACCGAGGCTGCCGCGTTCGCGACGGCCGCGGGAACGAATGGCGCACCGGCGGGCAGACACGCGCCGACCAGGGACACACCGAGCATCACGGTCGAGGATTTGGCGGGTGTACGCGGGCATGCCGCGAAGCTCGCCGAATGGCTCAGCCTCGCTCTGGATGAACCCGAACTGTTGCGAACGCTGGGTGCGACACCGCATCTCGGTGTGCTGATCACCGGACCCGCGGGCGTCGGCAAAGCCACGCTGGCGCGCGCCGTGACAGCGCCGCGCCGCATCGTCGAGTTGGACGGCCCCACCATCGGCGCGGCCGAGAGCGGCGCTCGTCTGCGCGAAGTCGCCCAGGGGGTGGCCGACGTCAGCTCCGGCCAGGGTGGCATCCTGCTCATCACCGACATCGACGCGTTGCTACCCGCGGACGCCGAGCCGGTGGCTACCCTCATCCTCGACCAGCTGCGCGCAGCGGTCAACGAGCCGTCCGTCGCATTCCTGGCGACCACCGCGCACCCGGCCGGCATCGATGCGCGGCTGCGGGCGCCCGACCTCTGCGACCGCGAGCTCACGCTGCCGCTGCCGACGRCTGCCGTGCGCAAGGTACTGCTCGAGCAACTGCTGCGCCGGGTGCCGATCGGGGAGTTGAAACTCGACGAGATCGTTTCGCGCACACCAGGTTTCGTGGCATCCGATCTTGCCGCGCTGTGCCGGGAGGCGGCGCTGCGCGCGGCGTCGCGGGCGAGCAAGGACCATGGCGACCCACAGCTCACCCAGCCGGATCTCCTCGGCGCGCTCGAGGTGATCCGGCCGCTGTCGCGTTCGGGCATGGAGGAACTCGCCATCGGCAGTCTCGCGCTCGACGACGTCGGCGACATGGTGGAGACCAAGCAGGCGCTCACCGAATCGGTGTTGTGGCCGCTGCGCCATCCGGATTCGTTCGCCCGCCTCGGCATCGACCCGCCGCGCGGCGTGCTGCTCTATGGCCCGCCCGGCTGCGGCAAAACCTTCCTGGTGCGCGCGCTGGCGGGCAGCGGCCAGCTCAGCGTGCACTCGGTGAAGGGCGCCGAACTGCTGGACAAGTGGGTCGGCTCGTCTGAGCGGGCGGTGCGCGAATTGTTCCAGCGCGCCCGCGATTCCGCGCCGTCGCTGATCTTCCTGGACGAGGTGGACGCCCTTGCTCCGCGCCGCGGCCAGAGCGCCGACTCCGGCGTCGGCGACCGGGTGGTAGCCGCACTGCTCACCGAACTCGACGGTGTGGAGCCGCTGCGCGACGTGGTGGTGCTCGGCGCGACCAACCGGCCGGAGCTGATCGACCCGGCGTTGCTGCGTCCGGGCAGGCTGGAAAGGCTGGTCTTCGTGCCACCGCCGGACGCGGCCGCGCGGCACGAGATCCTGTGCACGGCGGGCCGCGCGGTGCCGCTGGCCGATGACGTCGACCTCGCCGCGCTCGCCCGCGAACTGGACGGCTACTCGGCCGCCGACTGCACCGCCCTGCTGCGCGAGTCCGCGCTCGCCGCGATGCGGCGGGACATGGACGCCGCCGACGTCACCGCGGCTGACGTGGCGGCCGCAAAGGCGGCGGTGCGGCCCTCGCTCGACCCGCTCCAGATCGATTCGCTGCGCCGCTACGCGGAGACGCGCGGCGAGGCGGCAGGCAGCGAAGGCCGTTATCTATAGCCGACCTTTGGACAACTTCTGGTAATCGGGCAATTCCCGGGATTTTCGCCCTCTCGACTTATATCAGCGAATAGTTGGCAATCATGAGTTTTGCGCGATGAACGCAGGTATCTTCGACAACCGTGCGCGGGATCGGCGAGGCGGTCGACGCGGCAACGGCCTTCATCGGAGCCGCGGTCGCGGGCATCACGCTGTTCCTGCCCGTCGCCTTCACCGCGCCGACTCCGACGACGCAGCAGCGGATTTCCGGCCTGATGAACAGCGGGGCGCGCGGCGCGGCGCTGGCCGTGATCATCGCCGTCACGGTGTCCGTGCTGGTCACCACCACCACACGCCCGGTGACGGGGTGGGCGACGGCACTGGCCGGCGCAGTAGGTCAGCTGATCAATCACGTCGCCGGACGCAGTGCATCCTCGGCGGACATCCTGACCACAGTCGACTACGTCGACTCGGTGTGTGCCGCGGTGCTGCTGGGCGCGCTGGGTGCCGTGGTGCTGCGCAGACCGCTGCCCGCCGCGGCGTTCGCGGTGGGCGCCGTCGGATTCTCCTTCTTCGACGATCTCGCGGAGCTACTCGCCATCGACACCGATCCGTACGCGGTGCTGGAGAGCCCACCGCGCTGGTTGATCGGAGCGACCGTCGCTCTGCTGGTGTTCAGCACCCTGCGCAACTGGTCGCGGACCGAGGAGCCGAAGACGCCGCGGATGGCGATCGAGCTGCCGGTGACCCCGATCATTGCGGCAATGGTGCTTGCGCCGGTCGTGCTGGCAGGCACCGAATGGCTGGGCCGCCAGTACAGCAAGATGCCCGACGAGCGCCACGTGGTCGAGATCGGGATCACGATCGCCGCGACGCTCGTCGCCGCGACCGCCGCAGCCATGCTGCTGCCCGGCCGGGACGGTGTCGGCGTGTATCTGGCCGTGAGCCTCACCACCGCCGTCGACGCGGTGGGCTACGCGGTCCAGCCGAAGTGGGTTGTGTGCATCCTCATCGCGCTGACCGCTCTGGGCGTCGCCCTCGGCGCCCGGCTGCCCTCGGCGGCCATCGCCATCCTGTTCGTCGTGGGTATCGCGGTCTTCGCGCTGGTCACCTCGACGGCGGCCAGCCGAGTCGGCGCCGCGACGATCAGTGTCGTCATCGCGTTGACCGCGGGCTACTGCTGCGGAACCGCACGCCCGCACTATGCGCCGAGCGGCGTGCTGGCGATTGCCGCGCTCTATCTTCCCTCGGTCGCCTCGGTGCTGCCGTACAAGGTCGACCACGACGTGCCGGTCCATGACGCGACACCAGGATGGGCTGCACTTGCCATCGTCATCGGTTGCGCGGTCGGGCTCGCCGTGCTGCGCCGGCTGAGACCCCGCACCAAGCGGCTCGAAAAAGGCCAACCAGAGAGCGAACCGGTAGCGGACATATAGCTCCAATGGAAGCGGGATGACTGATGCCATACCCACCCGTCCAGCGAAAATAACCAGCCTCCACGTAGGATTGTGCCGAACACCCCGCCGCCCCTACTCGACGGAGTGCAGTTTGCTCGCTATTTTGCTCGCTCTTGCCGCGACCGCCGTGGTGGCGCCGCTGTGGGTACGGGCACTGGGGCGCAACGCTTTCTACGTGCTCGCGTTGGTCCCGCTCGGCTGTCTGGGCTGGGTGGCCGCGAATTGGTTTGACCCACAGCACGTTCGGCTGGCGTGGGCGCCGAGCATCGCGATGAACATCGATCTGCGCTTCGACTCGCTCGCCGCCGTGATGTGCGCGCTGATACTCGGCATCGGCACGCTGATCCTGGTCTACTGCGCCAGGTACTTCGAGGACGACGAGCCCAGGCTCGGGGTGTTCGCCGCCGAGCTGGTCGGCTTCGCCTGCGCCATGTTCGGGCTGGTCACCAGCGACAACATGCTGCTGCTCTTCGTCTTCTGGGAAGCGACGACGATACTGTCGTTCCTGCTGGTCGGCCACAACGCCGAACAGGCGGCCAGCCGCAGGGCCGCGATCCAGGCCCTGCTGGTGACCGCCGCGGGCGGGCTGGCGATGCTGGTCGGCATCATCATTCTGGGCGAGGCGAACGACAGCTACCTGCTCTCGGATCTGCTGGCCGGGGCGCGCCCACCGAGCGGTGTCGCCGTGAATATCGCCGTGGCGCTGCTGCTGGTCGGCGCGCTGAGCAAATCCGCGGTGGTGCCACTGCATTTCTGGTTGCCGGGCGCGATGGCCGCGCCGACGCCGGTGAGCGCGTACCTGCATGCCGCGGCGATGGTGAAGGCCGGCGTGTACCTGGTCGCCCGGCTCGCGCCGGCGTTCGCAGCGAACCCGGTGTGGCATCCGCTGGTGCTCAGCCTCGGCTTGGTGTCGATGCTGCTCGCCGGCCTGCGGTCCCTGCAGGTCGTCGACCTGAAGCTGGTGCTGGCGTTCGGCACCGTGAGCCAGCTCGGGTTTCTGATCGTGCTGGTCGGGATGGGCACGCCGGGCGCAGCGCTGGCCGGGGTGACGATGATCGTCGCGCACGCGCTGTTCAAGGGGTGTCTGTTCATGGTGGTCGGGATCATCGATCACGGTGCGGGCACCCGCGATCTGCGGCGACTGTCCGGACTGGGGCGCCGAGCCCCGGTGCTGTGCGGCACCGCTATCCTCGCCACGCTCAGCATGGCCGGTATTCCGCCGCTGCTCGGCTTCGTCGGCAAGGAGAGCGCGCTGAGCGCCGTCCTGGACGCGGACGTGCTCACCGGAGCGGCCCGCGTCGCGGTAGCCGTTGGGGTGGTGCTCGGTTCGATGCTGACGGTAGGCTACAGCGTTCGGTTCGTGTGGGGTGCCTTCGCGGACAAGCAGGTCGCGGGAGAACCCGCCCCGGGCATCACTCCGGTCGCCCACCACCCGAGCGAGCAGCCGGATGCCACGAGCACCACCGCCGACGGCCGCATCGGCTGGCACCCACCGGGCGCGCTGTTTCTCGGGCCGCCCGCGATCCTGGCCGTCGCGGGTCTCGCGGCGGGACTCATGGCGTCCCGGCTGGACAGAGCGTTCGCCCCGTACGCCGAAACGCTTGCTGGACCGTTGGTTTCGCGTCTAGCACTGTGGCACGGATTTGGCGTTCCGCTGGCGCTGACGGTCCTGATCATCGCCGCGGGCATCCTGCTGTACCGGCTGCGCGACCGCCTCGTGGAATCGGCGCACCCGCGTTTGGGCAATGCCGACCGAGCCTACGACGCCACGCTGCGTGCGATGGACCGGCTGTCGCTGCGGATGACCGGCGCCGTGCAGCGCGGCTCGCTGCCGCTGAGCCAGGCGACGATTCTCGTCACCCTGATCATCCTGCCGAGCGTGCTGCTCGCGCTCGGCAGCCGCACCGAAGTCGCTCTGCGCCTGTGGGATTCACCGCTGCAGGTGGTTATCGGCGCGATCATGGCGGCGACGGCGATCGCAGCGACGGTGTTCCGCAATCGGCTGGCGAGCGTGCTGGTCGTCGGGGTCACCGGCTACGGGTGCGGCGTGATCTTCGCGCTGCACGGCGCACCCGACCTGGCGCTGACCCAATTCCTCGTGGAGACACTGACTCTGGTGATCTTCGTGCTGGTGCTGCGCGCCTTCCCCGCGACGATCGAGGAGAGCAGGACGGCCGCGTTCAAGGTGCACCACCGGGCCATTCTGGCCACGGTGGTCGGCACAGTGGTCGCGGTGCTCGCTGCGTTCGCCGTCGCCGCGCGCACCGCTGAACCCATCTGGCACCGGATCCCCGATGCCGCATACCGATTCGGCGGCGGCAAGAACGCGGTCAACGTGCTGCTGGTCGACCTCCGTGCCTGGGACACGCTCGGCGAGATCTCGGTGCTGGTCGTCGCCGCGACCGGGGTGGCATCGCTGGTGTTCCGCAGCAAGCGTTTCGGCACCGCGCCGCGCGCGACGGATTCCCCCGACTACGACCCGGATCTGGTGAGCTGGCTACCCGCGGGGCGGCTGGTCGACCGGGCCGAACGCTCGATGGTCCTGCAGATCACCACCCGGCTCGTCTTCCCGACCATCATGGTCCTGTCGGTCTACTTCTTCTTCTCCGGCCACAACGCGCCCGGCGGCGGTTTCGCGGGCGGGCTCACCGCAGGCCTGGCGCTGACGCTGCGGTATCTCGCAGGCGGGCGCTATGAACTGGGCGAGGCGCTACCTGTCGACGCCGGGCACATCCTCGGCGCGGGCCTGTCCTTGGCCGCAGGAACCGCCGTCTCGTCGCTACTGCTCGGAGCACCGCCGCTGTCCTCGGCGATCGTCGAGCTGACGCTGCCGGTGCTCGGTCACGTCAAGCTGGTCACCGCCCTGTTCTTCGACCTCGGCGTCTATCTCATCGTCGTCGGCCTGGTCCTCGACGTGCTGCGTAGCCTCGGTGCGCGGCTGGACAGCGAGCTGGACGAGGCCGAGCCGACCTCGGCGAAGGGGGGTCCCGGCAAGTGAGTGCGAATCTGACGCTGCTGGCTGTGATCGGCATCCTGGTCGCCTGCGGGGTGTATCTGATCTTGGAACGCGCCGTGTCGAAGATGCTGCTCGGGTTGATCCTGTTCGGTAACGCGGTGAACCTGCTGATCCTCACCGCGGGCGGCGCCGACGGCAAGCCACCCATTCGGGACGATGCCGACGCCGCGCACCAAGAGATGGCCGATCCGCTGGCTCAGGCCATGGTGCTCACCGCGATCGTGATCACCATGGGCATCGCGGCGTTCGTGCTCGCGCTGGCCTACCGCTCCTACATACTCACCACCACCGAAGACGTGGCCAACGACCAGGAGGACGTGGACGTCGCCCGACGACGCGACGCAGAGGACCCGGAAAAGTGAGCCTCTCCCCCGATCTGCTGCCGATCCTCGCGCCGCTTCCAGTACTCGTCCCGCTGCTCGGCGCCGCAGCCACGCTCGTCTTCGGGCGCAGGCCACGCACCCAGAGCGCGGTCAGTCTCGGCGCGCTCGCCTGCGTGGTCGTGATCTGCGCTCTGCTGCTGTTTCTCGCCGACCGGGACGGCACCACCGCGCTGCAGGTCGGCAACTGGGAGGCTCCGATCGGCATCACGCTGGTGGTGGATCGGCTCTCCGCCGCGATGCTGCTCGTCTCGTCCATCGTGCTGCTGTCGGTCGCACTGTACGGCGCGGGCCAGAACATCCGCGACGGCGGCGTGCGGCAGCCGACCTCCATCTACCGGCCCACGTATCTGGTGCTGACGGCGGGCGTTTCGATGGCCTTCCTGGCCGGTGATCTGTTCAACCTGTTCGTCGGCTTCGAGATTCTGCTCGCTGCCTCGTTCGTGCTGCTCACCGTCGGTGCGACGGCGGAACGCATCCGCGCGGGCGTGTCGTACGTGATGGTCTCGACGGTCTCGTCGCTGATCTTCCTGACCGGTATCGGACTGGCCTACGCGGCCACCGGAACGCTGAATCTCGCCCAGCTCGCCGTCCGGATCGGCGCGGTCCCGGAGGGCACGCGCACAGCGATCTACGCGGTGCTGCTGGTGGCGTTCGGCATCAAGGCGGCGGTCTTCCCACTGTCCAACTGGCTGCCCGACTCCTATCCGACCGCCCCCGCTCCGGTCACCGCGGTGTTCGCCGGTCTGCTCACCAAAGTCGGTGTGTACGCGATCATCCGGACACACTCGCTGCTGTTTCCCGACGGCGGCTTCGACTCGGTGCTGCTGGTGTGCGGCCTGCTCACCATGCTGGTCGGCATCCTCGGTGCGATCGCGCAGAGCGACATCCGCCGTCTGCTGTCGTTCACGCTGGTCAGCCACATTGGATACATGGTGTTCGGGGTCGGGCTCGCCAATACGGCCGGGCTGTCGGGCGCGGTGTTCTATGTGGCGCACCACATTCTGGTGCAGACATCGCTGTTCCTGGTGGTCGGCCTGATCGAGCGGCAGGCCGGATCGACCTCGCTGCGCAGACTGGGCGGGCTTGCGGCGGCGAGCCCGCTGCTCGCCGTGCTGTTTCTGGTTCCCGCGCTGAATCTCGGTGGTATTCCGCCGTTCTCGGGGTTCATCGGCAAGGTCGCGCTGCTGCAAGCCGGGGCCGAGCAGGGCAGCGCGCTGGCCTGGGTATTGGTCGGCGGTTCCGTGCTCACCAGCCTGCTCACGCTCTATGCCATCGCACGGGTGTGGAGCAAGGCGTTCTGGCGCCCGCGCTCGGAGGCACCCGAAGGACACCTCACCGCGGCGAAACCGCCCACACTGATCGAGGATTCGACCGACGTGCGGTACGACGAGCGGACCGACCCCGGCCGGATGCCGCTGCTGATGGTGGTGTCCACCGCGGCGCTGGTCGCGGTCGGTCTGAGCCTCACGGTGCTGGCCGGTCCGATCCTCGATATCGCCGACCGAGCCGCGGTCGATCTGCGCGACCCCGGCGTATACATCGGCGCGGTGCTCGGTGATTCGCCGGACGACCCTGGAGCGTTGCGATGAGCACCGGGCAGCCACGCGGTGGGCGGCGTGAAACCATCGTGCGGATCGGTATCCTGGCCTGGCTCACCGTGGTCTACGTCACGCTGTGGGGCGATCTCAGCGTGGCGAACCTCCTGGCCGGGGTGGTGGTCGGTGCGCTGATCATGGTGGCGCTGCCACTTCCCAGGGTGCCGGTGTCCGGGCGGCTGAATCCGCTTCCGCTCGTCGAAGTGGTCGTGATCAGCGCGTACTACGCGCTGGAGTCGAGTCTCCAGGTGGCCTGGTTCGCGATCCGCCCAGCCCCGCCGCCGGTGTCCGGGGTGCTGCGGGTGTATCTGAGCACGAGATCGGATCTCGTGCTCGTGCTCTGCACCGACGTGCTCAACCTGATCCCCGGCACCATGGTGCTGGAAATCGACCGCAGACGCTGTGTCGTCTACGTCCATGTCCTCGACGTCGGCAGCGACGTGGCCGTGGACAAGTTCTATCGCACCACCCGCCGCCTGGAACGACTGCTGGTCAACGCGCTCGAGCGCCCGACCGGCCGGCTTTCTGCCCGACCGACATCACCTCCGGAGGTGACCCCGTGACCATTGTCGCCATCGTCTCCGCCGTCCTGCTGGCGGCGGCTGCCGTGATCACCATCTACCGCGTCGTAGCAGGACCGAGCACTCTGGACCGGGTAGTCGGCATCGACTCGCTGATGGCCACCGCCGCCTCCGGACTGGCCGTGTGGGCGGCCTACAGCGTCGACACCGCCGTAGTTCCCGCGATCGTCGCGCTGGCACTGGTCGGGTTCCTCGGCTCGGCCGCCGTTTCCCGCTTCCGGGTGCGTGACGACACATGAACCTCTGGCACGTGCTCGCAGGCATCCTGATCCTGTCCGGCTCGACGCTCGCGCTGACCGCCGCGATCGGGATCGTGCGCTTCCCCGACACGCTGACCCGGATGCATGCCGCCACCAAACCTCAGGTGATCGGGCTGATTCTGGTGCTTGCGGGGGCCTCGATCCAGCTGCGTGGACACGGCAACGTCTGGACGCTGGCGCTGGTCGGCGTGTTCACCCTGCTCACCGCCCCGGTGATCGCCCATCTCATCGGCCGCACCGCATATCGCGAACAGCGCGACCGCGACGGGCTGCTGCGCGTCAACGAGCTGCGTGACGACGATGTCGACTGACGGCGCTCAGGGCGCGGCGGGCTGAACTTCCCGCTCGGCCCGCTCCGGCATCCTCGTGCCCGCGAACCATGTCGCGTGGAACACCGCGGCCAGTCCGGCGAGCAGCCCGAGCACGACCGTGCCCGCCAGCACCGGGTATTCGGCCATCGGCACGGCGAGGTAGCGGTAAGACAGCAGCAGGGCGGCCAGCACCGCCACGCCACCCGCGACCAGCTGAATCCGGAACCATCCCCAGCCTCGCTCCGGCGCACGCAGCGCCGACTCGACGGTCAGACACAGCACCGCGCCCGCGACGAGGTCGACGCCGTAGTGGTAGCCGAAACCCAGGGTCGCGGACAGCGTGGCCAGCAGCCAGAACGCGCCGCCCCAGCGAATCCAACGCGGCGCGGCGGCGCCGTCGGTGTCGCGGCGGGTGTGCAGGAAGACCGACAGCGCCCAGGCGGTGTGCATGGAGGGCATGCAGTTGCGCGGCGTCGCCGCATCGAACGGCATCGGCATCGGACTCCGGTCGATCGGCGGCACCACACCCGGCCAGTAGTTGCCCAGCTGCAATCCGTGGCCGTCGGGTCCGAACGCGAACATCGGCCCCACAACCGGGAACAGCACATAGACGATCGGACCGATCAGCCCGAGTACCAAGAAGGTGCGCACCAGATAGTGCGATGGCCACCGGCCCGACGAGACGACTCGGCGCAGCTGCCACACCGCAACGACGATCGCCGCCACCGGCAGCTCGATGTAGACCCAGTGCAGCACCGCGTAGACGACCGGGCCGAGCGCGTCGAGCGCCCTGCCGAGTACCCAGGACGGGTCACCGAGCGCGTGGTCGGCCAGGATCACATACTCGTCGAGCACCGTCGGCCTGCTGATCACCGTGATGTGCAGCCACACGTCGCCGACCTTGGTGGCCAGAACGAGCAGTGCGCCGAGCGCGGCGGCGTGCAGCGCGTCGCGCCGTTCGGCACCCGCCCAGCGCAGCCAGGCCACCGCAGCCAGCGCGGTCAGCACGATCACCGGGCCGTTTCCGATCCCGAACGGCTCCCCGGCCAGCAACCGGATGCCCGCCCACACCACGTCGATGGTCACCGCGGCGCTCAGCGCGACAATCCGGCGCCGGGCCGAAATGCCCACCAGCGCAAGGAGCAATCCGGCCCACGGCACCGACATGGATTTGGGTGTACCGACGTAGTCCCGCCAGAGACTGTCCAGTGGGCCTTCGACCCCGTGCAGTTCCGCGAAGACCTGCAACGCGATCAGCAGAACCGGCACCGCGGCGATCGCCGCCGGGATCCACGCCCGGGTCTGTGGCGCGCGCCTCGGCGGCACCGCGCTTCCTACTCTGGAACCCGGGTCTTCGACTAGCATTCGACCATAGTAAACAGGGGGTGAACGCCATCCCCCTGACCAGCTGAACAGCAGCCGACCTACGCGCGGCGTGACGCTAGTGGCTCAGCTCCTCGACCAGTGCGTCCACCACAGCGACCAGATCGCCCTGATGCGCCGCGGCTACCCGGCGCTGCCGCTGGTAGGACGCCCCCCGCTTGGGGATCTCGGCGACAAGCGCCAGCTCGTTCGCGCAGCCGAGCCGATTCGCTGTCGGCTCCAGGCGGTTCAGCAGATCGTCGAGGTCGTCGGTGACCAGCCGCTCGTTGCTGTCCGCGTCGGTGATGATGATCGCGTCCAGGCCGTAGCGGGCAGCCCGCCACTTGTTCTCCTGCACGTGCCAGGGCGGGAGAACGGGCAGCGTCTCGCCGTTTTCGACGCGGCGATCCAGGTCGACGATCAGACAATGGATGAGCGAAGCCATGGCGGCCAACTCGGCGCGGGTAGAGATCCCGTCGCACACCCGCACCTCGATCGTGCCCCACTTCGGCGCGGGCCTGATGTCCCAGTGCATGCCGCCCAGCTGCTCGAACACGCCGGTCTTGAACTGATCGTGCACGAAATGCTCGAACTGCGTCCAGTTTTCGAACTGGAACGGCAGTCCCGCGGTGGGCAGCTGCTGGAACATCAGCGTCCGGTTGCTGGCGTAGCCGGTGTCCGATCCCGACCACATCGGCGAGGACGCCGACAGCGCGAGCAGATGCGGATACGACAGCAGCATCGAGTTCAGGATCGGAAAGACCTTCTCGCGGTGGGAGACTCCGACGTGCACGTGCACACCCCAGATCATCATCTGGCGGCCCCACCACTGGGTGCGCTCGATCAGTTCGTCGTAGTGCTGCGAGCGGGTCAACTGCTGGGACGACCATTGCGCGAACGGATGGGTGCCCGCGCAGAACAGATCGACGCCGAGCGGGTCGGCGACGCGGCGGACGGCGTTCATCGTGCCGGTCAGATCGTCGACCGCCGCACCGACGGTATCGTGCACGCCGGTGACCAGCTCAACGGTGTTGCGCAGCAGCTCCTTGGTGACCTGCGGCGTGCCGTCGTGGGCGCGCAGATCACCGACCGAGTCGAAGACCGCCGCAGCCGTATTCGACAGATCGCGGCTCACCTTGTCGACGAGCGCGATCTCCCATTCCACGCCGATAGTGGGCCGGGGCGAGCCATGGAAGGGAACATGTTCGATTCCTGCCCCGGCCATGTGGCACCGCGCTACTGGATGACGCCACAGGCGACGCGGCCACCCGCGTCGCCGGTCGCCAGCGTCGTGCTGTCGGGGCCCGCGGCGCCGTCGGCGCGGACATAGCGGCTGGGGATGTTGCCGAAGTTGTCGGCGTCGGCGTGGACGATCAGGGCCTTGCCCTTGATGTCGTCCAGCGTGACCGAGTCGGTGGTGGTGACCAGCTTGCCCGTGCCGTCCCCGCGCACCTCGAGCGAGGTCAGATCACCGCTGGCCGGGTGCGCGGTGGCGCCACCGACCTGCAGATGGCCCCCCGCCGAGAGGAAGTCGCCCGCCGGACCGCCGGTCGGCGCGACCGAGTTCGCCTCGCACTTGCCCACCTGGTGCACGTGCAGGCCGTGGAAGCCGGGACGCAGCCCGTGCGCATCGACAGTGACCTGCAGGTGGTTGCCGTCCTTGGCGAAGTTCGCGGTGCCGACCGAAACACCGCCGGCGTCCTTCAGTTCGACCTTCACCCCGGGTTCGGTGTTCGCGCTGCCGTGCTCGGTTCCCGACTGCCCCGCCGGGCCGGGCGAGGGGGTGAACACCGGCGGAGTCGTTCCCTGGACGTTGCTCGACTCTTGGCTGTTCGAACAGGCAGCGAGGCCGAAGACCGCGACCGCAAGCACCGGGGTCACAGTCCACCAGGACGGGCGACGAGTTGAGTACGGGGCCATCGGGGAACTCCTTTACGAGTGCCGAGTTTACGAGTAAAGCTGTGTGGACACGTTCGTTACCGGACAGATGATGCCACGCCCGACACGTCATGCCCGGACAGGGCCGTGTGCCGTCGCGGAACCTCGATCCGCCCGTAATGCGCGTGCGGGCGGTCCCACCGGTCAGTTACCCGTGACGATCACAGTTACACCCGGCGCGGAATCGCCGATCCCGCTCGACTTCGGCGCGATCTCGGCGCCGATCTCGTCCGCGATGGTCCGCGCCGCCTCCCGGTCACCGGGCGAAGTCCCGTAGTACACCGTGGTTTTCGCGATATTCGTACCGGGATAGTTCCCGGTTTCCGCGATCGTCCACCCGTTCGCCGACAGCTCGCTCGCCGTTTTGGCCGCGAGCCCGGCGATCATGCTGTTGTTCAGCACGCGCACCGGCACCGAACGGCCCGCCGTGGTGGTGGTCGAGGATGTGGTCGTGGTGCCGGCCGGGGTCGGCGCCGCATTCGTCGTCTTCGACGCGGGCGTGCCCGCGGGAACCTGTGGTGCCGCCGTCGCACTCGAGGTCGCTGACGGACTGGTTCCCGACGCGTCGGTATCGCCGGTTTCGGAATTCGACAACGACATAGCGCCGAGGCCCGCGAACACGATGGCCAACGCGATCAGCACCATCGCCAGCGCACGCAACGGTGGCCCACCGGAGGTGGGGTTCGGGTAGCTCACCCGCTCGAGCCTAGTCGCACATCATGGGTCCAGGTCCGCATCGCAGCGGTTACACCTGGAATCCGAGCCGGCGCGCGGCCCGCGCCTTCTGCCTGCTCGCGCGCAACCTGCGCAACCGCTTCACCAGCATCGGGTCGACGGCCAGCGCTTCCTGCCGGTCGACCATCGCGTTGAGTACCTGGTAATACCGGGTCGGCGACATGCCGAACATTTCCCGGATGGCTTCTTCCTTGGCCCCCGCATACTTCCACCACTGTCGCTCGAAGGCGAGGATGTCGTGTTCGCGACGACTCAGACCGTCGCCATCGCCCTGCTCCGGCCGGGCGGAGAGCCCTACGGTGACATCTTCGCCCGCGGAAAGGCCGTCCTGGGTCGCGGGAAGATCCCGAGCCGCTGCGCCGTCCATCTCGCTCCCTCGCCGAGTAACCACCTGACGAAAAATGGTGCTTGTACGTCGCGGATCATACAACCACGAGAGCCAGGGATCGCCCGGTCCAGGACGCGGCGTGTTCGCTACCTGTCGGTAGGTGCTATCTCGTCGGTCCGGCACCCGAGCGGCCGGGGCAGCGACGTCACGGCCATAATTGCCGCATGGCAATCCTCCCGATCGTGATCGTCGGCGACCCGGTTCTGCACAATCCGACCGAGCAGGTCACCCAATCGCCGGAGGAATTGGCTCCGCTCATCGCGGACATGTACGAGACACTCGACGCGGCCCACGGTGTCGGCCTCGCGGCCAATCAGGTCGGCGTCGCGCTGCGCCTGTTCGTCTACGACTGCCCAGACGTCGGTGCGGACGGCACCGCGACCCGCCGCCGCGGGACGGTGATCAACCCGGTGCTGGAGACCTCCGAGATCCCGGAGACCATGCCCGACCCGGACGACGACGAGGAGGGCTGCCTCTCGGTGCCCGGCGAGCAGTACCCCACCGGCCGCGCCGACTGGGCCAAGGTGACCGGCATCGACGAGCACGGCAATCCGGTCGAGCTGGAGGGCAAGGGCTTCTTCGCCCGCATGCTCCAGCACGAGGTCGGACACCTCGACGGCTTCCTCTACGTGGACGTGCTGGTCGGCCGCAATGCGCGCGCGGCGAAGAAGGCGATCAAGCGGAACGGATGGGGTACACCGGGACTGAGCTGGCTGCCCGGCACGGTTCCCGACCCGTTCGGGCATGACGACTGACGAGCTCCCGGATATTCCGCTCGGCCGCCGTGTGGTGCTGCGCTACCGGCTACCCGCGGGCTATCCGCAACCGCTGACCGACGTGATCGGCGAACTCGTCTCCTTGGATCCGCCGACCGTGCACTCCGCCGACGGACGGGTCGTCTCGGTGGCGCCGGACCGGGTGATCGCGCTGAAAGCCATCGGCCCGAGGCCGATTCGCACCAAGGAGATCCGCGCACTGGAGACCGCCGCCGCCTACGGCTGGCCGGGAGTCGAGCACGCCTGGATCGACGGCTGGCTGGTCCGCGCCGGCCACGGCTACACCGGTCGGGCCAATTCCGCTGTGCCGCTGGGCAGCTCCGCGGAACCCGCAAGCCTCGGCGCGGAAACATTGCACCGGATCGGCGAGTGGTACACGGCGCGCGGACTGCCCACACAGCTCGCGTTGCCCGACCGCCTCGCCCCGATTCCGGCCGGCTGGCCCAGCTGGCGGGAGACCCTGATACTTGCCGTCGATATCGACAATTTCGTGCTGCCGCAGGGGCCTTCGATGGTGCGCTTCGCGGCGGAGCCCGATGCCGACTGGCTGCAGATGCATCGTCACAGCGGTGATATCCCCGGGACGCAAACGATTTCGGCGCCGGTACCCGAGGTGCTCACCGCGGTCCACAACGGCGAACTGGGCTTCGCCTCGCTCGGCTTGCCGCGGCCCATAGCGATCGGCCGTGGCGCGCTCACCACCGCACCGGACGGACGCCACTGGATCGGCCTGAGCTGCGTGGCCGTGGCAGCCGCGCATCGTAGGCACGGCCTCGGCTCGCTGGTCTGCGCCGAGCTGGTCCGTTGGGGCAGCAACCGCGGCGCGACGCATGCCTATCTTCAGGTGGAGGCGACGAACGCGGCCGCCCGCGCGATGTACCGCGACCTGGGCTTCGTCGAACACCACGCCTACCGCTACGCGGCTCCGACGGCCCTCGCCGAACCCCGCGGCCTGCGGTAGAACGGACCTGTCACCGCTTACGAAGGAAGGCCCCAGTGCGTCTCGCCACCTGGAACGTCAACTCGATCCGCTCCCGGCTCGACCGTGTCGCGGACTGGCTCGACCGCCAGGACATCGACGTGCTGGCCATCCAGGAGACCAAGTGCCGCGACGACCAGTTCCCGTTCGAACGGTTCGACGAGCTCGGTTACGAAGTGGCCCATCTCGGCATCAACCAGTGGAACGGAGTGGCGATCGTCTCCAGGGTCGGCCTCACCGACGTCGAACTCGCCTTCCCCGACCAGCCGGGGTTCGACAAGGACGCGGGCGAATCGCTGATCAGCGCGCCGGTGGTCGAGTCGCGGGCGATCGGGGCGACCTGCGGTGGCGTGCGGGTGTGGAGCCTGTACGTCCCCAACGGCCGCACGCTGAACGACCCGCACTACGCCTACAAGCTGGCATGGCTTGCCGCGCTGCGCGACAACGGCGCGCGCTGGCTGGCAGAGGACCCGAGAGCGAAGATCGCGCTGGTGGGTGACTGGAACATCGCGCCGACCGACGCCGACGTGTGGTCGGTCGAATACTTCGCCGACAAGACCCACACCTCGCAGCCGGAGCGGGATGCGTTCCATGCCGTCGTCGACGCCGGGTACGCGGACGTCCTGCGCCCCTTCGCTCCTGGTCCGGGCACCTACACCTACTGGGACTACACCCAGCTGCGTTTTCCGCGCAAAGAGGGCATGCGCATCGATTTCATCCTCGCCTCCCCGGCGCTCGCCGCCACCGCGACGGACGCGATGATCGACCGCGAAGAGCGAAAAGGCAAGGGCGCCAGCGATCACGCCCCGGTGATCGCCGAATTCACTGCGTGATACCGACATTCGGGTATTACCAGGTCCAGATAGCTCGAGGCACCAGATGCGCGACACTCGGCTGTCATTCATCAGTGTAGGAATTCATCTTCGCCCGCCGGACCAGCGATAACCGTGTAACTGACGCTGATACCTTGGTCGGCATGGGTAGCGATTCGGCCGTCGAGCCACGCCAGCGGGCGCAGCATCTCGGCCCGGAACGACGCCGCCCACAGGTTCTCGACACCGCGCTGGCCATCGCCGTGGAGAACGGCATCGCCGCGGTCACCATGGTCGCGATCGCGGAGCGGATGAGGGTGACACGGCCGGTGGTGTACGCCTGCTTCGCCGATCGCGTCGAGCTGATCGACGCGCTGATCCAGCGCGAGGAGGGCTACCTGGTCAGCGGGGTGCTCGAGGTGGCGACGCCGCGCGACGTGGACGCGAATGAGACGGTGTTCGTCGAGGGTTTCCGTGCACTGTTGGCGAAGGCGGCGGGACGGCCCGACGCCTGGCGGCTGATGTACGGCAATCCCGATCCCGCCGTGGCGGATTCATTCGGGCGCGGGCGCGCGCTCGTCGTCGAGCGGTGCACCGAACTGCTGCGTCCCACGCTGCGCGCCTGGGGCACCGAGGACGCCGAGCGCAAGCTGCCGGTGTTGGTCGAGCAGTGGGTGTCCGCGGGGGAAGGCGCGGTGCGGGCGCTGCTCGCCGACAAGGACAACTGGACAGCACAGGAGCTAGGAGCTTTCGTCGGCGCCGCTGTCTACCGCGCCCTGCGTCACGCCTGAGCGAAACGACCATTATTCGGTCACAGTCACTACGATAGGAATCAACTATCCGACCACCGGCTCGGCGGAGGAATGGTTATGGCGTTCTATCGGCATGTGGGTGCGGTACCGCCGAAGCGGCACACCCAACATCGCGACGAGCTGGGTCGGCTCTACTACGAGGAGCTGATGGGCGAGGAGGGGTTCTCCGGCGACTCCGCACTGCTCTATCACCGAGCACTGCCACCCGCGATCGTCGATTCGGCGGTCTGGGAGCTGCCCGATCAAACCACCACGCCGAATCATCCACTACGCCATCGACACCTCCGTCTGCACACTCTGTTTCCCGGCGATGTCCCAGCCGAGACCGATCCGGTCACCGGGCGGCGCCTGCTGCTCGGCAACGCGGACGTGCGGATTTCCTACGTGGTCGCCAAGGTCGGCTCACCGCTGTACCGCAACGCGATCGGCGACGAGCTGGTGTATGTGGAGTCCGGAGGCGCCGTGGTCGAAACGGTCTTCGGCCCGCTGCCCGCCCGCCAGGGTGACCAGGTGCTCATTCCGCGCGCTACCACCCATCGCTGGCTGCCCACCGGCCAGGAACCATTACGCGCCTACGTGATCGAGGCGGCAAGTCACATCACGCCGCCGAAGCGCTACCTGTCCAAGTTCGGGCAGCTGCTCGAACACGCCCCCTACTGCGAGCGCGACCTGCACGGACCGACCGAGACGAGCACCGTCACCGGCACCGACGTGGAGGTGCTGGTGAAGCACCGGCCCGGCGGAAAGGTGGTCGGCACCCGGTTGATCTACGCGACCCACCCGTTCGACGTGGTCGGCTGGGACGGCTGCCTGTACCCCTTCACGTTCAATATCGGCGATTTCGAGCCGATTACCGGCCGCATCCATCAGCCGCCACCAGCCCATCAGGCGTTCGAGGGCGACAACTTCGTCATCTGTAATTTCGTGCCGCGCAAGGTCGACTACCATCCGCTGTCGATTCCGGTCCCGTACTACCACTCCAATGTGGACTCCGACGAGATCATGTTCTACTGCGGCGGAAACTATGCGGCACGCAAGGGATCCGGCATCGAGCAGGGCTCGGTGTCGGTGCACCCGGGCGGCTATGCCCACGGGCCACAGCCCGGTGCCTACGAGAACAGCATCGGGCTCGAGTTCTTCGACGAACTGGCGGTCATGGTCGACACCTTCCGCCCGCTGGAACTCGGCGCTGCCGCGCTCGCCTGCGAGGACCCGACCTACGCCTGGACCTGGTCCGGACGGGGCCCGTATCAGTAGAGTTTCGGTGTCGCCGCCTCCGTAACCTGAGGCGTGAGCAGGGATAACGTCGCCCAGCATGATGATGTCGAATCGCCGGTAATCTGAGGCAATGATCACGCTCAAAAAAGAAGACGGCGCTGCGGATCTCGCCGGCATCACCAAACTGAGTGTCGGGGTGAGTTGGGATCCGTCGGCGGGTACCAGCGGCGGAGCACTCGGCTGGGCGCGCCGCAAACGCGGTGTCGACCTGGATTTGATCGCCATTCTCATGCAGGGCAGCGAGCCGGTCCGGTTCGCCGGACTGGATTCCCTCGACCCGCTGGGCAATAGCTCGGTCCTGCACTCCGGCGACGAGCAGACCGGTGCGGCCACCGGTGACGACGAGACCGTCACCGTCACATTCGCGGACGTGCCGGGCGGTATCGATGCCATCGTCTTCGTCGCCGCCGCATTCAAGAAAGGCAGCTCCTTCGACAAGGCGAACAATATTTCGTTCAAGGTCTACGACGCGACCGGTGGCAGCACCCAGCAGGTCGCCGACATCTGGCCGTCGCTGCTCGGCAACGACAACGCCAACGCCGTCGTCCGCGCCTTCCGCAACGGCAACGTCTGGCAGCTGGAGGTGCTGAACCGTAAGGGCAAGATCAAGCAGGGCGACAAGCAAGCCCTGCTCCACTTCGCCATGCAATAAGGGCACCTGGCCGAACCCGCCGCCGACGGCGCCGGAGTGGATCGCGTCGATCGCCCGGCGCGCGCTCGGCGTGAGCGGGTATGGTCGGGCGGGAAAATTCACAAGCCAACGGGGGCTCGCACCAGCGGGCTGAGAGGACGGCTAGCCGAGGAGGCGTCAGGGCCGTCGACCGTATGAACCTGACCGGGTAATGCCGGCGTAGGGAGGAAAGATGGCATCCAGTGCTGCGTCCGATGGTGGCTCCACAACCGTCGACAGCGTCACCACCGGCCCGATCGAGGGCAGCGTCAAGCACTACCTCGAAGTTGACGACCTGCGCATTCCGGTGCGGCGGATCAACCTGACCAACGGCGAGCACTTCGACGTCTACGACACGTCGGGCCCGTACACCGACGACACGGCAGCGATCGACCTCGAAGCCGGCCTACCCAAGCTGCGGGATACGTGGACCAGGCCCGAGGCTGTTTCTGATGTGGCGTCGCCCTCCGTGGCTACGCGCACCGCCGCCTCCGGGCCCGCCGATGGCGCGCGCACCCAGCTCGCCTGGGCGCGGCAGGGCATCATCACGCCCGAGATGCGGTTCATCGCGGTGCGCGAAGGGGTCTCGCCGGAGCTGGTGCGCGACGAGGTGGCCGCGGGCCGCGCGGTGATCCCGGCCAACCATAAGCACCCTGAGCTCGAGCCGACGATCATCGGTAAGAAGTTTCTGGTCAAGATCAACGCGAATATCGGCAACTCGGCCGTCTCCTCCTCGATCGCCGAGGAGGTGGAGAAGATGGTGTGGGCCACCCGCTGGGGCGCCGACACCATCATGGACCTGTCCACCGGCAAGAACATCCACGAGACGCGCGAGTGGATCCTGCGCAACTCCCCGGTTCCGGTCGGCACCGTGCCGATCTATCAGGCGCTGGAGAAGGTGAACGGTGATCCGACCGCGCTCACCTGGGAGATCTACCGCGACACCGTTATCGAGCAGTGCGAGCAGGGCGTCGACTACATGACCGTGCACGCCGGCGTGCTGCTGCGCTACGTGCCGCTGACCGCCCAGCGGGTCACCGGCATCGTCTCGCGCGGCGGGTCGATCATGGCGGCGTGGTGCCTGGCCCATCACCAGGAATCGTTCCTGTACACGCACTTCGAGGAGCTCTGCGAGATCCTCGCGCGCTACGACGTCACGTTTTCCCTCGGTGACGGACTGCGTCCCGGCTCGATCGCGGACGCCAATGACGAGGCGCAATTCGCCGAGCTGCGCACGCTGGGCGAGCTGACCAAGATCGCGAAATCCCATGGCGTGCAGGTGATGATCGAGGGCCCGGGGCACGTTCCGATGCACAAGATCGTAGAGAACGTGCGGCTCGAAGAGGAGCTGTGCGAGGAGGCGCCGTTCTACACCCTCGGCCCGCTCGCCACCGACATCGCGCCCGCCTACGACCACATCACCTCGGCGATCGGCGCGGCGATCATCGCGCAGGCGGGCACGGCCATGCTGTGTTACGTCACGCCGAAGGAGCACCTCGGCCTGCCCGATCGCGACGATGTGAAGGTGGGCGTGATCACCTACAAGATCGCCGCCCACGCCGCCGATCTGGCCAAGGGACATCCGCACGCGCAGGACCGGGACAACGAATTGTCCAAGGCGCGTTTCGAATTCCGCTGGCGCGACCAGTTCGCGCTGTCCCTCGACCCGGATACCGCACGCGACTACCACGACGAGACGCTGCCCGCCGAGCCCGCCAAGACCGCGCACTTCTGCTCGATGTGCGGCCCGAAGTTCTGCTCGATGCGTATCTCGGCAGACGTCCGCGAGTACGCCGCGCGCCAGGGCCTGACCGACGCCGAAGCGCTCGAGGCGGGCATGTCGGAGAAGTCCGCCGAGTTCGCCGACAGCGGCAACGCCGTCTATCTTCCCGTCGTGTCTTGACATCCTCCCCGCCTGAAGGCGGGGATTCCGGTCTGGGCGGCTCACGCCGCACTTCTGGTGGGTTCCTGATTCGACGCCGACTCCACAGGCGTTGGGCTGTGCGCTGTGCTCCGCTTCGCTGCTGTGAGCAGATCTGCTGAGGGCAGCGTGGGGCTGCTTTCCGGGTTGCGCCGGTGCAACGTGGACGCATGGCTCACGATGAAACGACTCGGTTGTTCAGTTGGCGCGCTCGCGAGCAACTGCTCGGACGCCGCATATTAGTGCTTGACGGTGCGCTCGACGATGACAATGGCACGCTGCTGATGACACAGCTGCTCACCCTCGCCGCACAGGATCCGGAGGCCGGGATCTCGCTGTGGATCCATTCGCCCGGGGGATCGGTTCCGGCGATGCTCGCGATCCGCGACGTGATGCGACTTGTGCCGTGCGAGGTGTCGACGCTGGCGCTCGGATTGGCTTGTAGTGCAGGGCAATTCCTCTTGTCGTCGGGCAGCAGAGGACACCGTTTCGCGCTGCCGCACGCCAGGGTGCTGATGCATCAGGGCTCGGCGGGTATCGGCGGCAGCGCGGTCGATGTCGAGGTCCAGGCCGACGACCTGCGCTACACGGTGGACACCGTGCTCGGCATCATCGCGGGGGACACCGGACAGCCGTTCGAGCGGATCTATGAGGATTCGCTGCACGACCGCTGGTTCACCGCGCCGCAGGCCAAGGACTACGGCTTCATCGACCACATCGTCGAGTCGTTCGGGCAGATCGTCCCGCAACGTCAGCGGATCGGAATCTCGTGAGTCAGCATTACCGGCCCCGGTTCCACCCGACTCGAGACGTCGACAGCACGGCCCCGACGAAGGGGGAGCTGGGTCCGGAGCGGATGGGCGGGCAGGGGCATGCGTTTCCCGTCCCCGATCGCCCCGTCAAGAGCACGGCCATTTATGTCTGGAGGCACGGAGCATGAGCAGCTACACCATCCCCAACGTCATCGCCCAGCATCGCGGCGGTGAGCGGATCACCGATATCTACTCCCACCTGCTCGCCGAGCGGATCGTCTACCTCGGCACCCCGATCGACTCGGGCGTAGCCAACGCGTTGATCGCGCAGCTGCTGCACCTGGAGTCGGAGAGCCCGGAACAGGAGATCAACCTCTACATCAACTGCGAGGGCGGCGATCTCACCTCGATGCTGGCGGTGTACGACACCATGCAACACATCAAGGCGTCCGTGCAGACCACCTGCGTCGGCCAGGCCATCGCGGTCGGTGCGGTGCTGCTGGCCGGTGGCGCACCGGGACGTCGGGCCATGCTGCCGCACGCCCGCGTGGTCCTGCATCAGCCCGCCGCTCGCGGACAGGGTGCGATCCCCGATCTGATCCTGCAGGCCGATGAGCTGGTGCGGATGCGCGCGGAGATCGAGGCCATCCTGTCGCGGCACACGGGGCAGTCGGTGCAGCGGCTGCGGCACGACACCGACCGGGATCGGGTCTTCACCGCGCAGGCGGCTCTCGATTACGGCCTCGTCGACCACCTGCTGGAGGCCCGCGACTGACCGGCGAACTACGCCGCGAGCAGCATGAGTGTGGGCGCGGCACCGGAGCGCGGCGCGGCCCGCCGGATGACTGCCGCATTGCGCAGCGCGCGCAACTCGTCGGCCACCTGCTCGGTGAGGCCACCGAGCGTGGTCCCGAGGGCACCCGCCAGCGCTGCGATCATCTCGCTGGACGGTTCCTTACGACCACGCTCGACCTCGGACAGGTACTGCGGCGAAATGCCCGCCCGCCCCGCAGTTTCGACAAGCGTCTCGCGCTCCTGTTCCCGCAGTGCACGCAACCGCTGCCCGAGCACCTCGCGCCACAACGGTTCCCGAGGAGCCTGCGGCTCCGGTCGCCGTTCATCGCGTCCCGCGGGAACCGAGTGCAGTCTCCGATGTTCGCTCATACCTGTTCTCCGCTCCGACGCGAGCGAACACTCGACTGTATTGATTGTTCGTTCACCGCGTTCGCTCACCTGCCGAGCCTACGATCCCACCCACGCGCTCCGATCGTGATTACGCTCTGGGCGTACACATTCGGCAGCCCGAGTCGATCGACTACAGACTGCGCACCGAGCGGACCGGCAAACACCCAGCCCGATTCAATAAGACTGGAGTTCTATCAGAGTTCCCTCGGGGTCACGCAGGTGCGCCGTGCGCAGGCTCGGACCCCACTCCGGGCGGTCGGCCGGCGGTGCGATCACGAACGCGCCGTGTCGGACGCACACTTCGGCACCGGCGTCGACGTCCCGCACCCGGCAGACGATCATCACCGTGTCCTGCGCGGGCGCGGCCCGGACGGGGTCTCCGGCCGCGCCCGTGATCTCGGCCATCGCCGCGCGATCGAACAGCACCAGCACGGCTTCGTCGCCTACATCCCAGTTCGCGTACGGGCCCGCCGCAGTGCCTTTGACCAGCGTGGCATCGACCAACTCCGGCAGCACAGCAGCATAGAACTCGAAGCACTCGGCGAAACGGGTGACCAGCAGTCTGGGATGTAGCGCGTCCACGACGTCCTCCAATTAGTAGGTCCACTCCTATTATAGGTTTGCCCCTATGATAGGAGGATGGACTCCGGACGCGCACTGCCACCGAGCCTGCTCGACCTCGAGATCTACCTGCTGTCGCGGATCGGCAAGGCCGCGCGCGGCCGATTCGCGGACCGCCTGTCGACCCGCGGACTGCGACTGTGGCACATGGCGATCCTCGCCGCACTGGCCGATTTCGGCCCGCACGCCCAACGCGATCTGGCCGAGCGGCTGTCCATCCACCCGAGCGACGTGGCCAAGGTCGTCGACGAGCTGGAATCCGCCGGACAGGTCGAACGCGCGCGCGACGACAGCGACCGCCGCCGAATCACCGTCCGCCTGACGCGAACCGGTCGCACGGCGCTGAAGACGCTCGACCACGAAGCTCACGAGATCAGCGACGAGATCCTCGCCCCGCTCACCCGTGCGGAACGAACCCATTTGACCGCGATGCTGAAACGACTTTGTGCGCGGGCGTATCCGGATTCCGTTGCCGAGTAGGGCCGAAGCGAAGACGAATCCGACGCCACCAGCCCCACCAGCTACCTCCACCTCGGAAAATCGGGCGCGAGACACCTACTTGCGGCCGAGATCAGCCCCGGTAGCCGCGAGCCGAGACGAGCCGCCCGATGCCGGATGGCTTCGCCACAGCGGGGCACCTCGAGCTATATCCACGAGGACGATGTGGATTTGATTCCGCAACCCGGCAAGGGCTACGACCGCCGTGCCGACCGCGGCGACACCGCAGATCAGCGCCGGAGTTGTCAGGGCCGCGGTGGCAACCTGTTGCGTCGCCTCGGGGTTCGATCCCTCGCTGTCGCCGAAGATCCTCTGCAAAATATGGCCGAGTCCGGCGAGCTCGTCGCGGTGCCTTGTCATGTCGCGCAGCTCCGGCGCTTTGTCGTGCAGATACAGCAGTGTCGCCAGGACGAATACCGCGGTGGCCACGCCGGCGGCGGCCGCGAGGAGCGATACCGCCTCGATTCGCAGCATGAGATACAGCATCGCCGCGACTACGGTCACTACTGCGGCGGCGCCTGCCAGCATGCCCCAGCCATTGCTGATGGAGACATAGTCAGCGGGCTTGTATCCGATGGTATCTACCTCAGGGAGGGAGCCGTCCATCCGCCCGAAGGCGTTGGTGTGCACGTCGCCGAATGGTCCCGACGCCGACAGCCAAGGCTGAAAGAGCAGCACGAAGGTAAGTAGGCCCAGTGCCGCGACACACCACCACTTCCAGTCGGACCGACCCCTGGAACGCTGCGGCACGGCATATTCGAATGGCTCGAGAGTTGAATTTGTCATTTGGAGTTCGACCTTTTGGATCTACTTTTTCCGCCCGTTACAAATTCCGGGTATTGCGCGTCGAGTTCCTCGATGAACCAGCGCGAATGCATTTCCTGCCCGTGGTGCTCGAGTGGGCGGATTGCCTTGCTGCCCACAGTATGCCACTCCCAAGTATGCCGTATGGTTACATCGGCACCTATCAGTTATGTTCGGCACATGTTTCAATGCCGTTCAATGGGCCGTTGAATAGCGTTACTTTATCGAGCGTGCCGCTATTCAACGGCATAGCGCTCGATGATCACCGGTCGGGATCTCGCTCGCTGCGGATGCGGGCGCGCCACCGCGGCATGGGCGCGGGTCGACCGACTGAACCGAAGTCGTCCCGGACCAGTTTGCGATACGCATCGAGCCATCGCGCGAAAGCCGGGCCACTACCCCGTTGCCCGATCGGCTAACGCACCGCCTGCTCGATCAGGCGGCGGGCCGCGCGGTCGGTGCGCTCGACCTCACCGGTGATCAGTCGGTCCTGGAGGATGCCGCGCAGCCCCGAAATCAGCAGAGTGGCAACAACTTCCGGGTCGTCGATGGAATCGAGGCGGCGCAGACCTTCGGTGAGCGCCGACACGAAGGCGGCGATGGCAGAAGTGGCGTAGCGAATATACGGACTATGCGGAGCACACGCCGCGCCGAGCACCTGGAGCATCACCTTGACGCTCGTGCTGCCCTCGCCCAAGGTGTTGGCGGTCCAGAAATCCCAGAGCCGGTCGCGCAGCGCGGAGGCGTCCTCGACGTCGGCGAACAGGGCGGCGATGTCGGGCCGTTGCGTCGCCAGCGCCTGAACCAGCAGCTCTTCCTTGGTCGCGAAGTAGTAGATCAGCATGCGGGAGCTGGTGCCGAGTTCGGCGGCGAGCGGGCGCAGGGACAGGTCCGCGAGGCCGTGGTCGGCGATGTAGCGCACGACGGCGGCGAGTAGTTCGGCGCGCTTGGCGTGGTCGAGGGGACGGGCCATGAGTTGACTGTAGCGACTGGTACAGGTATTCATGACATCGTGACTGTAACAATCGCTTCAGAAACTCGGGACTCGGTCGTTGTCACCGGTTACGCGGCTACCACGTCGCTCGCCGACGACATGGACGCGACCTGGTCCGAATTGCTGGCGGGCCATAGCGGTATCGGCGTGCTCGACGAGGAATTCGTGGCCGAGTACGACCTGCCGGTCCGAATAGGCGGCAAGCTGAGGTCACAGCCCGGCGATCAGTTGACCCGGGTCGAACAGCGCCGACACTCGTATGTCGAGCAGATGGCGCTGGTGCTCGGACGCCGGGTCTGGCGCGCGGCGGGCGCTCCCGAGGTGGACGGCGAGCGGCTGGCTGTCGCCATCGGCACCGGGCTCGGCGGTGGCGACGCGCTGATCAGCGCGGTCGACGCGATGCGCGACGGTGGGTGCCGCAAGGTCTCGCCGATGTCGGTGCCAATGGTGATGCCGAATGGGCCAGCCGCGACGGTCGGACTCGAAATCGGTGCCAAGGCCGGGGTTTTCGCGCCCGTCTCGGCCTGCTCGTCCGGTTCGGAGGCCATCGCGCATGCTTGGCGGCTGATCACCACCGGGGAGGCGGACGTCGTGGTGGCGGGTGGTGTCGAAGGGCACATCCATGCCGTACCCATCGCGAGCTTCGCGATGATGCGCGCGCTGAGCACCCGCAACGACGAGCCGGAGCACGCCTCCCGCCCGTTCGACCGGGACCGCGACGGGTTCGTGTTCGGCGAGGCGGGCGCTCTCCTGGTGCTCGAATCGGAGCGGCACGCGCGAGCCCGCGGCGCCACCGTCCACGGCCGGGTGCTCGGCGCGGGCATCACCTCCGACGCCTACCACATCGTCGCCTCCGAGCCGGAGGGCGTCGGCGCCGCCCGCGCCATGCGCAAAGCTATGCACACTGCCGGACTCCAGGTTTCGGATATCCAACATGTGAACGCGCACGCCACGTCCACATCCATCGGCGATGCCTCGGAGGCGAACGCGATCGCGGCAGTCGTCCCAGACGCCTCGGTCTATGCCGAAATCCGCGCTGGGACATTCGATCGGGGCGGTCGGCGCCCTCGAATCGTTGATCACCATGCTGACCCTGCGCGACCAGACCGTCCCGCCCACATTGAATCTCGACAACCGCGATCCGACGATCGATCTGGACATCGTCGCCGGCGGCCCGCGCGCCCAGCGCATCGACTTCGCGCTGAACAACTCGTTCGGATTCGGCGGTCACAACGTCGCCCTCGCGTTCGGCCGGGTCTGACCGCGACCTCGAACCGGCACGGAGATACCGTCGTAACGCAGCCCGAACAACTCGCCGACCCGGCACCGCAGCCGGTGCGGAGGACGGACAACGATGTGAGCGACGCCTTCTACCTGCCCGATCCGGCGAATCCGTGGCGATTCGTCTCGACCGAGCTCACCCGCGGTCCCTGGTCGCCGGACGCCCAGCACGCGGGGCCACCCTCTGCGCTGCTCGGTCACGTGATCGAGCGGTGCGAGCCGCGTCTCGGGTTCCAGGTCGGGCGGGTCGCCGTCGAGATCCTCGGCCCCGTGCCGCTGGAACCGCTCACGGCGCAGGCCCGTGTCTCGCGTCCCGGTCGCAGCGTCGAGATGATCGAGGCGACGCTGTCCACGGATCGCGGGCCGGTGCTGCGGGCGAATGCCTGGCGGTTCAAGCTGGCCGAGCCGGAACTGACACTCCCCGAACGCTTCCTGCCGGCCGGCACCCGTCCCGGACCCGAGCAGGCTGCGGCGCCCGCGCGATTCCCGTCCACCCAGCCGGTGGGCTTCCACACCGCCATCGACTACCGCTTCGTCACCGGCTCTTTCACCGAACCGGGCCCGGCGATCTGCTGGATCCGGCTCAAATACCCCATCGTGGCGGGCACCACCCCGAGCCCGCTCGAGCGCACCCTCGCCGCAGCCGACTCCGGCAACGGCGTCAGCGCGGTCCTCGACTGGTCCCGCTACCTGTTCATCAACACGGACCTGACGGTTACCATGCATCGCCAGCCCGCGGGCGAATGGGTCTGCCTCGACGCCGTCACCTATCCCCAACCGCACGGCATAGGTCTGGCCGAAGCCGCCCTCTACGACGAAAAGGGTCCCCTGGGCCGCAGCACTCAGACCCTGTTTCTCGGTACCCGATAGCCGCCTGCCATCTCGTTCACAGCGAGTCCTTTCGCGGCGAACAGCGGTATTCGCACCAGTCCAGACCAGGTCACGCGACGAGCAATCGACGCGCCGCGGGGTGTTCACTGCCGCCGTTCCCAGCGCCAGGCGAACTCGCCCGCCTCCGGCGGAGGGCCCGGTAGATCACCGTCCGCGGACAAGCCCGCCACCAGCATGGCCAGCACCCGACGGCGCAGCTGCGCGGTACGCTCCCGGCCCGGGAGCACGATGGCCGCGCACGACTCCAGAATCAACCCGAGGTCCTGCGGGTTCACGTCCCCGCGCAGCTTGCCGGTGGCATGCGCGCGGCGCACGATCTCCTCGGTCGCCTCGCCCGAGTGCATGACGTCGGGCAGGATCGATTCGTCGGGGGTGAACGTGCCTGCGAGGTGGACGGTCAGCGAGTGCACGTCCGCGTCGACCACACGTTCCAGGAAGCCGACGAGTCCGCGCCAGCCGTCCGAATCCTCCAGCGCCGCATCGGCTTCCGCGTTATAGCGGCGCAGGCCCTCGTAGCAGAGGGTGCGCAGCAGCACTTCCTTGCTCGGATAGCGGCGATACAGCGCGCTGATCCCGACGCCCGCGCGTTCCGCGACGGCGGCGATGGGGGCATTGGCATCGGCAAGGAACACCGCGCGGGCGGCCTCCAAGATCAACCCGTCGTTGCGGGCCGCCTGCGCTTTGCGGCCGGGCAAGGCCTTCTGACCTGGGGCGTCGGATGTCTTCGGCATGAAGTCCAGAGTAGCACTTGAAACGGAATGATCCGTTCTGATAGATTTTAAACAGAACGAAGCATTCCGTTTCAAAAGGAGTTCGACATGAGCGCGACCACCCCCTTGCACATCGCCATCAAGCCGTTCCGAATCGACGTCCCGCAGGCCCAGCTCGACGACCTGACCGACCGCCTCCGCCGCGCCCTGTGGCCGAGCGAGCTGCCTGGTGTCGGCGATTCCTATGGCGTTCCTGGAGATCGTGTGCGGGCCCTCGCCGAGTACTGGCTGGAGCGGTTCGACTGGCGGGCGCTCGAAGCGAGGCTCAACGCCTACCCGCAGTTCGTCACCGAGATCGACGGCGAAGACATCCACTTCCTGCACATCGAGTCCGCCCGACCGGATGCCGTCCCGGTGATCCTCACCCACGGCTGGCCGGGCACCGTCCTGGAATTCCTGGACGTCATCGCGCCGCTGACCACGCCGGAGTCGGCCGACGCGCCCGCCTTCCACCTGGTCATCCCCTCGCTGCCCGGCTTCGGGTTCTCCGGCCCCACCCGAAGCACCGGCTGGAACCGCTACCGCACCGCGAAGGCCTGGGTGGAGCTGATGGATCGGCTCGGTTACCAGCGCTACGGCGCGATCGGCAACGACGCGGGCTCGATGGTCGCGCCCGAGATGGCCGAGATCGCGGCCGACCGGATGATCGGGGTGCACGTGACGCAGCTGTTCTCGTTCCCGTCCGGCGACCCGGCCGAGTTCGAGGGGATGTCGCAGGAGGACATGGCGGCGCTACAGCATCTGCAGTGGTTTCACGACAACAAGATGGCGTTCAACATCCTGCACAGCCAGCAGCCGCAGACGCTGGCGTACGCGCTCGCCGATTCGCCGGTGGGGCTGCTCGGCTGGAACGCGCAGCTGATGGGCGAGAGCCTGGACGAGGAGTTCGTGATCGGCAACGTCGCGATCTACTGGTTGACCGGCACCGCCGCCTCATCCATCCGCTTCTACTACGAGGATGCCCACGCCACCGAGCAGCCGCAGGGCCCGACCACGGTGCCGATCGGATTGGCCATGTTCAAGGGCGACTTCCGGTCGATCCGCCGGTTCGCCGAGCGCGACCACGAGAACATCGTCAGCTGGAACTCCTACGACCCAGGGCTTGTCGAGGGCAGCGCCAACGACGCAGCGGGCCACTACGCCGCACACGAGGCCCCCGAGTTGCTCGTCGGCGACATCCGGCAGTTCTTCGCGGGTCTCGACTGAGCATTTCCCCTCCTCGCACGGCCCGCCTCCCGGCGTCCGGGGGCGGGCCGTACGTAGGTGTCGAGACACTCTCTTATGTCATCGAGACTCACGACCATGGTTCGTCTCACTTCCCGCTGTTGTACTGGATTCACCAACAGCTCAGCAGCTTTCAGCCAAGGAGAGACACGACATGAGAATCGCAGTCTTCGGAGCCACCAGCACCGTCGGCCGTCTGGTCGTCGAGCATGCTTTGCGGGAGGGGCATGAGGTGACCGCGTTCACCCGGAGCGCGGCGAGCGTCGGGCAGCGGCATGAGTGGCTGCATGTCGTGGAAGGCGATGTGCTGGACACGAGTTCGGTGGAACGCGCGGTGCGAGGTCAGGACGCGGTGCTGATCTCACTCGGCAACGGCCGCAAGGGCGTGGTCCGGGCCGAGGGCACGAAGGCGGTCATCGAGGCGATGGACCGGACCGGGGTGAAGCGGCTGATCTGTCAGACCACGCTCGGCATCGGTGACAGCAGGGGCAACCTGAACTTCCTGTGGAAGTATGTGATGTTCGGGCTGCTGCTGCGCCAGGCCTACGCCGACCATGTCGAGCAGGAGGAGTACGTCCGTGCCAGCGACCTGGACTGGACGATCGTGCGGCCGAGCGCCTTCACCGCCGGACCGCACACCGGCAGCTACCGCCGCGGCTTCCCCGCCGGGGAGCAGGGCCTCGCTCTGAAGATCGCGCGGGCCGACATCGCGGACTTCATGGTCGAGCAGTTGACCGACGCGACCTACGTCCGTCAGGCGCCAGGCATCTCGCACTGAGGACGGCGCACCATGGCCTCTCCGCCACTCCCCACGCGACCCACGCCCCGGAATCCGGGAGCGCGGGTCGCGGTCGTTACAGCGCGTGCTCGTGCAACTCACCCCAGGCCGGGAAGGGGTCGGGATACGCAGCCCATTCGGCCGGTCCCCCGGCGAACTCGGCGTCGGTGAGCAGGGCGTCGTCGAGCAGCGCACGCACCTTGTCGTGGTCCAGCCTTATCCCGATGAAGACGATCTCCTGCCCCGGCCGCACCTCCAGCGACGACCACCATGCGGCGGGTTCGAAGACCAGGTTCGGCCCGGCCTGCGACCAGACCGCGGCCAGCGACGACCGGCTCGCGATCCAGCAGAATCCCTTGCTGCGCAATAAACCTCGCAGCTGCTCCAACGATTCGGACAGGCGCAGCGGATGGAACGGCTGGTCGGCGGTGTAAGTGAGACTGCGGATGCCGTACTCCTCGGTCTCCGGCGTGTGCCCGCCCGCCAGCTCCTCCGCCCACCCCTCTGCCTCGGCGGCTGCCACCGGGTTGTAGCGACCGGTGTCGAGCACCTCGGCCAGATCAACGACGCCGTTGCTGGTGTGCAGCACGTGGGCGCGCGGATTGAGTGCGCGCACCGTGGCCTCCACTGCGCCCGCGGCCGCCTCGCTCACCAGGTCGGTTTTGTTGACCAGCAGCACGTCGGCGAACTCCACCTGGTCCACGAGCAGGTCGGCGATGGTGCGCGCATCTCCTTCGCCCGCTTGCAGATTCCGCTCGGCCAGCGCCTGTCCGCGCGCCACCTCGGCAAGGAACGTCGAGGCGTCGACCACGGTCACCATGGTGTCCAGGCGCGCGATGTCACCGAGCGAGAAACCGTCCTCGAACTCCCAGTCGAAAGTCGCGGCCACCGGCATCGGCTCGGAAATGCCGGTCGACTCGATCACCAACTGGTCGAACCGGCCCTCCCTGGCGAGCCTGGCGACGGCCTCGATCAGATCCTCGCGCAGCGTGCAGCAGATGCAGCCGTTGGTCAGCTCGACCAGCTTTTCTTGGGTGCGATCGAGGTAGCCCTGCCCCGCGACCAGCGCGGCGTCGATATTGACCTCGCTCATGTCGTTGACGATGACCGCAACCCGACGGCCCTCTCGGTTGGCAAGGATGTGGTTGAGCAGCGTCGTTTTGCCGGCACCGAGAAAACCGGAGAGCACGGTGACGGGAAGCAGGTCGGATCTCATGGGTTTAATGATAACGATTTTCATTTCCTATCGGTGCCGGGGTCCCAGTTGCCCGGGGCGTCACGGCCGGACCGCCGTAGGGTTTGTCTCGTGAAACTGCTGCCACTGCCCGCCGAGGGGCAAACCCCCGTCCGGGCGCTCACCATTGCCGGTACCGATTCCGGCGGAGGCGCCGGAATCCAGGCAGACACCCGCACCATGGCATTGTGTGGCGTCCATGCACTGGTGGCAGTGGCGGCGGTGACCGTGCAGAACTCGGTGGGTGTCAGCGGCTTTCATGAAATCCCTCCGCAGGTCGTGGCCGATCAGGTCCGTGCTGTCGCGGGCGATATCGGCGTAGGCGCCGCCAAGACCGGCATGCTGGCCTCCACCGTGATCATCGAGGCGGTCGCGGCGGTCTGCCAGGAGGTCGGCATCGGCCGTGACGGCCGGATTCCGCTGGTCGTCGATCCGGTCGCGGCGTCGATGCACGGCGATCCGCTGCTGCACGAGGAAGCGCTCTACGCGGTCCGCCACACGCTGATACCGCTCGCGACAGTGGTGACGCCGAACCTGGACGAGGTCAGACTGATCACCGGCATCGACGTCGACGACGAGGATTCGGCGCGGCGCGCGGCCGAGGCGCTGCACAAGCTCGGGCCGAAGTGGGCGATCGTCAAGGGCGGGCACCTGCGCTCCTCGGAGTACAGCACCGACCTGTTGTTCGACGGCGAGCAGTTCCTGGAGTTCACCGCCCCACGGATCGTGACCGGTAACGACCACGGCGGCGGCGACACACTGGCCGCCGCGATCGCCTGCGCGCTCGCCCACGGCTATCCGGTTCCCGAAGCGGTGGAGTTCGCCAAGGAATGGACCCACCGTTGCCTCGCCGCGTCCTACGATCTCGGCGCGGGTCACGGCCCGGTGTCGCCGCTATGGCGGTTGCACCAGAGCTGATTCGGCAACCGGTCAGCGAGACTTGTCGTCCGAGTTCCCGCACGACACCGCACCAGAGCTCACGCAGCAACCACTCGGCGAGACGCCTTCTTCCGCGTTCGCAGAAGGCGCTGCACCATTATTTGTCGGTGGGCGCTGCGATACTGAGGGCATCGCAAACACAGTTGGCTTCAACGGCGAAGGCGATCAGAACAACGGCGTTCGGTGTGGTTGCGGCAACCCGACCTCGGCGCCCGCCCGGGCGGCGCCACGGTCACTCTCGGGAAAAGACGAGGTGCAGCGGAAGATCGGCATCGCGATGGCGATGCCGTCGAGCCGGGAATTCGCCGCCACGAGTGCGGAGATGATCTCGGCAAGATAGGCGACGAACTTCTCGATCGGCATGGCCGGCGTCTCGAGCCGGTTAGCGCCGAGCCACCAGTCGGTGGCCGAGGCAACCGGCCCGAAGATCGAATAGATGGCGAGTTCGACACTCGCGACCTCCGCCGACCCGTCGTCCAGCACCTCGGCGGTGCGTTTCGCGGACATCGCCAGGCTCGATCGCCGGAGCGCCGGGCATGAGCCCGGCGATCTCGACCGACCGGCGAACACCCACCGCTGAGCGAGTCGTCCCTCACTCAGCCGCGTGGTCAGCGCTTCTTGGGATCAGTGGCGATTTCGCCCGCGGACTTGGCCTTCTTCTCCGCCTTCTCCGCTCGCTTTTCCTTGAGGGACTTCCCAGACTTCTTGGACATCGAGCTGCGCGGAGATTTGTCGGACAATCGTGGTCCTTTGCTCGGAGACCTGAATGGTCCCGGTGCCAACGACCGTACGCTACGTCGGCCTGCCAGGGGTGCGATCGTGTCGGGTGCCCCACCCCCAGGAACCTCACAGCTGGAGCCCAGCTCTGTGGGAGTGTGGGAGCCGAGGGTAGTTCCCATGACCGAGACTGTGACCGTCGCGGCGGCGGAACGAACCGAGACCACGGGTGCGCCCGTGCTGGACGTGGTGATACCCGTCTACAACGAGGAGGCCGACCTCGGCGTGTGCGTGCGCAGGCTGCACGCCTATCTGCGCGATGGGTTCCCATTCCCAGCGCGGATCACGGTAGCCGACAACGCGAGCACCGACGACACGCTCCAGGTCGCCCAGCTGCTCGCCGAAGAGTTGGACGATGTCCGTGTCGTGCACCTGGACGCCAAGGGCCGAGGCCGGGCGCTGCGTGCGGTGTGGGAACGCTCCGACGCACAGGTGGTCGCCTACATGGACGTCGACCTGTCCACCGACCTGAACGCGCTGCTTCCCCTGGTCGCCCCGCTGATCACCGGACATTCCGACCTGGCCATCGGCACCCGGCTCAGCTCCTCGTCGCGGGTAGTGCGCGGGCCGAAGCGCGAGATCATCTCCCGCTGCTACAACCTGCTGCTGAAAGCTTCACTGCAAGCGCACTTCTCGGACGCACAGTGCGGATTCAAAGCGATGCGCACCGCCGTCGCGCGGCGGCTGTTGCCGCTGGTGCGCGACGGGGAGTGGTTCTTCGACACCGAACTGCTCGTGCTCGCCGAACGGGCCGGGCTGCGCATCCACGAGGTGCCGGTGGACTGGATCGACGACCCGGACAGCCGGGTGGACATCGTCGACACCGCGCGCAAGGACCTACTGGGGATCGGGCGGCTCGGACGGGCGCTGGCCACCGGGGCACTGCCGCTGGAGGAACTGCGCAGGGCGGTGGGCCGGGAACCGCTGGTTCCGGGTGTGCCACTGGGCATGGTCGGACAGCTGGTGCGCTTCGCGATCGTTGGCGTGCTGAGCACGCTGGCCTATTTGCTGCTTTACGTTGTGCTGCAATCGTTTACCGGCGCACAAATGGCGAACTTCGTGGCGCTGCTGCTCACGGCAGTGGCGAATACCGCAGCCAATCGGGCGTTCACCTTCGGCGTGCGCGGCTCGACCGGCGCGGTCTCGCACCAGTTCCAAGGGCTGGTGATCTTCGGGATCGGGTTGGCGCTGACCAGCGGGTCGCTGTTCACGCTGCACCACTGGGCGCCGGCAGCTTCGGTGCATGTGCAACTTTTCGTACTGATACTGGCCAATCTGCTGGCCACGCTGTTGCGATTCGTCGGACTCAGATGGGTATTCCGCAACAGTGCTGGCGCGGATCGCGCGATCGCTGCCGATCTGGGCGCCGAACATACCCCCCTTGCCTTCGCCGAGCCGGCTCCGGTTCGGACCACGCAGAAGCCCGTTCGCATCGCACTCGATACCGAAGGAGACCGTTGATGACGGCGACGCTCGCTCCGCCGCCGGTAGCGACCCGGCCGCAACCGGACCCGAAACGCAATGTCCGGTGGGAATACCCGGCGCTGGCGACGCTGCTGATCGGCACCGCGGTCGCCTACCTGTGCAATCTGAGCGCCAACGGATGGGCCAACTCGTTCTATTCCGCTGCCGTGCAGGCGGGTTCGGTGTCGTGGAAGGCGTTCTTCTTCGGATCGTCGGACGCGGCGAACTCGATCACGGTAGACAAACCACCCGCCTCACTGTGGCTGATGGAACTGTCGGTGCGCGCGTTCGGGCTCAACAGCTGGAGCATCCTGGTGCCGGAGGTGCTGCTCGGCGTAGGCAGCGTAGCGCTGGTGTGGGCGGCGGTGCGCAGGCCGTTCGGACCCGCCGCCGGGTTGCTCGCCGGGTTGGCGCTCGCGGTGACTCCTGTCGCGGCGCTGATGTTCCGGTTCAACAACCCCGATGCGCTGTTGGTATTCCTGATGGTTGCCGCGGCCTGGGCAATGACGCGAGCGGTGGAGGACGGCCGCTGGCGCTGGCTGGTGTCGACGGGAGCGCTGATCGGATTCGGCTTCCTCACGAAGCAATTGCAGGTGCTGCTGGTGGTTCCGGCGCTGGCGCTGACCTATCTGATCGCGGGTCCCCCGAAGCTCGGCAAGCGGATTGTGCAGCTGTTCGCGGCGGGCGCCGCGATGGTGGCCGCCGCCGGCTGGTGGTTGTCGGCCGTGGAACTGTGGCCCGCGTCATCGCGGCCGTGGATCGGTGGCTCGCATGAGAATTCCATCCTGGAGCTGACGCTTGGTTACAACGGGCTCGGTCGCCTCAACGGCAATGAGCGCGGCAGCGTCGGACCCGGCGGCGACCTTCCGGCAGGCGGGAACGGGATGTGGGGTAGCACTGGCATCACTCGCATGTTCGAGCCCGCGCAAGGCAGTCAGATCGCCTGGCTGATCCCGGCGGCGCTCGTCGCGATCGTCGTCGGAATTCTGCTGCGCGGCAAAGCTGTCCGGACCGATCGGCAGCGCGCCTCGCTCATCCTGTGGGGCGGCTGGCTGCTGGTGACCGGGCTGGTGTTCAGCTTCATGGCGGGCATCTTCCACCAGTACTACACGGTGGCCCTTGCTCCGGCGATCGCCGCACTCGTCGGCGCGGGCGCGGTGCTGCTGTGGCGCGAACGGCGCCGGCTGTGGGTGCGACTCGGCATGGCGCTCGCGGTGGGTCTCACCACGGCGACCGCATGGATGCTGTTGTCCCGCAGCGCTGAATGGCAGCCGTGGCTGCGCTGGACCGTATTGGTCGTCGGCGTGCTCGCGACAATCTCGGTCGTCTTCCCCACGCCGCGAAAACTAGCCGTTGTTTCGGCACTGGCGGTCGCGTTCACCGGACTGGCCGGGCCGGTTGCCTACGCCGTCGACGCTATCGCCACCACGCATGCTGGTGCGATCCCCTCAGCTGGACCGAATGTCGCGATGCGCGGGGACCGGCCGCCGTGGGGCGAGGGGATGAACGGTATGGGTGGGCGACCGCAGGGCGACGGGCAGGGAACAAACGGCCGTGCCGGCCGGATGCCCGACGGTGCCGGACAGGCGCCGGGTGGACGCTCGCCCGGGTCCGTGCCGCCCGGTGGGCGGATGCCGGGTGGCGCAGGTTCGACGCCGGGTGAACTCCCGCCCGGCGCGGGAGCACAGGGCACGATGCCCGGCGGGCCGCAGGGTGCTGGGCAGACGCCGGGCAGCACCGGGACTCCGGGCATGCCCGGCAGCACAACGGGAGTCGGCGGCCCGGGCCCGGGTGGCGGCGGATTCGGTGGCATCCTCGGGGCCAGCAAGCCCAGCGCGCAAGTGGTGTCGCTGCTCGAGCAGAACGGCGGCGACTACACGTGGGTGGCCGCGTCGGTCGGCTCGAACAGCGCCGCCGGATTCCAGTTGGCCACCGAACTGCCCGTGATGCCGATCGGCGGCTTCAACGGCAGCGACCCGTCGCCGACGCTGGAGCAGTTCAAGCAGTATGTCGCCGAAGGAAAGATCCACTACTTCATCGGCGGCAACCGCGGCGGACCGGGTTCCTCCAGCACGTCCACCAGCGCTCAGATCGCGCAATGGGTGCAGGAGAACTTCAGCGCCACAGAGGTGGACGGCACCACTCTCTACGACCTGACCGCCACCCACTGAACCTCGCGATGCGCCCCGCTCCAATCCCGGGCGCGCATCGCGATCCCAGTGTTCAGCGCACCCCTGATCCCGCTGAACACCGCATCCGCACCGACGCCTCGGCTTGGCGTCGGTGCGGATCGCGTTGCGGGCCATGGGACCGCGCGAGCAACTCGCCTTACAGCTGCTCCACAGGCGCCGAAGCATGTGCGAAACTAGCCAGAGGTATGCGGAGCGGTCGCTTCCATTCGGTTAACTGTTGGCATGTCGCAAAACTCCAGCGATGATGATCAGGAGTGTGACGGCTCCCTGTCGGGGGCCGGGGGCCCTAGCCACCATCAGGTCACGCGTCCACCACGAAACAAACAGGGAAACAGTTGAATGCCATCATGAAGCTGGCCGTGACGGTCATCAGCGCACTGGTCGCTACCGCGCTCACGGTCGGATTCGCGTCCACTGCGTCGGCCGCACCAGTGGAACAGTCCGAGCAGGTCACCGCGTCATCGGGGGAAACGCCGCAGGTGTCGTACGTCAAGGTGTGTCTGCCGCCCGGTGACACCATCGAACTCAGGACGGGGTTGGGAGCGGCGGTCGGGGCTGCCGTAGGTGCGCTCATCGGCCTGCCTGTCTTCTTTGTCGGCGCGATTCCTGGAGCGATCATCGTCGGACTGATCGGCGCCGCCATCGGAGCCTCGTCGTACGCCATCGATTCCGGCCGGCTCGAGCAGCAAGGATTGTGCTAGCTGTGTCTAATTTGCCGCGCCTACGGCGCGGCGTGTTCGCGGCCCCCTTTTGGCTCGCGTCCGAGCGGGCGCGACTCGCGCCTTCGGCGCATGCGCTTCGCCCGCTCGGACGCGAGCCGGGCCGCGAACGGTGCTCGTAAGACTCGCACTCGACGGGGTTGGGAGTGCGGTGAGCGGGGACTTTTGTTCTTGCGGTTGGCGGGTGATGGGCGAGACTCGCGCTTGAAGCGCATGTGCTTCGGTCGCACGGACGCGAGCCGGACCGCGAGCGTGCTCGTAAGACTCCAACGTCGATTGAGCTCGGAGTGCGATGAGTTGGGGGTTTATGTGCGCGGTTCGCAGGTGGCGGCCGAGACTCACGCTTAAGCGCATGCGCTTCGGTTGCTCAGATGCGAACCCTGCCGCGAACTGATGGTCGGATCGAGGGTTTGCCAGAGTCCGCTCAGCGCGGTGCGTGCAAGGCGGCGTGCAGGGTCGCCGCCCACTGCTCCACGATTCGTTTTCGGCGGGCCGAGTCGTCGGTGAGGACGTCGGCGAGTCCGAGGCCGCGGGCCATGTCGAGGGTCGCTTGGACCAAGTGGTGGGCGACGGGGTCGGAGTCGTCGACGCCGAGGGCCTTGACCGCGCGGCGGTGTGAGGCGCGCCCGAAGCGGGCCTCGAGCGGGACGATGCGTTCGCGTAGGGCCGGGTCGGCGGCCGCGTGGGTCCAGACTTGGAGAGCCGCCTTGAACAAGGGGCTGGTGTAGGACTCGACCAGCCCCGCAACCACCGCCTCCGTGCGGGCGACGCCGCAGACCGGCTCCGGCAGCGTCGCCGCCTCCACGATGGCCTGCCCGCTGCGGGTGTCGAACATGTACTCCAGCGCGGCAGTGATCAAGTCCTCCCTGGTCGGGAAGTGATGCTGCGCCGCGCCACGCGACACCCCCGCGCGTTCGGCGACGACGGCGACTGTCGCTGCGGCCCAGCCCATTTCGGCCAGGCAATCGATGGTCGCGACGAGCAGGCGCTGCCGGGTGGCTCGGCTGCGGTCCTGCTTGGGTTCGTGCGGTGTCGCCATGGGGGTCATTCTGCCCAGCTCGGTGGGCGACGCTGCAAGAAGGCGAGCATGCCCTCCCGCACCTCGGCCGTGCCGAAGAAGCCCGCCGAGCGTGCCGCGAGCTCCTCGGCCGACGCGTCGAACTCGGCGAGGATGCTCGCGTTGACCAACCGTTTGGACTCGGCCAGTCCCTGCGGGGAGCCCTTGCGCAACTCCGCGCACAGCCGTGCCACCTCGGCCGCCGGGTCGTCGGCGGTGACCGTGACCAAGCCGATTTCCGCGGCCACGGCGGCGCCGAACTTCTCGCCGGTCAGGTAGTACCTGCTGGCCGCGCGCGGGCTGAGCCTGGGCAGCAGGGTCAGCGAGATCATGAACGGCGCCAACCCGATTCGCACCTCGGTAAGCGCGAAACTGCTGTCCGGCCCGGCCACCACGAGATCGCAGGCGGCGACGATGCCCATGCCGCCCGCACGAACATTGCCATCGATCTGCGCGATCACGGGTTTCGGGATCTCCACGAGCCTGCGCAGCACCCCGATCATGACCCGGGTGCGCTCGTCGGCGGCCACCGCGGGATCGGCGTTGCTCGCCTCACTCAGATCCGCGCCCGCGCAGAAGGTGCTTCCGGTGTGCGCGAGCACGATCGCGCGCACGTGGTCGTCGGCGGTCGCGTCGTCGAGCCCGCGCAGCAGCTCGGCAACCAGCTGGGACGACAGCGCGTTGCGGTTGTGCGGCGAGTCGAGCGTGAGCGTCGCGACACCATTCGCCACTTCGTAGCGGACGAACGGGACCGTCTCGGTCATCGGCGGCCTTTCTCAGTACGACTTCGGCAGACCCAGCGAATACTGGGCGACGAAGTTCAGGACCATTTCCCGGCTGACCGGCGCAATGCGGCCGATGCGCGAGGCGGCGAGCATGGCGGCCAGCCCGACGTCACGGGTGAGACCGGAACCGCCGTGAGTCTGGATGGCCTGGTCGAGCGCCCTGATGCTGGCCTCCGCCGCGGCGTATTTCGCCATGTTGGCGGCCTCGGCGGCACCCATTTCGTCGCCCGCATCGTAGAGGGTCGCGGCCTTCTGCATCATCAGTTTGGCCAGCTCGAGCTCGACCTTCACCTGCGCGAGCGGATGCGAAATACCTTGGTGCGCACCGATCGGCGTCTTCCACACCGTGCGCTCCTTGGCGTACTCCACGGCACGGTCGATGGCGTAGCGGCCGAGACCGACGGCCATGGCGGCACCCATGATGCGCTCCGGGTTCAGACCCGCGAACAGCTGCATCAGCGCCGCATCCTCCTTGCCGACCAGCGCACTGGACGGCAGCCGGACGTCGTCGAGAAACAGGTTGTACTGGTGGTCCGGCTCGATGATGTCCATCTCCTGCGCCGTCTTGGTGAAGCCTTCGGCGTCGGTCGGCACGATGAACAGGGCGGGCTTCAGCTTGCCGGTCTTGTGGTCCTCGGTCCTGGACACGATCAGCACGGCCTCGGCCTGGTCCACGCCGGAGATGAAGATCTTGCGGCCGTTGAGAATCCAATCCTCGCCGTCGCGGCGCGCGGTCGTGGTGATCTGGTGCGAGTTGGATCCCGCGTCCGGCTCGGTGATGCCGAAGACCATCGTGCCGGAGCCGTCGGCGAGCTTGGGCAGCCATTCCTGCTTCTGCACGTCGGTGCCGTACTTGGTGATGATGGTGCCGCAGATGGCCGGGGAGACCACCATGAGCAGCAGACCGGCGCCCTGCGCGGAGAGTTCCTCCATCACCAGCGCCAGCTCGTACATACCCGCGCCGCCGCCGCCGAACTCCTCCGGCAGGTTCACGCCGAGGAAGCCGAGTTTTCCTGCCTCATCCCATAATTCGCTGAGCGGCTCGTTCTTGCGCGCCTTCGGCAGCACATAGTCGCGGTAGTTGTACTTCCCGGCCAGCGCGGCGACGGCGGCCCGCAGCGCCTTCTGTTCGTCGGTTTCGATGAAGCTCATCAGTTCTCCTGGTCCTCGTTATCCTCGGCCGGTTCGACGACCGCCAGCACGGCGCCGACGTCGACCTGCTGGCCGACGGTGACATTGACGGCGCTGAGCACACCGGCGGCGGGCGCGGCGATGGTGTGCTCCATCTTCATCGCCTCCAGCCACAGAATGGGCTGGCCCAGTTCGACGTGGCTGCCCACCTCCGCGCCGAGCCGGATCACGCTGCCGGGCATAGGCGCGAGCAGCGAGCCGGTGGCCACCTGATCGGCGGGATCGCTGAAGCGCGGCAGCCTGCGCACGGTGACGGGACCGAAAGGCGAATCGATACAGATCTGCTCGCCGTAGCGCGCCACGTCGAAATGCCTACGCACGGGTCCGCTCGGACCGGGCACGGAGAGGACCACCCGATCGGGAGCGGACTCGACGAGTTCGAGCCCGTCGTGGCCGTCCACCGTGACGCCGGTCCGACCGAACCGGTAGCCGATCTCGTGTATCCCACCGGCCCGGCTCTTGTAGGACTTGCGCTGCGACAGCGAGGGCAGATTCCGCCAACCACTGGGCAATCCACCGCCCACTCGGGCGCTGCCGCGGTTCGCGGCCGCGTCGGCGAGGGCGGCGGCGACGATCGACAGCGCCTCCTCTGATTCGGATACCAGCGGCGCGGCGAGGGTGTCCAAGCCGTGTGTGGCGAAGAACGCGGTGTCGGTGGCACCGGCCAGGAAGGCCGGATGGCGCAGCACCCGCACCAGCAGGTCCCGGTTGGTGACCAGGCCGTGGATCTTCGCTCGGTGCAGTGCGGCAGCCAGCAGTCGTGCCGCCTCGCCGCGGGTTTCGGCGTAGGAGATGACCTTTGCCAGCATCGGATCGTAGTGCACGCCGACGACCGAGCCGGCCACAACTCCCGTGTCCAACCGCACGCCCGGCCGGTCGAGTAGATCGAATTCGGCTGCCACCAAGGGGATATCGATCCGATGTACGGTTCCGCTCTGCGGCTGCCATTCGTGCGCCGGATCCTCGGCGTAGAGCCGCGCCTCGATCGAATACCCGTGCATCGCGGGCGGCTCGGCGGGCAGCGTGCCACCCACGGCGACATCCAGTTGCAGCCGAACCAGATCCAGACCGGTGGTGCACTCCGTGACCGGATGCTCTACCTGTAGGCGCGTGTTCATCTCCAGGAAGAAAAACTCACCCTGTTCGTCGGCGAGGAACTCCACGGTGCCCGCACCGGTGTAGCCGATCGCGCCCGCTGCGAGCCGCGCCGCCTCGAACAGTCGCGCTCGCATGCCCTCGGTGCGCTCGACCAACGGCGAAGGGGCCTCCTCGATCACCTTCTGATGGCGGCGCTGGATAGAGCACTCGCGTTCGCCGACCGCCCAGATCGTGCCGTGGGCATCCGCCATCACCTGGACCTCGATGTGCCTGCCCGTCTCGAGGTAGCGCTCGCAGAACACCGTCGGATCGCCGAACGCGGATTCCGCTTCGCGCCGGGCGGCGTCGATCTGAGGCGTCAGGTCGGCGAGGTCGCGCACCACCCGCATGCCGCGGCCACCGCCGCCCGCGGAGGCCTTGATCAGGACCGGCAGATGCGCCGCGGTGACCTCGTCCGGATCCAGTTCGGCGAGCACCGGGACGCCGGCAACATCCATCAGCTTCTTCGAGGCGACCTTCGAGCCCATCTGCTCGATCGCCTCGACCGGAGGGCCGATCCATACCAGCCCGGCATCGAGCACTGCTCTGGCGAATTCGGCGTTCTCGGAAAGAAATCCGTATCCGGGGTGGATGGCGTCGGCGCCGGTCGCCAGCGCGGCTTCGATGATCAGTTCACTGCGCAGATAGGTCTCGGCCGGTGTGTTGCCGGGCAGCCGGACGGCGGTGTCGGCTTCGGCCACATGCGGCGCGGCGGCGTCCGCGTCGGAGTACACCGCGACGGTATCGAGGCCCATCCGGCGGCAGGTGGCGAACACTCGGCGGGCGATCTCGCCACGGTTGGCTACGAGGACGTTCGTGATCGGCCGAGCGAGGGGATAGTTGGACACGGCGCGCCTCACATTCGGAAGACGCCGAAGCCGTCGGCGCCCTTGATCGGGGCATTGTGAATGGCCGACAAGGACATTCCCAACACGGTGCGGGTATCGCGCGGATCGATGACGCCGTCGTCGTACAGCCGCCCGGACATGAACATGGCCAGCGACTCGGCTTCGATCTGCGCCTCGACCATGGCGCGCATCCCGGCGTCGGCGTCCTCGTCGAACGGCAGCCCCTTCGCCTCGGCGGCCGCCCGGCCCACGATCGAGACGACACCCGCCAGCTGTGCGCCGCCCATGACGGCGGATTTCGCGCTGGGCCAGGCGAAGACGAAACGCGGGTCGAAGGCCCGGCCGCACATGCCGTAGTGGCCCGCGCCGTAGGACGCGCCCATCAGCACCGAGATGTGTGGCACCTTCGAGTTGGAGACCGCGTTGATCATCATCGCACCGTGCTTGATGATGCCCTTCTGTTCGTATTCCTTGCCGACCATGTAGCCGGTCGTGTTGTGCAGGAATAGCAGTGGTGTGTCGGTCTTGTTGGCCAGCTGGATGAACTGGGTGGCCTTCTGCGACTCCTCGGAGAACAGGACGCCGCGCGCGTTCGCCAGGATGCCGATCGGATATCCGTGCAGCTCCGCCCATCCGGTCACCAGACTGCTGCCGTAGAGCGGTTTGAACTCGTCGAAATCCGAACCGTCGACGATGCGGGCGATCACCTCGCGCGGGTCGAACGGGATCTTCAGATCCGGGGGGACTATGCCGAGCAGATCCTCCGGGTCGTAGAGCGGCTCGATCACCTCGGCACGCGGGGCGAGCCCCTGCTTACGCCAGTTCAGCCGCTTGACGATGGAGCGGCCGATGCGGATCGCGTCCTGCTCGTCGAGCGCGTAGTAGTCGGCCAGGCCGGAGATCCGCGCGTGCATGTCGGCCCCGCCGAGGGATTCGTCGTCGGATTCCTCACCGGTGGCCATCTTCACCAGCGGCGGGCCGCCGAGGAACACCTTGGAACGTTCCTTGATCATCACCACGTGGTCGGACATGCCAGGGATGTAGGCGCCACCCGCGGTGGAGTTGCCGAACACCAGCGCGATTGTCGGGATACCCGCCGCCGACGCCTGAGTGAGATCGCGGAACATCCGGCCGCCGGGGACGAAGACCTCTTTCTGCGTGGGCAGGTCCGCGCCACCGGACTCCACCAGCGAGATCACCGGAAGCCGGTTCTCTCGCACGATGTCGTTGATGCGCAACGTCTTTCGCAGTGTCCACGGGTTCGAGGTGCCACCGCGCACGGTGGGGTCGGGCGCGACGATCATGCACTCGACGCCTTCTACGATGCCGATACCCGCGACGGTGCTCGCGCCGACGTGGAATTCACTGCCCCAGCCCGCCAGCGGGCACAACTCCAGGAACGGGGAGTCCTCGTCGACGAGCAATTCGATGCGCTCGCGCGCGGTCAGCTTGCCGCGCTTGCGATGCCGGGCCAGCTTGTCCGGGCCGCCACCCGCGATGGCCTTGGCGAACTCGGCCTCGACCTCGGTGAGCTTGGCGCTCATGGCGTCCGCGGCCGCGGTGTACTCGAGCGACGCGGTGTCCAGGGTGCTGCGCAATACGGTCATATTGTGTCCTTTTCTGGCATCACCGGGGCCCTGCGTGGTGACGCGGGCTGCCGCCTCCGGGCCTGACCGGTCATGCCTGGTACCCCAATCGCTTTGCCGCCAATCCGGTGAGGATTTCCGTCGTGCCACCGCCGATGCCGAGGATGCGCATGTCCCGATATTGCCGCTCGATCTCGGATTCGCGCATGTAGCCGAGACCACCGAACAGCTGCACGGCCTGGTTGGCCACCCACTCGCCCGCCTCGACGGCGGTGTTCTTGGCGAAGCACACCTCGGCGATCAGGTCCGTCTCACCTTCGGCGCTGCGCTGGACCACATCGCGCGTGTAGACGCGGGCGACATCGATGCGCCTTGCCATTTCGGTGACCGTGTTCTGCACCGCCTGTCTGCTGATCAGCGGGCGGCCGAAGGTTTCTCGGTTGCGTACCCATTCCAGGGTCAGGTCCAGGCAGCGCTGCGCGCTCGAATACGCCTGCACCGCAAGGGCGACGCGCTCGCTGACGAACGCGCCCGCGATCTGGTAGAAACCGGAGTTCTCCTGGCCGACCAGGTTCTCCACCGGCACACGGACATCCACGTAAGAAAGCTCGGCGGTGTCGGAGGCGAGCCAGCCCATCTTGTCCAGCTTCCGGCTGACCCTGAAGCCCGGGGTTCCCTTGTCGACGACGAGCAACGAGATGCCCCCGGAGCCGGGTCCTCCGGTGCGCACTGCTGTGACCACGAAGTCGGCGCGCACTCCTGAGGTGATGTAGGTCTTGGCGCCGTTGACGATGTAATGGTCGCCGTCGCGGCGGGCAGTGGTGGTGAGGTGCCCGACGTCGGAGCCGCCGCCCGGCTCGGTGATCGCCAGCGAGCCGATCTTCTCGCCCGCGAGCGTCGGACGCACCCAGCGCTCGATCTGCTCGGCATTGCCCGAGGCGATGAGGTGCGGTACCGAGATGCCGCAGGTGAACAGCGAAGCGAACAGTCCGCCGGACGCGCCGGCCTGGTGCATCTCTTCGCAGACGATCATGGCGTCTACGTCGTCGCCGCCGGAACCGCCCGCGGACTCCGGGAACTGTAGGCCGAGCAGGCCGAGGGCGCCCGCCTTCTTGTGCAGCTCGCGCGGGATCTCACCCTCGCGCTCCCAGCCGTCCAGGTACGGCAGGATCTCGCGATCCACGAAACTGCGCACGGTGGAACGTAATTCGCGCCGTTCCGGTGTTTCCCACAGTGTAGTCATGGCAGTAGCTCCACTGGAATGTCGAGGTGACGAGACCGCAGCCATTCGCCGAGTCCCTTGGCCTGGGGATCGAAGCGGGCCTGGTAGGCCACGCCCTGACCGAGCAGACCTTCGATGATGAAGTTCAGCGCCCGCAGGTTGGGCAGGACGTGCCGGGTGACGGTGAGTGCGGCCGCCTCCGGGAGCATCTCTTTGACACGCTCCACAGTGAGCGTGTGCGCCAGCCAGCGCCACTGCTCGTCGGTGCGCACCCACACTCCGATGTTGGCGTTGCCGCCCTTGTCGCCACTACGGGCGAGCGCGATCGTGCCCAACGGCGCACGGCGAGTTTCGTTGGTGGGCAAAGGTTCCGGAGCAGGCGGCTCAGCCACTTCAGTCAAATCCGCCGTGTCGGTCGACGGCGCGACGGCCACGCGGGTGCCGTCCGGCAGCACCGCCGTGTGCGGCACCTCGGTGGCATCGACGAACCCCGGCGTGTACACGCCGTACGGAGATCCGTTGCCGGGCAACGTGGTGAAGCTGCACCCCGGGTAGCTGGCCAGCGCCAGTTCCACCGCGACATTGGAGAACGCGCGGCCGACCTTGTTCGGGTCAGGGTCGCGAACCACACAGCGCAGCAGCGCGCTGGCCTGTTCCTCGGTGTCGGCGTTCGGTCGATCCAGCCGGGCCAGGGTCCAGGTCAGCTCCGCAGGCCGCGTCGGCAGCCAAGACTCCAGCTGTCGTTGCGCCAGTGCGGCTTTCGCCTCGATGTCCAAGCCGGTGAGGATGAACTCCATCTCGTTGCGGAACCCGCCGAGCGTGTTCAGCGAGACCTTGAGCCGCGGTGGCGGGGCCTCACCGGTGACGCCGCTGATCAGCACCCGGTCCGGGCCCGCCTGGTCGAGCCGGATTGTGTCCAGCCGGGAGGTCACGTCGGGTCCCGCGTAGCGGGCGCCCTGGATCTCGTACATCAGCTGGGCCTCGACGGTGTCGACGGTGACCGCGCCGCCGGTGCCTTCATGCTTGGTGATGACGCTGCTGCCGCCCCTGCGGATTTCGGCGAGCGGGAAGCCTGGCCTGCCGAGGTCGGCGAGTTCGGTGAAGAAGGCGTAGTTGCCTCCGGTGGCCTGGGTACCGCACTCGATGACGTGTCCCGCCACCACCGCACCGGCCAACTGGTCGTAATCGGTTCTGCCCCAACCGAAATGCGCGGCAGCAGGGCCGAGGACCACCGATGCGTCGGTGATCCGGCCGGTGACCACGATGTCCGCGCCCGCGTTCAGGCATTCGACGATGCCCCAAGCGCCGAGGTAGGCGTTGGCGGTCAGCGGCGCGCCGAGACCGAGTTCACCGGCGCGCGCGCCCAGGTCGTCGCCCTCGACGTGTGCGATCTTCGCGTCCAACCCGAGGTCGGCGGCGACCTTGCGCAGTTTCTCCGCCAGCCCGGCGGGATTGAGGCCGCCCGCGTTCACGACGATCCGCACGTTGCGTTCCAAGGCGAGCCCGAGACACTCCTCGACCTGCTTGACGAAGGTCTTGGCGTAGCCGAGACTCGGATCTTTCATCCGGTCCCGGCCGAGGATCAGCATGGTCAGCTCGGCGAGATAGTCACCCGTGAGCACGTCGAGCTGCCCGCCATCGAGCATCTCGCGCATGGCGGCGAGCCGATCACCGTAGAAGCCGGAACAGTTGCCGATCCGGAGTATCTCCGGGTCGGCGGCCAGCATACTCATCAGCGGGAACTGCCTCCCTCCTGTGCGGCGACCGGACGTCCGTCCGTCCGAGCACTCCTCGCGGCGACCGGACATGCGTTCGTCCGAGCGCTCCCTGTGTCGACCGGGCGTTGGTCCGTCCGAGCGTTCTGTGCGGTAACCGAACAGCATTCCTTGCGTTCTTGCGGCGTGCCGGGTGGGCGCGGCAGTGTGCCGCACCCGTGAAGTTCGGTTCCGCGACCAGCATCACACCCGGCCCGGAAAAAAGCAAGCGTGCGTGCTTGTTAGCTGTGACGAATATTCCGCCGATCGCGGGAGACGGGTCCGCAATGTCGGTTCTCAGCCGAAGTGGCGAGTTCTCATCTGAAGTGGCGAAGTCGTGGCGAGTTCTCACCTGGAATGGCGAGGTTGCCGGGATGATGTCCCGGTGCTGGAGCGACAGGTAGGGCAGTTGGGGTCTGGTCAGGGTTTCGAGGTGGTGTTCGTCACCGAGGCCGGTGTGGAGCGGCGGGTGCCGTGGGAGTGGCTGCCGGATGTGGTGGGCGAGTTACAGCGGCCGGTGCGGTCGTTTCCGTCGTATCGAGGTCAGCGGAATTTTTCGGGGTGGTATTGGTCGGCGACGTTGGGTCGTCGGATCGGGTTCGAGTCGTGGGTTGAGCGGGATCATCTGGTGGCCTTGGACTTCGATGCTTCCGTGGTGGGGATCGTGTCTCAGCCGTTTTGGCTGGTCTGGACGCCCGACGACGGGAAGCAGCGCCGTCACGCCCCGGACTTTTTGGTGCGCTCGGTCGATGGCTAGTAATGGTGCTGGACTCGCGGCCGTTGCAGTTGATCGGCGACCGTGACCGTGAGGCGTTCGATGCGACCGGCCTTGCGTGCGCGGCGTTGAGCTGGCGGTATGCGGTCTGGGACCGGCTCGACGGCGTGGTGGCCGCCAACCAGAAGTGGCTGGCGGGGTATCGGCATCCACGCTGTTTTCGATGCGGCGGTTGCGGCGCGGCTGTTGGAGGTGTTCGCCGGGCCGCGGCTGTTGATGGACGGTGCCGAGCTCGCTGGTGACCCGTTGGGCACGTTGCCGGTGCTCTTTCACCTGATCTGGAAGCAGGTGCTGGTGGCGGATCTGTCGGTGGTGCTGTCACATCGCACCGAGGTTCGGTGCGCACCGCATGTGGCGAATTTGGCGAGAGTGGCGAGAGTGGCGGATCTGGCGGAGGAACTGGTGTCGGCGGGAGGGGGGCGATGATCGCGCGTCCGGGTGTTCTGCGGGTTGAGGACAGGGTGGTCTTCGTCGGGGAGTGTCATACGGTGGTCGCGTTGTCGGGCACCACGCTGCGGTTGTTGTCGGATTCCGGCGAGACAACGGTGGTTGCGTTGTCGTATCTGCTGGCAGCGGAGGATTTCGAGCTGGTGGGCGCGGCTCCGGCGCCGAAGGTGGAGCCTGTTGCCCTGCTCGAGTCGCTTCCTGATCATGTGGTGGTTGCTGCGCGGGAGTGGGAGCGGCACCTGGTCGAGATCGAAACAGGGCTGCCGTCAGCTGCGGCCGAGGATGCGCGGCCGCGCCGGGAGTTTGACCCGATGACTCAGACGATGGCGGCGCGGGAGAAGGCCAAGGCCGCCGAGTTGACTGCGGCGTGGTCGAAGAAGACCAGTGTCCGCACTGTTCAGCGGATGCGTGCCCGCTACCGTGACCAGGGATTATGGGGATTGGTCGACACTCGCTACGTTCGCACGGCGGAGCCGACGGGCGGTGTCGACGAAAGAGTGGTCGCGGCTGCGACCGTGGTGGTTGGGTCGCAGACCGGCACGTCGACGGGTACCCGGTCGCGAGCAATACGGCAGATCCGGGAGCTGCTCGACGCCGAGCACGGCCCCGATGTGGTCCAGATGCCGTCGCAGGCAACGATTTACCGGTTGTTGGACGTGCTGTCGAAGGGTCGGCACACGTTCTCCTCGGCGGTCACGCGACGCCAGACCGCGAACAAGCCTGCCCGCCCTTACACCGCGACCATCGCGGCGCGGCCGGGTGAGCAGGTGCAGATCGACGCGACACCACTGGATGTGATGGCGGTGATGGACGACGGCGTGATCGGCCGGGCTGAGCTGGTGCTGGCGATCGACATCGCGACCCGCACCATATGCGCCGGGGTGCTGCGCCCGGTCGGCGCGAAAGCGGTCGACGCGGCGTTGCTGTTGGCACGGTCCACGGTCCCGGAGCCGATGCGCCCCGGTTGGGATCAGGCGTTGTCGATGGCGGCCTCCCGCATCCCGCATCAGCGCCTGGTGACCCTGGACACACGGCTGGCGATGGCGGCGGCCAAGCCGGTGATCGTCCCGGACACGGTGGTGATCGATCACGGCAAGGTGTTCTTGTCGGAGGTGTTTCTGCGTGCTGCGGACACCTTGGGCATATCGGTGCAACCGGCGCACCAGTTGACGGCCACCGACAAGGCGATCGTCGAACGCACTTTCTCCTCGATCAACATGCTGTTCTGTCAGAACGTCGCGGCTTATACCGGCCGTGATGTCACCCGTCGCGGCGCTGATGTCGCCGAGCGGGCCGTGTGGTCACTGCCCGAACTTCAGGAATTGTTCGACGAGTGGGTTATCTGCGGGTGGCAAACCCGGCCCCACGATGGACTACGCCACCCGTTCAACCCCGATCAGGCGGCTTCGCCGAACGACGCCTACGCGACGTTGGTCGCGGCTGCGGGCTATGTCCCGGTCGCGTTGACCGGTGAGGACTACATCGAGTTGCTGCCCGCGGACTGGCGGGCGATCACCGATACCGGCGTTCAGATCGAGTACCGCACCTACAACAGCCCCGAGCTGCGGCTCTGGGCCGGGCAGAGTTCGGGTGTCACCAGCAAGGGCGGTCGATGGGAGGTCCATTTCGACCCTTACGACGTGTCACGGATCTGGGTGCGTAATCACCATGGCCAGGGCTGGATGACCGCGCCGTGGACTCATCAGGCGGTGGTGGGGCAGCCGTTCGCGGACTTCACCTGGCGGGCGTCGCGCAAGATCGCAGCGCAGCGCGGCGTCGATGACACCAACGAGATGGCCGTCGCGGTCATCCTGGCGGCGCTGCTGCGCCGCGCCGAGACCGGCCCCGGCGCCGATCGGGTGATGGCACGGACCCGCTCGGCCCACGAGATGACAAACCACCTGCCCGCCGAGCTGAGCACTGCGCCGCCGACGGCGTTGCCTCCCGCGCACAGCACCGCCGAAGATGCAGATCCCGACGGCGCGACCGATGAGGTCCAGGTCGAAGTGGTGGCCGCCGAGGTGGTGCCGTTCGGGATGTTCGACCCGTTCGCCGACGACCTTGGAGGCCGCTGGTGACCCTCACCCCAGCCGAACCCGGGATCCGCCACCCGCTGTCCGCCAAGCAGGGGTGGGCGTCGTTCGCCGCGCAGACATCCCCCGAACCACCGAGGCTGCTGCCGGTCGCCGACTTCGACCGCCTCGACGGGTTCGAGCGCGAGTTCTACAGCGAGGCCCGCCAGGACTATCACTCGTCGCTGCTGCTGGTCGCCACCCCAGACATCCGCCGGATCATTCACCAGGGGAAGAAACTGGTGATCAACAACCGTGGCAAGCAGCTGGGCCGTCGCGGGCTGTTGGTATCCGGGGCCAGCGGCACCGGCAAATCCACCTCGATCACCCAGCTGGGCAAGAGATTCCAGATCGATCTGGAACGCCGCTATCGGCCCGATCCCGACCGCATCCCGGTCGTTTACATCGAGATCCCGCCCGACACACACCCGAAAGCGCTCGCCCAGGAAATGGCGGCGTTCCTCGGGTTGCCGGTGAGCCGGCTCGACAACCCGCAAGATGTCGCGCACACCGTCGCCGAGGTGATGCGCCGGGTCCGCACCGGCATGGTCCTCGTCGACGAGATCCACCGGTTGGATCTGACCACCAAGAAAGGCCGTCATGTTGCTGACCAGCTGAAATACTTTTTCGACCACGTCGCGGCCACGTTCTGTTTCGCAGGACTGGACCTCGAGGAATCCAACCTGTTCTCCGGGGCCCGCGGCCGTCAGATCCTGGGCCGGTTCATCCCGGTCAAGACCGGCCCGTTCACCTATCGGACCGAGGCCGACAAACAGGACTGGGCCAAGCTCGTCGCAACGATGGAACACGCCCTGCGCCTACACCGGCACAAACCCGGAACCCTCATCGAGTCCGCGCCCTACCTGCATGCACGCACCGGCGGCATGATCGGCAGCCTGGACCAGCTCATCTACGACGCCGCCAACGACGCCATCAGCGACGGCACCGAGAAGATCACCAAAGCCCACCTGGATGCGGTCCTGCTCGACGGCGCCGCGATAGCGCAATACAAGCCCGCCGCCCGCGGCAGGAGCGGCCGGTGAAGCCATGGCAGAACCCCGCCGGACTCCTGCCCGTCCGCGTCCGGCCGGTCCATGCAGAAACATTGGTGTCCTACATTTTCCGGCTCGCCGACGCCAACGCCCTGACTCGCCCGACCCTGCTGCTGCGGGCGCTGGGAGAACCCCGCGGCGCACTACCGGTCGCGTCGTGGCCCGAGCACTACGAGATCACACTCAACACGGCTGCGGCGCGGCGGCTGGAAATCTTCACCGGGATGCCGGCTGCCAGGCTGCGCAGAGCACTGCCTGCGCTGGCCGCGACCAGCCCCGGGCCCGACCCGGCCACGCCGACCTTCCACGGTCACCGCTCCGTGAGGCTGCGTGAGCACTGTCAGGAATGCGTCGCGCGTTTGCCCGGGCAGCCACGAATCAGGGTCCACGACCTATCGGCTCCGGAGGTCTGCCGGCGGCATCGCCGATGGGTCCGCATCACCCACACCAGACCCCAACAGGTCGACCTGTCCGGCTCCGGAGCCGTCCTCGGCGCGCACCGCCGCCTGAACCGATTGTGTTCGGACACCGGCGACCGGGACTGGACAATGAAACAGCTCGCAGCTGCGGAATACGTTGCGCGGTAATGGTTCCGAAGCCGCAACAGTAGATTCCAACATCTGCACACCCGCTGGGACCAGCGGGCGGCCGCGCTGAGAGCGGCCCCCGGCACGCCACCGGGCCTGCTGGTGCTGCCTGAAGCGGTCACCATCGCCACAGTGCTCTGCGACCTGGAATGGCGCCGCCACGTCGCTATGGCCCACGGCGATTTCGACCTGCTCCAGTTCTACGAACTCATAGCCCGCCGACTCGGACAGCCCCGGGAATTCGGCCGCCGGCTTGCCTGGTCCTACAAACGTCGACCCGATCAAGGGATGGGTCATCGACCAGCGCAAACGCCATCAACCGACACGGCACGACTACTGGCGCCGCGTCCGCAGCCACCGCCCCTACAACCCCAACTACCAGACCGCCATCCTGCCGACAATCCGCCACTTCAAATGAGAAACCACCCAGGTTGCGCACACGCCGCGGGAGGCGCCGATTTCGCTGCGCCAGTCCGACGATACGAGACGCCGACCTGATTACGAGCGGCGTCTGAATCCCTGTTCCCTCCGATATAGCCCCCGGTGGGCAGGGGCGCGGCCACCACGTTGCGCCATCGGCGGGCGCGTCGGCTCGTCACCGAGTTCGGCGAGCAGTTCCTGACGCCGATCGGTCGAGATATTGCGTCGGTCGCGATAGCTGAGCGCGCCCTCCATCGCCCAGAGCATCTCGCGATCGAGACCCGGTACCCCGGCCGCGCGCATGCGGCGGTATGCCTCGACCGGACCGACTTCCGCAAGGTCGTCGAGGCTCGAAATATCGGCTCGGGCGAGCATGACGGCGGCAGCTCGGCCGAGCTGGTAGCTGCGGCCTTGCCATTCGCGAATCCGTAGATGGGCGTCGCCGCGAACGCGTTCCGCCTCCCGCCACACGGCCGGTCGGAGGTCGTCGGGGCCGGTCGGCGGGCAGGGGCGAGCAAGGACCTGCGCGCGGGCTCGGGAGGCCACACTCACCATGGGGCGGAAACGCCGGAAGATTTGCACTTCGCCCTCGTACCCGTGGTCCCCGGAGCCGAGTTCCGTGTAATCGGTACCCCACCGGTCGCTCGGATCGAGACCGGCCGCCTGCAGTGCCCAGCTGCGGGCTTCGTACGGAGTGCCGGGGGTGAGGACGAGCAGTCCGCAGCGACGCGCGACTCTCCCCGTGTCCTTGCGGTAGCGCTCGCGATCTCGCCAACTTTCGAGGGCTTCGGGTTCGAGTGCCCGATCCAAGCCGAAAGTACGCCAGCGCACCGTGCCATCCGGGTGCCGCAGGGGCAATCGGCTGCGCATTCGTCGGGCCGCACGATCGTCGAAACCGGTGCACCAGCCGGGAACCAGCACGATCGGGTCGGCCGGATCGGCATCGAATGGATTCGGGGTGAGAAACGGACGATCGATGAGCACGACGGTGCCGGGCCGAGCCTGATACGACAGGCCCCACAGCAATCGCGCCAGCAGCCGGGCGCCGTGGCCATCCGAGAGTACATGCCAGGTTTCGTGAAAACGGTTCGTGCTGAAACGGGCATGCGTACCGGGCCGAAGGGTGATGACCGTGCGGACGCGATCCGACCACCGCACCGAATGTCGGTGCAGTTTCATGCCGTCCGTGACAGCACTGGCGGTGGCCGGGCGTTGATGCTTCATAGACGTTCAAGAGACCACAACAACCACCGGCCCTGCAACCGCTACGTGATGACCGCCATCCTCCCAGCAATCCGCCACTTCAAATGAGAAACGATCACCGATAACCGCCCACCCCACCTGGCGAGTCCCGGGTCAATCCCCACCAGCCTCGCCAGATCAGATGAGAACCGACACACGGGTCCGCAACCCCGCAGCGCGGCGACGGCGGCCGGATAGAGCAAAATGAGCACCGTGCCCACCGACGTCGCCGTGATCATTCTGTTCGCCCTGGCCGGCTTCCTCCTCGGCGGCGCCTACACCACATGGAAGACGGCTCGGCCGCTGTCCCTCGCGCTCGCGGTCTGCGCCGTCCTCGCGGCGGCCGGCGCCCTCGCCTGGTGGCTCGGCTAGCGCCGCGACAGACGGAAGATCCGAAGGTCCTGCGGGACTCCACTGAGCGGAGCGGTGAACAAGCCGCGCCGGTACGGCTTGACCGCGAAACCCAGATCGGTCAGCGTCTCCGGCCGTAGCGCCTGCAGCGTCGCCTCGGACAGCATGGTGTTGCCATTGCCGCCTGCCTCCATGACCCGAGCCGCGATGGTCACGTCCACCCCGAGCCAGTCGCCGCCGATCTCACGTGGCGAGCCGGTGTGCAGGCCGATGCGCATCGTCGGTCGATAGCCGCGCACCTGCACGTCGGCCAGGTTGTCGCCGGCGGTCACCGCGGCGCGCACCGCCCGATCCGCGGACGGGAACACTGCCATCAGGCCGTCGCCCATCCGCTTGACGACCTGCCCGCCGCGCTCGGCGATCGGCGGCTCGATGGCCTTGGCGACGCCGCGCAGCAATTCGAGGGTGACCTCGTCGCCCGCCGACAGGGACCAACTGGAGAAGGCCACCAGATCGGTGAACATGACAGTTATCTCTTGGCCACCTTGCCCGCGGCCGACGCGTTCCAGCATGGCCTGCCAGACCTGCAGGGCGCCGAAGCCGATTTCGCGGGCCGCACTCGGTGTGTCACCCACCAGTTTGTCCGCGGCCCGCGCCACCGCCCGTGCGCCGCCGGGGCCGGAAACAGACAGCGGGTCACCGAAAGACGGGTCACCGGGCAGCTGCTCCCTGGCCTTGCGTAATGCCCCGATCAGATCCGGCCGCTGATTGGCCGCGTTCATCAGCGCCGACAGCTGGCCACGACGCAGTCCGGCAGCGGAACGGCGGGAAGAACCAGACGCTTCGGACGGTGCCGACGGGATGACGACCTCGGGCGGTACGCCGCCATCGCCCTCCGCCCCCGACCCGGGCTCAGCACCGCCGGAAGGTGTTTCGCTCACGCCCCGAGCGTATCTCAGCCACCCCTTAGTAGGCGGGCTACGTTTACGCCACCCACTCCCGCGCCAGCGCGCCATCCGAGGGTCCGCGATGGATAACGAGTTGGTTGCTGACTTGATGCCACCGAGCGGGCACCACCGGCGGAAACGATGTGTCGCACAAACGAATCCCCAGGAAAAGCACGATCGGCCCGGCGCGACGTATCGCACCGGGCCGATGGCCGCACCGCCGACCGGGCAGTGGAAGGCGGTGGACAGGACGCGCGAACCTCCCGACAAGGTCGGCGCCCCACAACCCGAGTGGCGAGGGAAAGCGACTCGGGCAGCTGTCCGCTAGGCGTCGCGCTGATTCACCATGACCAGGGCCGCGCCGAACACGATCGCGACGAACACGGTGAAGTAGAGCAGGCTGCCCCCGGGCCCCCAGTGCCAGTTGGCGGTGGTAGCGGAAGCACTGTAAAAGTGGCTCGCATTCGCGAACGGCAGAAACGGGGTGACGTTGCGACCGAAACTGCCGAATGCCCCGAGCAGGCCCTCGATGAGCAGCGGCCACAGCACGATCAGCGAGATCGCGGCAGCGGACTGTCGCACCAGCACGCCGATGCCGACCGCGAGGACGACGCACAGGAACGTGTAGATGGGGATGCCGTAGACCTCGCGCCAGTCGTCCCCGGTCGACAGGGTCAGGGTCGCGCCCGCGTCCGCCCCACCGAGCGCCTTGGCGACCAGGTAGGCGAGAAATACCAGCACAATCGTGAGCAGCGCGCCGTACACGCCGACCAGCCCGGCCTTGGTGAGAATGACCTTGGCCCGATGCGGAGTTGCCTGGTACGTCGTGCGGATGATGCCGAAGCGGTATTCGCTCGTCACGGTGAGCGTCGCCATGATCATCAGGACCATCACACCGAATCCGCTGATCCCGGCCACCGCGGTGGAGACCGTCAGGTCGAACGCACCCTCTTTGCCGTAGGACGCCCGCGCCACCGAGGCGAGCAGAGCGGACATGCCGAGCGCGAGGGCGACGACAATCGCCGAGCACCACCACGGCGACTTGGTCGAGGTGAGTTTGATTCGTTCTGCTGCCAGTACGCCCATCAGAGCGCACCTCCCATCGCTGTGTAAGGCGCGGCGTCCGCGGTGCCCTGCGTGGTTACGCGCGCTGCCGCCTCCGGGCCCGTCGCTCCCGCCGGATCGAAGCCTTCGCCGTGATACTGCACGGCACCGCCGGTCATCCGCATGAACGCTTCCTCCAGCGAAGCGCGCTGGGGAGCCAGCTCGAACAGTGTGATGTCGTTCGCGCCCGCCAGCTTGCCGACCGCGTCGCTGGACACGTTCGCGACGACGAGCGCGGGGCCGCCGGCGCCCGCGCCGTCCTCACGGACAGTCATGCCGTTCGAGGTGAGCACGCTGCGCAGCTGGTCGAGCTGCGGGCTACGCACCCGCACCGACTGCTCCGAGGCGCGCTCGATGAACTCCTGCGTGGTCGAGTCCGAGATGAGCTTGCCGCGACCGATCACCACCAGGTGCTCGGCGGTCTGCGCCATCTCCGAAAGAAGGTGGCTGGAGACCAGTACCGTGCGGCCCTCGGCGGCCAGTCGCTGCATGAACCGGCGGATCCACAGGATGCCCTCCGGGTCCAGGCCGTTGACCGGCTCGTCGAACAGCAGCACCTGCGGGTCGCCGAGTAGTGCGCCGGCCAGGCCGAGCCGCTGCGACATGCCGAGGGAGAAACCGCCCGCGGTCTTGCCCGCCACCTCCGACAGGCCGACCAGTCGCAGCACCTCCTCCACCCGGGATTTGGCGATGTCGTTGGATGCGGCCATCCACTCCAGGTGGGCGCGCGCCGACCGGTTCGGATGCACCCACTTGGCATCCAGCAGCGCACCGACGATCCGCAGCGGATGGTCCAGCTCGTGGTATGGCTTGCCCTGGATCAGCGCGGTACCCGCGGTGGGCTTGTCCAATCCGAGGATCATCCGCATGGTGGTCGACTTACCGGCGCCGTTCGGTCCCAGGAACCCCGTCACCTGTCCTGGTCGAACGGTGAACGTCAGATCCTGCACCGCGACAGTCTGCCCGTAATGCTTGGTCAGGCCTTTCAGCTCGATCATGTGCCCAGCATTCCGCAAAATACGGCGGCGCGCGTCCCCACAAAGTGGCGAGTCCGGTCATCCTCGAGGATGACAGAGAGTTGTCCAGGTGGGTGCAATCCCGTACGGGGACGTCCAGTGACATGGGATTTTGGACTTTGATGCGTTTCCCTGGACTCCCCTGTGCGACCGGAACGGTGACAAGTTGTTTACACGCTCACCGGAACGCACGAAGGCCCGCAACCGATCGAACTGGGTTGCGGGCCTTCGTTGAACTGCTGTCGTTACACCGTGTCAGTGCGGTACGTCGTTGTCCCCGGCCGCTGCTCGCCGCCACTTCGCCGCCCATTCGGCGGTGCTGTGGCCTTCCGGCATCGACTTGAGCGACTGGGCTACGACCTCGCGGCTGCGTTCGGCATCGCCCAGAGTCCGCAGCACGCGGGCGCGTTGAAGACCGAAGAACCCGGGCGTGTACCAATATCCGGCGTCGGGCGGTGGCTCGTCTCCGGCCGCGTCGGCTTCCGAATCAGCAAGCAGTAGGGCACGCTCGGCGCCGCGCCGATCACCCGCCATTGCACGCACGCGAGCGTGTTGATACCGCTCGTACACGCGAATCAGTGGGTGCAGCAGCGGCACTGACAGCACGGCGTCGTCCAGTCCGGCCGCTTCGCCGAGCTCGCCACGCTCGAGCCGTACATAGGCGCTGAAACTCAGCCCATGCGCGAGCTGGTCGCTACCGCCGGCGTGCTCGGCGAGAGCGATTGATCGGTCCAGGCTGCGCAGAGATGCTTTACCGGCACCTGTCGCGTGCTCGAGCCAACCGCGATACTGGGTGACCTCGCTCGCCAGTGCTGCGGCTCCGGCTGCATGACGAGAGCGAGCGTGATCCGCGAACCGCTCGGTCATCGTCGACATGCCTTGCACGACCGACAGAACCGAAGTCGGCCCGGTCGCGTCCTCGATGCGTCGTGTTGCCGACAGCATGACCGCTACGTCATCCAGGCTGCTCGAATCGACCTTCGCGGGTGCGCCCGAAACCGCCGACAGCCGTTCCAGATCCGCACCCAGCGTCCTTTCGTAGGCGCAGACAACCTCATGTGTGGCAGGCCGTTTCCCGGACTCTATGAGGCTCAGGTAGGCGGGGCTGTAGTTCGTCATCCGCGCCATTGAGCGAAGCGTCACGCCCGCGGTTTCACGCGCTGCGCGGAGTAATGCCCCCTGGTCCATTTCCCCACGGTAGCGATGGAAAACAGGTGTCAACACATCAACGGGGTCACAAGTAGGTGAATCGCCTGAGACTGAGATCAGCACCCGCCGCCGGGTTGATCCCCGAATCCTCGGCGGCGGGTGCTACCCACCCACACCACAACGTGCCAAGGGGTATAGACGAAATGCCCATCGCAGTATTGATCGCCTTCACGGTCACTGCCGTCTTCTACACCACGATCTGTTTCTTCGATCGGCCCGTGAAGATCGCCGACACCTGCCACCCTGCCCCTGACACCCCATACACCCCGGAGAATGCACACCTGGTGTGGCAAGCGCGAATCGGCTGCGACACCGAACGGTGCGCCGACAAAGCCGCCGCACTCGATGTCCTCATCGACGCCAAGCTCGTCAAGCCATGGCGGGCCACCCGGTGACCACCCTCGCCGACGCCGAGCAGTGGCACCACTTCCACCGCAATTGCTACGCCGACGGCGAGTTCAGGACGCTGGCCCAGGCCCAGTTCGTCGTCAACGTCCACTCCGGCCACGGCCCCAGCTGCCTGCAGTACCTCTCTGCGACGGCATACATCCTCGGTACGGGCGACGGAGGCGACCATGGCGAATGACAAACCCTTCGAGATCCACTTCGGCGACATGGACTTGCCGACGCGCGCACCGTTCGTTGGACCGCCGACCGAATACTTCGGGCCACCAGTTGAAACGGTCGAACTATTCGCAGAAGCCATCCGCGAGTGGGCGGACCACGGATGAGCTGGGTCGACGACCACTGCGACAAGTACCCGCCGGTAACCATGTCACCGGAGTGGGCCCGCGGGATCCTGCACCTCCACAAGACCTGTGAGCCGCCGTGTCCACGCAAACGCGGCGCGCTCCTTCGCCTGGCACTTGAACCGCCGCCCGCGCAAGGCATTCAGTGACCTGGCGAATCCTCTGGGACCCGGACAACATGCCGCCGAAGGGCTGGCTGGAGCGCGCAGACGGGTCGGTCGCAGCGGTCTACGAGGACGGAACGGTCATCGACCTCGATCCTCCGAACGATCTCGAGGATGAGGTGCACTGCCATCGGGACAACTGATTTCGCGCGTACACGGATAACTCGTCGGGTCAGCCCAGAACCGAAGCGGCACCGAATGCAGGACCTGAATGCAATCCCGCGCCACCCGACTGGTGCGGTCTGAAGACCCAGAGAGGCGGGGGAGCTATGTCTCGAGTAGTCGCCGGAGGACATCGAGGTTGGCTGCTACCGCTGACTTGACCTTTGCTGTGACGATGGGGCCCGCGAGTCGCAGCGGGCCGTGCAGTTCGAGGTCGATCACGTTTCGCAGCAGGGTGCCGCCGGGGGCGGACTCCAGGTCGTAGGACACCACAGCCGGGAATGGGCCCAACTGGCCACGGATCTGCAACCGTTGTGGGCTGGAATTCGGTGACCTCGAACGCTTCCACAGCCGGTTCGGGAATCGATCGGGTCTGCCGGTAGGTCGACCCCACCTCGACCGGGCCTGCGGAGGTTTTGCGGGTCTCGGTGATGGCGTAGTTCCAGCGCGGAACGTTCTCGAACTGCGCAAGGTATGCGAAGACGTCGGCGATCGGACGGTTGATGGTCAGCGTGTTCTCGAACGTTGCCATGCCGTCCTGAAGCATGCGGAGGCGCCCGCATATTCCGGTGACAGCAATGCCAATTCCTGTGATCCAGCTAACATATTACACGACATACATGTCGTGTAATATGTAGGCCATGGCGAACACACCGAAGAAGAACCCCACCCTTGTTTTCATCCCTTGCATGTCCGGTGCCCCATGGGACATCAGCGGGTTCGACTCGCTGAGCGAGCGGCCCGCGCGTCTGCTGAAGCTGCCCGAGGCCGTCGACGACATGGAGATCTATGCCGGCTTCGTCGCTGACGCTGTCGCCGACCTCGACGACTATGTTCTGGTCGGAGACTCCTTCGGTGCTCAGATCGGGCTGGCGTTGGCGGTTCGGCAGCCGAAAGGTTTGCGCGGGCTGGTGATGTCGGGGGGATTCGCGGCCAACCCGGTCACCTCCCCGTTCTGGAACACCGCGATGCGAACCATGGGCAAGATGCGCGGGGGCGCCTACCAGCACATCGTCCTGCGCGCTCACGCCCACCGCCTGGCCTCCCCGTTCGATGGCGAGGGCCAGGTTCCCTGGAACGAGGCCGAAAGCCGCCGCGTGTTCCGGGAGAACACCCCTGCGGAGTCCTATGGCGCCCGCATCACCGCGGCCCTGTCGGCTTACTACGTCGACAAACTCGACCAGGTCACGGTCCCGACCCTGATCCTGACCCCCGAACACGATGTCATCGTCGGTGAAGCCCCCGCCAAAGTGATGCGTGACGGCATTCCGGATGCGACCGAGGTCGTGCTGGCGCGGACGGGTCATATGTTCCGCTTCTCCCACCCCGGCACCTATTCCGCGGCGGTAGCGAAATTCCTGGCCGACCGTGTCGATCACCGAGAGGCCGTCGGCGCAGGAAGCTGAAGAATACGCTTCTCGCCTGGGTGTTTCACGGTCACGGAGGCGAGTCGGCGGCCAGCGAGATCACGGCGCTGAGCCTGGCGGCGGCCTCGAGCAGGGCATGGGAGCGAGCTGCGATACTCGCGTCCCGGGCCGCCAGCGCGGCTGCGACGTCTTCGGATCGGTGTCGGTGCGGCAGGTTCGGCATCAGGGCCCGGAGCGTGTCGATGCGGTATCCGGCGCTGCGTAGCTGGTGAACGATCCGCGCATCCCGAACTTGGGCCGGCGAGTACCGACGCGTTCCTTGGGTGGAGACGCGGTCAGGAACGACAAGCCCCTCGGCGTCCCAGTGCCGCAAGGTCGACGGGCGTACTCCGAGTGCGGCCGCGAGTTCGGACACGCTCATCGAGTCCGATGCGCGGACGTCCTCGATCGGCTCGGCAGAGATCGCCTCGGCCGCCGCCTTGGCGAGCTCGAGGTCCCTACGCTCGCGGTCGAGCCGGGCGTGCGCCGCGTCGAGGAGGGCAAGCACCTGCGAGATCGGGCCCTGGTGTACCGCGCGAACGATCCTTTTGGCTTCGACCGGGCCGACGCCTGCCGCCAGCGCCCGGTAAGCGAGCGCGGAACGCAAGTGAATCTCTCCGTACCTGCGGTAGCCCGCAACTGTGCGCACCGCGGTCGGCAACACTCCGGCACGCTCGAGGTTGCGTACCTGTTGCACGGAGTATCCGGCACGTCGCCCGACGTCGACCGTACGCATCGATGAGTTGAGGGTTGACACCCCGACCTCCCTGGCAATGCGACTCCAAGTCTCCACAAGCACCTTAATGAAACGCTGGAGGCATGACCATCGACGAGATCATCAGCCTGGTAGAAAACCTCGAGGGAGTCCTGACCCTCAGGCCGGGACCCGACGACGGCTCACCCGAGATCAGCTGGGGCGATACGTTCTTCTACTACGCACCGAATGGTGCCGTGCCGAAAGCGACTCAGCCCTTCGCGACGATCGTGACTAAGGATTATCCGGGCGACGAGAAGTCGCGCCTGGACCGCCCGGAGGCATTCAGGGTCAACTTCGCCGCCGGGAAGGAATCCTTCATCCAGTGGACCGGCCACACGCCACGCGAAACAGCCATCGACATGGACCCCAGCGTCACCGATTCCGTGATCGCACACCCGGTCTACGGTTCCGTCGGCTGGTTGGCAGTGGTGAATCCGGGCCAGCAGGCCGACAAGGCAACCCGCGAACTGCTGCACAAGGCCTATGACCTCGCACGCTCGCGCTACGAGCGACGTGCGGGGGCGATGAGCAGCTGACGCGTCAGTACGAGCCCAGTCCGGTCGTCTCGCTCCAGTTTGCGAGGTCGATGGCCTTGGTGAGCAGGGTGATGCGTTGCGATGAGATGTCCCATGGGGTTCCAGCTGGTTCGAGGGTCAGCAGAACGAAGATTTTCTCGTCGTGTTCGCCGACAGTCCCGGTTGTGTGCATGGCTCGCTTGCCGAGGTTGATTGCGGGTGCGCCGGCCGGGTCTCCCTCGGTGAAGGTCCAGTTCTCATCGATACCGTCTCGGCCCATAACGATGGGGCTCTCGGCGGCGGCATCGAGGGCCCCAGGCGGAATCGGGGGTTTCGGGTTCTCGGGTGCGCATTCGTTGTCGGGCTCGGGTGCGTCACCGAAGCCGGACCAGCCCTGTTTGACACTGGTGGGACTGGCGAGGGCGCGAGCTATGCCGAAGGATTGGTCGAATCCGTCCTGACCGCATTTCGTCGACTCGTGCAGATTGCTCATAATGAAGTCGCGGACGGCCGGGCTCGCAGTGTCGAGGATATAGCGATACGTCGTCACTACGTCGGCGGCGCTGATCGCCGTGTAGCCCCACATCCCGCGGTCTGCGGGTGGCACAGTGTCGGTCAGACCGAGTTTGACGACCATCCGTTCGACGATCTCGTCCCACCCGTTCTCGATCCACAGGTAGCTGGCGGCGTCGTCGTCACTGGAGCGCAGCATCGCCTGCAACCTGGCCGAATCGTCGGACGAAATAGCCTGTGGGTCATGCGATTCCAGGTAGTCGAGCGCGATGAGCAGTTTGACCACCGATGCGGCCCGGTACTGCTTGTGTGCGTCGAACTGCACGCTCGATGCGCCCGTCGTGCGATCGAAGATCACGAAACTCGCCTCCACCCCGGTCGGCATCGCATCCGTGATCGGGTCGGCGAGCGCAGGAGCCGCGCCGACAGCCGTCCAGGCCGTTGCACCGGCGAGTGCCATGGCGAGCCGGGGCGCTATACGTCGGCGGGTTTGTGCCGTCTCGGCGCGGAAAACCATATGCCCCTCTGGGTGTCGGAGGTGGATTGTGTGCACTGCGGAGATCCTGCTCATCAATGCAGTGCGATTAGAGCACACCGGACTCATTGCGCCGCAATTCATCTCCGCCATTTCGATGAATCGGTAGATGGCGCGCGGCGTGATCGGTCAGCCACTGACCCGAGTGCGCAGGTGGTCGGTGTGGAAATCAAGGTCGAACCCGGCGACAGCATTGAACCGCCCCGGCGAGTTCATCGAAGTCGCCAGGGCGGTTCAAAACGGTACTGCGCGTGGTGCTATCGCCGTTCGGTCAGTGTCGCGATGACCGGGAACTTGGTGTTGAGGGTTAGTGCGGAACTCGGGGTCGGGTCCGGGTTCTCGATGGTCAATTCGAACCGCCGCATAATGGTCGAGAGTGCGAGCTGCATCTCCATCATCGCGAACGCGTTGCCGATGCACAGGTGTCCGCCCGCGCCGAAGGGCAGGTACACGTTCCGGTCACGGGCGGCGACCGCGTCGGCGGTGAAGCGGTCCGGGTCGAAGGTGTCCGGCTGGTCCCAACACTCCGGGTTCCGGTGTGCGTGATAGTAACTGAACATCACCGTAGTGCCTGCCGGGATGCGGTAGCCGCCGATCTCGTCGTCCTCGTCGGCGCGGCGTTGTCCCATCCATGCCGGCGGTTTGAGCCGCAACACCTCCTCCATCACCTGCTTGCTGTAGGACAGCGCGGGCAGGTCGGTCATGGTGGCATGCCCGCCGGGCAATGCCGTGTCGACGTCATCGACCAGCCGCTGACGCACCTCCGGATGCAATTGCAGCATCAGAATGGCGGATGTCAGGGCCGAGGAGCTGGTCTCGTGACCAGCGAAGAGCATGGTGACAACCTCGTCGCGCAGCTCCTGGTCGGTGAAATTCTCGTTTGTATCGGCATCCGTGGAGTTCATGAGCATAGCCAGCAAGCCACCGCTGTCCGTATCGCGCAGCTTGTTGATCACCGTGTAGACGATGGCGTCCATCTCATCGATGGCCCGCCAGAAGCGGTGGTGGCTCGGCGTCGGAAACTTCAAGGGGACCAACGGCATACGCACGAACTTCCCGAGTTCGGCATTCAGCCGCTGCGTCGCGTCGGAGAAGCCGGTGACCTCCGGGCCTTGCGGATCCAATCCGAACAGCGCCCGCACCACGATCCGCAACGTGAGGTGGCTCATCTGCTCGCCGATATTGATCGTCCGTCCGGCGCGGGCATGTTCAGCCCATTCGTCGCACATGGAGTTGATCTCGGCCACCATGGTCTCACTGAGCGCACTGATCTTCTTGTGGTGAAAGGCTGGCTGGACGAGGCGCCGGTTGCGTCGCCAGCGGTTGTGGTCCGCGATGGATGCCAGCCCCCGCCCTATGAACGGTTCGATGATGTCGTACATCTGGGTCTCGCGGGTGAAGTTCGCCATGCGTTCCTGCAAGATGTACTTGATGTGGTGCGGATGGGTGATCCCGACCATGCTCCCGTTGATCAGCTGAAACTGAAACACGTTGCCGTGCTGAGTCATAGAGTCGGAGAGGAACGTAATCGGGTCGGTGACGAAGCGTTTGGTATTGCGGAGGCGGCCTGTGACGACCGGGGGCAGCCCGGTGACAGCGGCAGAAGTGGAGGACACAACATCAAGTAAAGCCGACAGCGCCGGAACTTTGCCCCAGTTTGGGAGATGTGACCGAAGACGGACTCCCGCAACGACTTACCCACCCCGAAGGCTCGTAAACACTCCGAACAGAGTGGATCCGGTCCACTTCCGTGATAGACGCAGATGAACTGCACACGGGCGCCCGAGGATCGATCGTATTGCCGCGCTCTGCTCCCGCCCGCCCGGCTACGGTGTACGCGCGATCGCCTCTATCTCCACCTTGAACCCCAGAAGGTTGGAGACGATGGTGGTGCGAGCGGGATACGGCTCGGTGAAGTACTGCCGATAGATCTCGTTGAACGCAGCGAAGTCCGCCGGGTCGACTATGTAGGCCGTGACCTTGACGACATCGGAAAATCCGCAGCCAGCCGCCTCCAGGCAGCTACGCAGGTTGCGCAGCGTCTGGTGGGTTTGCTCGGCGAAGTCCTCGGCGACGAGGTTGCCGTCACCATCGAACGGCGCCTGACCGGCCGTGAAAACCAGGTCTCCGCTCACGATCACGCTTGAATAGGGTGGTTTCGGTACAGCGAGACCAGCGGGTCGCAGAGCTTCGCGGTTCGGCATGGATCGGCTTCCTTTCGGCGAGGATTCTCGGTCTACCGTATGGGACCGGTCGGCGCCGGTGCCGCCGATTCCGGTGTCACGGCAAAATCGCATAATGGTTCGAGTCGCGACCCGAACTGGTCAGCGCGACAACAACATCCACACCGTTCAGGCTGCGGACCGCGAGTTCCGGGGGCTGCACGGCCACCAGGGGCTGAGTGAGGTCGCGGGATCGGTGACCGCGACTCGGCCTACGAGATGACCGGCTCCCTCGGCCGACTCGGGGTATTGAATCCAGGCCAGTGCTACCACCTGTGGAATGGGCGGTCCTTGGCAGTGGCCGAGGCTGCACCTACGCTGGCTTCACGCTTACACAACGTTGAAGGGGTCGACCTGTGCTCAGTTTGGATCTGCATCCAATCTTTCGCAGCAACCGCGACATCGATGTCGCCATGCGGCAGTTCCTCCTCAGGGCCGCCAAGTCCGGGACGCCCGTCGCCGAGATCATCCCCGGTAAGGGCTCGGGGCAGCTCCAAAGCCGCGTCCTGGCTTTCCTCGACCAGAAGCACATCAAGAAGCTGTACGTGCGCCGCGAGCCCGACCCGAACAACTCCGGCCGGGTGCTCGTGTACTTCACGTAGGTGTAGCCCCGCGAAGTACCAGACCGATCGATCCTGCTCTGCTGTCCGCTGATTGCCCAAGCGTTCCGTACCTGTCAGAGCGCCGGAGACGAGGCCTGAGCCCAGAACCGCTTGGGGATACGTCCCGCGTGCCGGGCCGAATACCCGGCACGGACGGCGTCCGCCATGGCGGCGGCCATCAGCTCGGGTCGACGCGCCCTGGTCACCGCGGTCGCCAGCAGCACGGCCGAGCAGCCGAGTTCCATGGCGAGGGTGGCGTCGCTCGCAGTGCCGATGCCCGCGTCCAGGATGACCGGGACCTTCGCTTCGGCGACGATCATCTCGATGTTGTGCGGGTTGCCGATGCCGAGGCCGGTGCCGATCGGCGAACCGAGCGGCATCACCGCCACACAGCCCGCGTCCTCCAGGCGGCGCGCCAGGATCGGGTCGTCGGTGGTGTAGGGCAGTACGACGAAACCGTCATCGACGAGTTGCTCGGCGGCGGTGACCAATTCGATCGGGTCGGGCAGCAGGGTGCGCTCGTCGGCGACCACCTCCAACTTCACCCAGTTGGTGTCCAGCGCCTCGCGGGCCAGCTGTGCGGTGAGCACCGCTTCGGCCGCAGTGCGACAGCCCGCCGTGTTCGGCAGCGGCGCGATACGCAGGCGCTTCAGCAGGTCGAGCACGCCGGTGCCGCCCGCGGCATCGATCCGCCGCATGGCGACAGTGGTCAGCTCGGTACCCGAGGCGATGAGTGCCTCCTCGAGCACGGCGAGATTCTCCGCGCCGCCGGTTCCCATGATCAGGCGAGAGCCGAACTCGCGGTCCGCGATCCGCAGCGGGGCGTCGGCCACACCGGATTCCTCAGCCACCCTGGACCGCCGTCAGCACCTCGATCTGCCAGCCGCGGCCGACCGGTTCGTCCCACCGCGACTTCGGGAACACGGCACCGTCCACCGCGAGCGCGACGCCCTGGGATGGCAAGTCCAGGCGCGCCAAAAGCTCGCGCACGGTGAGCGGTTCGGCGAACTCATGGTCGTCACCGTTCACCGTGACACCGATGGGGGCGGATGACAGCGTCATCGAATTCCTCCTACAGTCGTCGAAAAGCGTTGCGGGTCGGCGACTTCCGCCTCAGGCAAGGTTGCCCCGCCGAGCAGGCTCAGCACCGCGTCCGCAGTGAGCGGCATGGTCAGCATGCCGTTGCGACCATGCCCGGTAGCCGCGACGATCCGGTCGGTGAGCCTGCCGATCAGCGGCAGGTTGTCCGGGCTGCCGGGCCGGGAGCCCGCGCTCACCTCGGCAAGCTCGTATTCGCCGATGCCGGGGAACACCGCCTCCGCATCGGCGATCAGATCGCGCACGCCCGTGACGGTGACCGCGGTGTCGAAACCCGCCTCGTATTGCGTGGCGCCGACGACGATCCCGTCGGCGCGCGGAACCAGGTATACCGCCCTGCCGTGCACCCTGGCCCGGATCACCCGGCGCGGCGCGGGAGCGACGCCCGGGCGGTGGCGCAGGCGCAAGATCTCGCCCTTGACCGGACGCACCGGCAGCTCGGGCCACAACCGCGCCGAGGCGGCGCCCGCGGCGAGCACGATCTGGTCCTGCGGAAGGTGCGTCAGCGAGTCCACGGACTCGTCGCGAACCAGCACGCCCGCCACGTCGGCCGCCCGACGCAAGGCCGTCACCAGCCCGCGGTTGTCGACAGCGGGTTCGGTGGGCGCGAGCAGGGCGGCGCGCACCGTGCGCGCCAAGGACGGTTCCAGCGCCCGGACTCCCGCGCGATCCAGCATCCGCAGCTCGTGGCCGCGACCACCGACCCAGTCGGCCACAGTGCGCAGGTCGGCGGCATCGGCCGCGTCCAGCGCGACGGTCATGGTCTCGTCGGCGACGAAGACCGAGACCCCGGTCGCGGCGTCCAGCCGGGCAGCGAATTCGGGCCAGCGCGCCAGCGAGGCGGCACCGAACTCCAGCACCCGCTCCTCACCCGGCCAGCCCTCGGACAGCGGTGCGAGCATCCCCCCGGCGACCCAGGAGGCGCCGGTGCCAAGGGCGGGGTCCAACAGGGTGACCGACCAACCCGCCTCCGCGGCCCGCCAGGCCACGGCGAGCCCGATGGCGCCGCCACCGACGACGGCCAGAGTCCGCATTCGATCCACCTGCCTCCTATTCGCATCCCCACGGTAGCGCGGCTACGGTCGAAGGCGTGCAACCCTCCCACCCGAATCGACCCACATCTCCCCGGGAGCGTCTGGCAAACGCGCGGCTGTATCTCTGCACCGACGCCCGAAGGGAGCGGGGCGATCTGGCCAAGTTCGCCGAGGCGGCGCTCGCAGGCGGAGTCGACATCATCCAGCTCCGGGATAAGGGATCGCCCGGCGAGGCGAAGTTCGGTCCATTGGAAGCCAGGGCCGAGCTCGGTGCGCTCGCCGAATTGAAGGCGGCCGCGCGCAGGCACCGCGCGCTGGTGGCGGTCAATGATCGCGCCGACCTCGCGCTGGCCGCGAGCGCCGACGTATTGCATCTCGGGCAGGGCGATCTCCCGCCCTGGTACGCGCGCCGGATTCTCGGACCGGACGTGCTGATCGGGCGGTCCACCCACAACCGCGCCCAGGCGGGACTCGCCGCGATCGATGAGCACATCGATTACTTCTGCACCGGGCCGGTGTGGGCTACGCCGACCAAGCCGGGCAGGCAGGCGGCCGGACTCGAGCTGGTGCGTTCGACCGGTGACGCCCATCCGACTCGGCCCTGGTTCGCGATCGGCGGGATCGACGCGGAGAACCTCCCGCAACTACTGGAAGCGGGGGCGACACGGGTCGTCGTGGTCCGGGCGATCACCGAGGCGCGTGATCCGGAGGCTGCGGCGCGCGAACTGAAGGCGACACTGCTCGCGAACGCGTAAACACTGTGTATACGTAAACACTGGGTATCAGGAAAGCAATTGGCCGCGCGTGAGCGAGAGCACCGTGTCCAGCGCGGTGTTTCCGTCCGTTGTCGATTCGGCGGCCAGCTGCTGGTCGGCCGGCACGATCCTGGCGTAGCCGCCTGGCCCGTCCGGATCCGCATGCAGCCAGACGAAGCCCTGGTCGGCTAGATCGAGTGTGCGCGGAAGGGCGGCAGCCACCGCACCGTCGTCCTCGATCTCCGCGAGGCGCACCCAGGCCGGCGCGGCACGCAGGGTAGGCCAGGCAGCGGCGAACCCGGGATGCAGCGCACGGGCGTCCACCTCGCCCTCCGGGACCCAGGCCAGCTCGGTGCTCTCCCGATTACGGCTCGTCGGCAAGGTCATGACAGCGTCGGCGACCACCGTGGTGTAGGTCCAGCCGCTCAGGGCCGATGCGGTCACCCGCTCGCCGCGCACCCGGACGTCGGCGGGCTCGATGCCCGCCTCCTCCCATGCCTCGCGGACCGCGGCATGCACGGTGGACTCGTGGCTGTCGCGGGCTCCACCGGGCAACGCCCAGGTGCCGCCCTGATGACTCCACGGCGCGCGGTGCTGCAGCAGCACCGCCGAGCCCCCACCGGCGAGCGGAGCGCGCAACAGTAGACCGGCAGCGCCGAAGCGGCCCCAGTGCCGCAATCCGTCCGGGCCATGTGACCAACCGTCACCGTCACCACGCATCTCGTACCTATCCTCATCCCACTGCGGGGTGCCCCGCCCTCCGCATTGCTCACAATCGGGGGTGTTTCACACGCCGCGGCGCCAGTATGACCACAATAAACTCCGCACCAACACGCACGGGGCGATCGAACGTCCGATCGGCCCGTCGAGAAATCCGCGCACGCGGCCCAGACTGGGGAGGTGGACATGACTCGCACCGAGCAGACGACAGCCGAACTCCGGCCTTCGTCCGCTGCCGAGCCCGGCGATCGGGACAATCCGAGCGGGCTGCGGGTCGCGTTCATGCGCGAGCGCCTCGACCCAGCCAACCTGCGGTCCTTCGCCAGATCGTCGCCGGGCCGGCTGATCGCGGTCGGCCTTCTGCTCATCGCCCTGTGCCTGGCCGCGGGCTCAGTGACCGCGGCGACGGTCAGCGACCGCCAGCAGGGCCTGCACGTGCTGCTCTACGACACCGAACCGGACTCGTACTCCGCGCACCGGCTCTACACCTCGTTGTCCATCGCCGACGCCGCGGCCAGCACCGCTTTCATCGCGGGCGGACTGGAGCCGCAGGCCGTGCGCGATCGCTACACCCAGGCCATGGGCGAGGCGGCGGCGGAGCTGGTGACCCAATCGGACCGCAACGTCGGCCCGGACGCGGCGGCCGACCCGGATGCCCGGCTGCGTACCGGCATAATCACCGGTCTTCCGGTGTACTCGGGTCTGGTGGAGACGGCACGGACGAACAATCGCAGCGGATATCCGGTCGGTGCCGCGTATTTGAGCGAGGCGTCGAACCAGATGCAGACGACGCTGCTACCGATGGCCGAGGAACTGCAGAACCACCGCTCGGCAGCGGTGACCGACGCGCAGCGCAACCACGTGCGCCCGCCGTGGCCGGCCATCGTGCTGCTGATCCTCACCCTCGGCGCGCTGGTCTGGGTGCAGCGGGACCTTGCGCGGCGCTGGCGGCGGGTGGTCAATCCCGGACTCCTGCTCGCGTCCGTCGGGATGCTGATTCTGCTGGCGTGGACGGTGATCGCGGGTTCGGTGTCGGCGACGTCGATGATCCGTGCTCGTGACGATGGCGCGGTGCCATCCTCGCGGCTGACCGAGAGCCGGATTCTGGCGCAGCAGGCGCGCGCGGCGGAAACGCTGAAACTGGTACGCAGGGACGCCACCGGCGACTACGACCGTACCTACGACGTGGACATCGAGCGGCTGGCCGACCTGCTCGGCGGCTACCCCGGCTCCGCGCCCGCGGCCGCCGAGGTCCGTAATGCGGTTCCGGCGCTTGCTCGTTGGCGGGTGGCGCATCAGCACATGAACGAGGCGCTGGCCCGCGGCGACTTCAACAGCGCGGCCTCCGTCGCGACCGGTGCAGGCGCTGCGGACGCCACCGCGCAGGTGAGCGCTCTGGACCACTCGCTGGAGCAGGGCATCACCGAGACTCGGGACGCTTTGCGCGGCAAGATCTCCCAGGCGGCCCGCGTGCTGGACTTCCTCGGGGCGGGCGCGATGGTGCTGGGCATTCTGGCGGCAGGCTATGTCGGACTCGGCATTTGGCCCCGGCTTCGGGAGTACCGATGAGATCCGCGCGCGGCATCCTTATAGTTGCCCTCGTCGTGACGGCGCTGGCGAGCGGCTGCGCGAGCGACTCCAGCGCGCCGCTGCCGACCAAGACACCCGAGTACACCGCGCCCCCGCTGCCCGCCAAAGCGATTCCGGTGCTGACGGATTCGCCGGTGCCGCCGCCGCTGAAAACGCCGCAGTGCGGGGACCCGACCGCCAGTCTGCGTCCCACCGGAGCAGGTGGCGCCGCGCGTGGACCGGTGATCGATGCGATCCGGGCGCGCGGCAGGCTACTCGTCGGGTTGGACACCGGAAGCAATCTGTTCAGCTACCGCGACCCGGTCTCCGGCGCCGTCGTCGGTTTCGACGCCGACATCGCCAGGGAGGTCGCCCGCGACCTGCTCGGCAGCCCGGACCTGATCGAATTCCGCAGCCTCGGCTCGGCCGAACGCGAGACCGCGCTGCAGAACCACACCGTCGACCTGGTCGCCAAGACCATGACGATCAACTGTGAGCGGCGCGAGAAGGTCGCCTTCTCCACCGTCTACCTCCAGGCCAACCAGCGCGTGCTCGCGATGAAGAACTCCGGGATCAACGGTCTCGCCGACCTGGCGGGCCGACGGGTCTGCATAGTGCCCGGCACCACTTCGCTGGACCACGTCCGTCGCGAACAGCCCACCGCGACCATCCTCACCGTGCCCACCTGGGCCGACTGTCTCGTGGTTCTGCAGCAGCGCCAGGTCGACGCGGTGAGCACCGACGACGCCATCCTCGCCGGGCTTGCCTCCCAGGACCCGTACACCGAGTTGGTCGGCAACAGCATCAGCGTCGAGCCGTACGGCATCGGCATCCCCAAAGGCTCCGACGATCTCGTCCGCTTCGTCAACGGCACGCTGGACCGCATCCGCAGCGACGGCACCTGGAGCCGGATCTACCAGCAGTACCTCACCGTGCTCGGCCCCGTTCCCGCTCCTCCCCCACCCACCTACCAAGACTGACGAGCAATGAACACCCGGCCCGACCCCGATTCCGACGCGAACGAAACCGCCGCCGGAGGGCCGGGTTCTCCTGAACTGCCCGAAGCGGGGACAGCAGGCGGGTACACCGGATTAGTCGGCAGGTATCCGGGTGCGGACCCGAATGCGGGTTCGGTCGGTCCGCCGGCGCATGGCGAGTCGGAGGGTGACCAGGCAGCCGAAGCATCCGCCGCCGAGCGGGGCGGGCAGGCCACCGAGATGGCGCGCGACGAGCCGAGGACCCCGCCGCCGACCACGGGAACAGGCACCGTCGCGGCAGGCAATGTCGGTGCACGGCGGACGGATTCGGAGCCGGACTCGACGGCAACGGCGCGCACCTCGGGGCGTAATGTGCGGACCGCGCGGTCACATCCGACGGTGCGACGGCTCGGCGCGGGACTGGTGCCGATTCCGACGGTGACGCCCGCTGATCCGCGCGACGCCGTGCTCGCCGATCCCATGGTGTCCGAGGGCAAGCGATTCTGCTGGCGCTGCGGCAATCCGGTCGGCAGGGCGACGGCAACCCGGCCTGCCACAACGACGGGCGTCTGCCGAACATGCGGGGCACCCTATGATTTTCGGCCCTCGCTACACGCGGGCGATATGGTGTCCGGACAGTACGAGGTCCAGGGCTGCCTAGCCCACGGCGGAATCGGCTGGGTCTACCTCGCGATCGACCGCAACGTCAGCGACCGCTGGGTGGTGCTGAAGGGCCTGCTGCACGCCGGCGATGCCGAAGCCCAGGCGGTGGCGCTGGCCGAGCGCCAATTTCTGGCCGAGGTGGCACATCCCAGCATCGTCAAGATCTACAACTTCGTCGAGCACCCCGGCCCGGACGGCACGCCCATCGGCTACATCGTCATGGAGTACGTGGGCGGCCGCACGCTGCGCGACATCCTGGACACCTACCGGCGCCCGCAGCGCATGCCGGTCACCGAGGCGATCGCCTACCTGCTGGAGATCCTGCCCGCGCTGGAATACCTGCACTCGACGGGTCTGGTCTACAACGACCTCAAGCCGGACAACGTCATGGTCACCGAGGACCAGGTGAAGCTGATCGACCTCGGCGCCGTCACCACCATCGAGGCATACGGAAACCTCTACGGCACCAGGGGCTTCCAGGCGCGCGAGATCGCGCGGACCGGTCCCACTGTGGCCTCGGACATCTACACCGTCGGCCGCATACTCGCGGTGCTGACCCTGAACATGCCGATGGAGCAGGGACGCTACCTCGATGGATTACCGGATGTCGCCGACGAGCCGGTATTGGCGCGCTACGAGTTCTTCCATCGCCTGCTGCTCTGCGCCACCGACCGGGACCCGAACCGCCGTTTTCGCTCAGCCAAGGCGATGTCCGCCCAGATGTGGGGCGTGCTGCGCGAAATCCTGGCGTTGGAGGACGACACCGAGCACCCGCGGTTGTCGACTGTCTTCAGTCCGCCGCGCGGAAGCTTCGGCACCGAGGAACTGATCAGCCAGACCGACGCCTACGCGGACGGCCGTGCCCGCAGCACCGAGCTCGATGCCCGCGAGGTGGTCGCGGCGCTGCCTGTTTCGCTGCTCGACCCGGCCGAGCCGTCCACGTCCCTGCTCGCCGCTACGGTGCATCCCGAACCCGCACAGGCCCTCGATGCGCTGCGGGAGGCGCGTGCGCGTGCCGAAGCCGAGAATGCACTGGAGGCATCGGATCTGGAGTTCACCTTGGCCGAGGCGCGGGTACGGATCGACCTGCGCGAATCGTCCGCCGTGCTGCGCATGCTCGCTCCCCTGCCCGACAGCGACTGGCGGGTCAGCTGGTATCGCGGTCTTGCCGAATTGCTCGACCGGGAGTACGAGCGAGCTTTCGCGATTTTCGACGAGGTCCTGAGGGTTCTGCCTGGCGAGATCGCCCCGAAACTGGCACTCGCCGCCACCGCCGAACTCATCCTCCAGCACTGGGATTCGCCGGACCCCGAGCAATGGCGCTCCTACGCGCAGAAGTCCTACGAGACCGTCTGGCGCACCGACCGCTCCGTGGTGAGCGCCGCCTTCGGGCTGGCCAGGCAGCTGACCGCGGTGGACCGGGTAACCGATGCCGTGCAGACGCTGGACGAAGTGCCCGCCGCGTCACGGCATTACACCACGGCGCGGATGACCGCCGTTCTGATCATGCTCACCGCCACACCGGTGGCTGAGCTCGATGAGGCAACCCTGCACATCTCGGCGTCGCGGGTGCTCAGCCTGCCGGTATCCGAGGGCCGTGCGGTGCAGATGCGGGTACTCGTCCGTGGCGCGGCACTGGCCTGGCTGCAGGCGGGTAACACGCCGAAGCGCCCGGACGCGACGCTGTTCAATGTTCCCTTCACCGAACGCGAACTGCGGGCAGGAATCGAAACCGGTCTTCGGTCCCTTGCCCGCAGTGCGACGGACCGCAACCATCGCTATGCGCTGGTCGACCTGGCAAACTCGATCCGCGCGAAAACCTGGCTTTAGCATCGGGATCGGCGCGGCGCGAACCGAACACCTCATTCAGGTGGTGTCGGCGACCACGCGATGCGCGGCCCTGGCGATCGCCAACTCCTCGTTGGTGGGCACCACCAGCACCGCGACCGGCGCCCCTGGCGCGGAAATATGCCGGGCGCCACGATCTTTCGCCATATTCGCGGCCGGATCCACCTCGATGCCGAATCGGGAGAGGTCGGCGAGCGCATCAGCGCGCACCTGCGGGCTGTTCTCGCCGACACCTGCGGTGAAGGTAATCGCGTCGACGCCACCGAGCGCTACCAGATACGCGCCGAGGTAGCGCCGCAACCGGTGGATGTACACGTCATAGGCGAGCCGGGCGGTCCGGTCGCCGCCGTCGATGAGGCGCTGTAGCTCGCGGAAATCGTTCACGCCGGACAGGCCCTTGATACCGGAGTCCCGGTTGAGCAGGGCATCGACCTGATCGATGTCCAGGTGCGCGGAGCGAACCAGATGCGGCACTATCCCCGGATCGAGGTCGCCGGACCTGGTGCCCATTACCAGTCCCTCGAGCGGGGTGAGGCCCATGCTCGTATCAATCGGGCGCCCGCCACGGATCGCGGAGGCGGACGCGCCATTGCCCAGGTGGAAGACGATCTGGTTCAGTTCGGCGAGGTCATGCCCGAGCAGCGCGGCGGCCCGACCGGACACGTACTCATGCGACGTGCCATGGAATCCGTATTTCCGAATACCATGTGCCGCAGCAACTTTGGCGTCGATCGCATATGTCTTTGCGGCGTCGGGCAGGCTGTGGAAGTAGGCGGTGTCGAACACGGCGACCTGCGGCACGCCCGGCAACAGCTCGCGCGCACTCTCGATGCCGGCCACGTTGGCCGGGTTGTGCAGCGGCGCGAGCGCGGACAACTCGGAGATCGCGGCGACCACGGAGTCGTCGATCAACGTCGGCCGGTAGAACACCTCGCCGCCGTGCACCACCCGGTGGCCGACCGCGTGCACGCCCTCCCGCACCAGATCCCGTCCTGTCGCGGAGAACATATCGAAGACCAGGCGCAACCCTGCGGTGTGGTCATTGATCGGCCCGCGGCGCACGGTGGTCTCACCGTGGGCGTGATGCTCGATCCCCCCGCTGTCCTCGCCGATCCGCTCAACCGTCCCGGAAGCGGCCACCACGCTCGACGCCGGGTCCAAGAGCTGGTATTTGATCGAGGACGAGCCGGAATTGATCACCAGAACCAGTCCTTCGGCAGCCCCGCTCATCACACCTCCAGTATCTTGCGGGACACCCGCACCCGGTCGGCGTCGATGAGCGCTGCGCGATTGTGGCTCATCACACCTCCGGTGTTTCGCGGGACACTCGCACTGGGCGGGTGTCCCGCACTTGCTCGGCAACCACGATCACGTGCGCGATTGTTCCGGGGCATACAGTGCCGTCCACCTCAGTCGTCCTGTGCCTGGATGGCGGTGATCGCCACGGTGTTGACGATGTCTGCGACCAGCGCACCGCGAGACAGGTCGTTGACGGGTTTGCGCAGACCCTGCAGCACCGGACCGATCGCGATCGCACCGGCGCTGCGCTGCACCGCCTTGTAGGTGTTGTTGCCGGTATTGAGGTCGGGAAACACGAACACCGTCGCATGTCCGGCGACCTCGGAATGCGGCAGCTTGGTGTCGGCGACGGTCGGCTCGATCGCCGCGTCGTACTGGATAGGACCCTCCACCGGCAGTTCCGGCGCCCGCTCACGCACCAGCTCGGTACCGACGCGCACCTTGTCCACGTCTGCGCCGCTGCCCGACTCGCCGGTGGAGTAGGACAGCATCGCCACCCGCGGTTCGATGCCGAACCGGGCAGCGGTCGCCGCGGAGGAGATGGCGATGTCGGCCAGCTGCTCCGAGGTGGGATCCGGGACTACGGCGCAGTCGCCATAGGCAAGTACCCGGTCGGCCAGGCACATGAGGAACACACTGGAGACGGTGGAGACGCCGGGCACCGTCTTGATGATTTCGAGCGACGGCCGGATGGTGTGCGCGGTGGTGTGCGCGGCGCCGGAGACCATTCCGTCGGCGATCCCCTTGTAGACCATCATCGTGCCGAAATACGAGATGTCGGTCATGGTTTCGCGGGCCCGGCCCAGCGTTATGCCCTTGTGCTTGCGTAGCTGGGTGTACTCGGCCGCGAAATCGTCGAGGTGGTCGGAACCGCGCGGGTCGAGCACCTGCGCGGCGGAGATGTCCACGCCGAGTTCGGCGGCGCGGGCGCGCACGGCCGTCTCATCGCCGAGGATGACCAGGTCGGCGATCTTGCGCTGCAACACCCGGCCCGCCGCGCGCAGGATGCGGTCGTCCTCGCCCTCGGGCAGGACGATGCGCTTGGGGTCGGCCCGCGCGCGCTCGATGAGCTGGTATTCGAACATCTGCGGTGTGACTACCGACGTGAGCGGAACCTCGACGCGCCGCAACAACTCCGCAGCGTCGACGTGCTCCTCCATCAGGGCGAGCGCGGTGTCCACTTTGCTCGGGCTGCCCGCGGACATGCGGCCGCGAGTGCGGTAGGCGGCACCCGCGGTGTCGTAGGTGCCCAGCTCGGTAGTGAGGATCGGCAGCTTGGGTTTGAGGCCGGTCATCAGCCGCGCCACCGCAGGGTGCGGCAGCATACCGCCGTTCATGATGATGCCCGACAGCGAGGGAAAGCCTTCCGCCTCATGGGCGTTCACGACGCTGAGCAGCACGTCCGACCGGTCGCCCGGCGCGATCACCACGACGCCCTCGACCAGGCGCTCCAGGATGTGTTCGGCTGTCATGCCGCCGACCATGATCTTCAGCGCCTCGCGCTGCAGCAATTCGGGATCGCCGGTGTACATTTCGCCGTCGATGGCCGAGCACAGCTCGGCCATGGTCGGGGCGATCAGCAACGGGATCTCGGGCAGCGTCCAGGAGGGGACATCGAAGCCACGCAGCGCCGAACGCACCTCGTCCAGCTGCTTCGGTTCGCAGCGGTTGGCGATGATGGCGACCAGCTGCGCGTGCTCATGCGACAACTCGGTGGCACACAGTTCGGTCAGGTGCCTCACCTCGTCCGGCGTGCGGCCCGCGCCGCGCACAACCAGCAACACCGGTGCGCCCAGGTTGACCGCGATCCTTGCGTTGAAGCGCAGCTCGCTGGGGCTGGCCACGTCGGTGTAGTCGCTGCCGACCACCACCACCGCGTCACACACCTTCGCGACCTGATGGAAGCGCAGGACGATCTCGCTGATCGCCGCGTCCGGGTCGGCGTGCACTTGCTCATAGGTCGTGCCGATGGACTGTGCGTAGTCGATGTCCGCCGTGCTGTGCTCGAGCAGCAGCTCCAGGATGTAATCGGGCTCGGTGGTCGAGCGCGTGATCGGCCGAAAAACCCCGACCCGCGCGGTCGTCGCGCACAACATCTGGAGCACCCCGAGGGCCACCGTCGACTTTCCGGTGTCGCCCTCCGGCGAGGCGATGTACACGGCTGATGGAGCAATGTCGGCCATGTCCGGAAGCTTAGTGAACGAGCGGCGACCGGACCCGGCGCGAGAGCGTGAGCACCGGTCGCGCTCGCTCGGTGCGTCGACCCGGTGCCGGACACCATCATCGACCGACGGCCCGAAGGGGGCTGCTCGAGCGGTCCCGCCGACTCACCATCGCGGGTTCCTCCCGCCCGCTATAGTCCGGGCATGGCTGAGCAGTTTCCAGATCGGCAATGGGGTTCGCGCACGAATGTATTAGCCCGCGCGGCAAATAGATTGGCTGCGACGAAGCCGGGTTCCCGGCTGATCCGCGCTATCACTCCGCTGGACCGGGCGATCCTGGAACGCACCCACGCCAAGTACACCTTGCTCGGCCCGATCGGCGCACCGGTCATCCTGCTCACCACCATCGGCCGCAAATCCGGACAGCCGCGCACCCAGCCGCTGCTGTACGTGCACGACGGCGACACGCTCTACCTGATCGGCAGTAATTTCGGGCAGGCACACCACCCCGGGTGGACCGCCAACCTCCTGGCGAATCCCACGGCAACGGTCGCCATCGCAGGCGAACGAATCGACGTCACCGCCACCCCGGTCGAAGGTCCGGACAAGGACGCCATCTTCACCCGCTTCGTCGACATCGCCGGCGCCTACGCCGTCTACCGCTCCCGCACCACCCGCGACCTCCGCATCTTCGCCCTCCGCCGGGCGTAGCCGCCGGACGAGTGGCACCTGGATGTGGCCTCGCCCGAGAAGACCTCTCCAGGGTGTGCCACTCGTCGGGTGGGTCAGGCGAGTGCGCGCAGGCGGGGGGCGAGGTCGCGCTGGAACAGGTCGAGGAAGCGGCGCTGGTCGTGACCGGGTGCGTGGAAGACCAGGTGGTTGAGGCCGGCGTCGAGGTAGGGCTTGATTTGTTCGGCCGCCTGGTCGGGGTCGCTCGCGACGATCCAGCGCTTGGCGATCTGTTCGATGGGCAGCGCGTCGGCGGCGGCTTCCATCTCGATCGGGTCGGTGATGCTGTGCTTCTGCTCCGCGGACAGGGAGAGCGGGGCCCAGAAGCGGGTGTTCTCCAGGGCCAGTTCGGGATCGGTGTCGTAGGAGATCTTGATCTCGATCATCCGGTCGATGTCCTCGACGGTGCGGTCGACCTTCGCCGCGCCCTCGGCGACCGCGGGCATCAGCTTCTCGGTGTAGAGGTCCATGCCCTTGCCCGAGGTGCAGATGAAGCCGTCGCCCGCGCGTCCCGCGTACCGAGCGACCAGCGGGCCGCCCGCGGCGATATAGATCGGGATGCCGCCCTTGGGCACGTCGTAGATGGAGGCGCCGACGGTGCGGTAGTACTCGCCGTCGAAGTCGACGCGGTCGCCGGTCCACAGCGCGCGCATCAGGTCGACCGACTCGCGCAAACGGGCGAAGCGCTCCTTGAATTCGGGCCATTCCCCGGTGTATCCGGTGGCGATCTCGTTGAGCGCCTCACCGGTGCCGACCCCGAGCATGATCCGATCCGGGTACAGGCAGCCCATGGTGGCGAAGGCCTGCGCGATCACCGCCGGGTTGTAGCGGAAGGTGGGGGTGAGCACCGAGGTGCCGAGCTGGATGCGCTGGGTGCGCTCGCCGACCGCGGCCATCCAGGCCAACGAGAACGGCGCGTGCCCGCCCTTGTGCCGCCACGGCTGGAAGTGGTCGCTCACTGTGGCGCTGTCCAGGCCATGTTCCTCGGCCAGCACCGCGATCTCGACGAGTTCACGGGGGCCGAACTGCTCCGCCGATGCCTTGTAACCGAGCTTGAGTCCGCTCATCTGCCACGCTCCTCGCGTTTCGTTTCGCCGCCGTCGCGATCCGACTTCGACACTAGCCAACTCCTTTGTGGCGGGTACCGATGGCCTGGCGCGGATGATCGAGATCGCCGCGGCCGTCCTACTCGCCTCGACGGCCCTGAGCCGAAGCGCGCAGTGTCCGACCGGCTCAATGGCACGCTGGGCACGTGGGCTGGCACCGAGTCCGGCGCACGCGCCGGATTCGAGGCAGGGGCGCGGCGGTCGGGCTTCCGACCGGTACTCGTTGTTCCGGCCGAGGTCGCGGCGGGGATAATCGGCTCTGTGAATGCAGATGACGAACCGATCCTGTCCTACCTGACCGATATGGACGGGGTGCTGGTGCACGAGGACCATCTGGTGCCCGGCGCCGACGAGTTCCTCGCCGAGCTGCGTGCCAACGAGACACCGTTTCTGGTGTTGACCAACAATTCGATCCGCACACCGAGGGACATGCAGGCGCGGCTACGCCACTCCGGCCTCGACATCCCGGAGGAGGCGATCTGGACCTCCGCGTTGGCCACCGCCACCTTTCTGAACGAACAGCGCCCCAACGGAACCGCCTACGTGGTGGGTGAATCCGGGCTGACCACCGCGCTACACGAGATCGGCTACGTGCTCACCGACAGCGCTCCGGACTACGTGGTCCTCGGCGAAACCCGGACCTACTCCTTCGAGGCGATCACCACGGCGATCCGGCTGGTCGAGCGCGGCGCCCGCTTCATCGCGACCAACCCGGACCCCACCGGCCCTTCCCGTGAGGGCTCGCTGCCCGCGACCGGTTCGGTGGCCGCGCTGATCACCCGCGCCACCGGTCGCGACCCGTACTACGTCGGCAAGCCGAACCCTCTGATGATGCGTTCCGCGCTTCGTCGCATCGGCGCCCACTCCCAGTCCACCGTGATGATCGGCGACCGCATGGACACCGACGTCATCTCCGGCCTGGAAGCGGGCATGCGCACCATCCTGGTCACCACAGGCATCTCCACCCGCGAGTCCTTCGAGGCGTACCCCTACCGGCCGACCATGGTGGTGGATTCCGTCGCCGACCTCGTCGGCCGAACCAAGTCCCCGTTCACCGCCTGATTCGGATCAGCCCGAGGGCGCGGAGCAGGCCCCAGTCCTCCGCGACGCGTCCAGCGCGGCGGAGAGTTTCGTGAGCACGTCGACGGTCAGCGCGAGCTGTTGCGGACCGAGCTCGGCCGCAAGGCGTTTCGATATCACCGCGTGTTGCGGGTTGATGCGGTGGACGGCGGCTAGACCTGCCTCGGTAACGGCGACGAGTTTCGCGCGGCGGTGCGCGGGGTTGGGGCGCTACGCAACCAGCCAGCACCCGCCGACAGCACAACCCGTGCACGCGGAGTTGCCCACGAAGGCCGACTACCTGGTGAGAAGGCCCACTACGCTGGAAACATGCGAATTTCGGTGGCGGCGGATGAGCGGGTAGGCGTGGCCGAGGAATTGGTCGGCGAGTTGGGCAGGCGCGGACACGAAACCGTGCCGCACGGCGCGCTGTCCGACGCGGAACGCGACGACTGGGCCTGGGCGAGCGAAGTGGCCGCACGCGACGTCGCGGCCGGCCGCACCGACCAGGCCATCGTCTGCTGCTGGACCGGCACCGGCGCCTCGATGGCGGCCAACAAGGTCGCGGGCATCCGCGCGGCACTCTGCACCGATGCCGCGACCGCGGCAGGCGCCCGCACCTGGAACGACGCGAACGTCCTGGCTCTGAGCCTGCGTTCGACCTCGAGCGCCGAACTCCGCGAAATCCTCGACGCCTGGTTCACCACCGAACCGAGCAGCACCCCTGAGGACCAGGCAAACATCGCTCATCTCACCAAGATCGAGCACACCGCCAACACCTGACCCCGTCAGGAGCCAGCTGGATACCCGAGGTGTGTGCTGGTCAGGCCAGGGCTTGGTCGAGATCGCCGAGGAGGTCTTCGACGTCTTCGAGCCCTACTGAGATGCGGACGACGCCGTCGGAGAGGCCGATGGTGGCTCGACCCTCGGGACCCATCGCGCGGTGGGTTGTCGTGGCGGGATGGGTGATCAGGGATTTGGCGTCGCCGAGGTTGTTGGAGATGTCCACGATCCGCAGCTGGTTCAGCACCTCGAACGCGCGCTTCTTCGCCTCGTGTTCGGGCGCCTTCAGCTCGAAGGTGACCACGGTGCCGCCCGCACTCATCTGACTGGTGGCCAGAGTGTGCTGCGGATGTGATTCCAGAAACGGGTACTTCACCCAGCTGACGGCCTTGTTGTCCGCCAGGAAGCGGGCGATCCGCAACGCCGACTCCGCCGAATGGCGCACCCGCAGCGGCATCGTCTCCAGCCCCTTGAGCAGCGTCCACGCATTGAACGGGCTCAGCGCCGGACCGGTATGACGCATCAGCGTTTTCACCGGACCGTCGATGTAGTCCTCGGCACCGAGAATGGCACCGCCGAGCACCCGGCCCTGCCCGTCGATGTGCTTGGTACCGGAGTAGACCACCACGTCGGCGCCGAGTTCGAACCCGCGTTGCAGCAGTGGTGTGGCGAAGACGTTGTCCAGCACCACTTTCGCGCCCGCCGCATGCGCCAGCTCGGTCACCCGGCGTACATCGACCAGCGTCTGCATCGGGTTGGCGGGCGTCTCGAAGAACACTGCCTGGGTGGGCACCGACAGCGCCTGTTCCCACTGGTCCAGATCTTCGCCGTCGACGAAGACGGTCTCCACGCCCCACCGCGGCAGGATCTCGTTGCACACCACGAAGCAGGAGCCGAACAGGCTGCGTGCGGCGACGAGTCGATCGCCGGCGCCGAGCAGCGCACCGAGGGCGGTGAATACCGCGGACATCCCGCTCGCGGTCGCGAAGCACGCTTCGGCGCCGTCGATCAGCCGCATCCGCTCCTCGAACATGGCGACCGTCGGATTGCCGTAACGGGAGTAGACGAAGTGCTCGACGTCGCCGGTGAAGGCGGCCTCCGCGGCCTCCGCGCTCTCGTAGACGAAGCCGGAGCTCAGGTAGAGCGCCTCGGCGGTTTCCTCGAAACCCGAGCGCCGCAGTCCACCCCGCACACCGAGCGTCGCGGGACCGACGCCCTCGGGCAGCGGCCGGTCGAACGCACCGCCGGTGATCACGACTGCCGCCAGGGTAGTCCGAGGGCACGCCAGCCGGAGCCGCCGCGATGCCCGAATTCGTCGAGGGGACCTTCGAAGCCTTCGAGCACGTTATAGGAGGTGCGGTAGCCCGCGGTGGTCGCGGTGACAGCCGCGCCGATCGAACGCTGGCCGGAGCGACACAAGAACACGACCGGAGCTTCCGGGGCGTGGTCCACCAGGGCCTGCTTCAGCTGCTCGACGAACGCTTCGTTGCGTGCGCCGGTGGAGTCGACCCACTCGATCAGCACGGTCGGCCGCCCGATCGAGCTCGTATCGGGGACACCGACAAATTTCCATTCGGCTTCAGTCCGCACGTCGACCAAGACGGCCTCGGGATGGTCGCGCAACACTTCCCACGCCTGCTGGGGGGTGATGTCACCGGCATAACTCATGTGCACCTCCTGCGAATCCGCACTTGCCGCGCTCAGGTTCGAGCCACGGCCAGGTCGTCACCCGGAGCACCCCACCGCGGAGGAGGGTTGCCGACCAGTAATGCCGGGGCTTGACACTGGTTCTCATGACCTTCGACTGAGATTGCACCGACGCGGGTCACCATGTCAAACGGTTGGTCACACAGCGGGAACGGTCAGTTGCAGACCAGCCACTTGCCGCCGGATCTGGTCAGATTCCAGGTCGCTGTCGTCTCGTTGCCGTCGACCTTGGTGGTCACGGTCGCCTTGCCCTTGTCACCGTCGGTCATCGGATTGTCGAGTTTCGTGATTTCGACGGACTTTCCGGGCCCCGCCTGTCCGGCCAGCGGCGCACGTGCGGCGTCGAAGCCCTGGCAGGCGGTGCCGGGCGGCGGCACCGTGCCGGTGCTGTTGGAGCCCTCGACGAAGTTGCGGACCGCCGCGACGATCCGGTCGGAATCTGTGACATTCTTCTCAGTCGGCGACAGCATCCCGCCGAGCACGATCGCGACCAGCACGATCACCGCGACCACGGCGGCCGCGACGAAAGGAACCGCGGAGCGCTTGTCGGTCTGATCGACCCGGATGATTTCGTCCTCGCCCGCGGTCGGCTGTCGCTCGGTCATGACTCGATGATCCCTGGTCGCTGCCGGTATCGAGCGCTCGGCCCCGATTCGGGACACGCCTATTGCTCGACGGAGACCGGACGGTCGCTATAGCGAGCGCGGGAACGGGTAACCGGCGATTGTGACGTCCGAAGGTTCACGCACCGGCGCGGGGCAGCATCGGCTACCCCGATAGAATCGCGAACTGCGGCCGGCTGTCATAGCGAATCGGCAGCTCGTCGCCGCAGTGAACCGGGCACCGTGCAGACCCGAGCAAGCATCGCCGGTGTCGACACCGACAGGGTGCAACCAAAGCAGGGCGTCAACTTAGCCTAAGCTAAGACCGACGTCGTTAATTGTTTCGACCATAAGGGTGCGCGTAAGAGATGACCGAACAGAGTGCAGGATCAACAAGCGGTGTACGCGGGGCCGCCGTGGTGACGCAAGCTGCCTCCTCCGGGCCTGACGCGCAGACCGCCGAGACTCGCCCGCTCCGCATCGCGATCGTGGGCGCCGGACCAGCCGGGATCTACGCCGCCGACGCGTTGATGAAATCCGACGCCGAGGTGAGCATCGACCTGTTCGAGCGCATGCCGGCGCCATTCGGGCTGATCCGCTACGGCGTCGCGCCGGACCATCCGCGGATCAAGGGAATCATCACCGCCCTGCACAAGGTGCTCGACAAGCCGCAGGTGCGGCTGCTCGGCAACATCGACTACGGCACCGACATCACCCTCGATGACCTGCGCACCTTCTACGACGCGGTGATCTTCTCCACCGGAGCCAATGCCGACCGCGCCCTGGACGTCCCCGGCATCGGCCTGGACGGTTCGTTCGGCGCGGCGGACTTCGTGTCCTGGTACGACGGGCACCCCGACGTACCGCGCACCTGGCCACTGGACGCGGAGAAGGTCGCGGTCCTCGGCGTCGGCAACGTCGCACTCGACGTGGCGCGCGTGCTGGCCAAGACCGGCGACGAACTGCTGCCCACCGAGATCCCGCCGAACGTCTACAAGGGGTTGAAGAACAACAAGGCCGTCGAGGTCCACGTCTTCGGCCGCCGCGGACCCGCCCAGGCCAAGTTCACCCCGCTCGAGCTGCGCGAGCTCGACCACTCGCCGACAATCGAGGTCATCGTCGACCCCGAAGACATCGACTACGACGAAGGCTCCGAAGCCGCGCGCCGCCACTCCAAGCAGGTCGACATGGTCGCCAACACCCTCGAGCAGTGGGCCATCCGCGATGTCGGCGACCGACCGCACAAGCTGTTCCTGCACTTCTTCGAGTCCCCGTCCGAGGTGCTCGGCGAAGACGGCAAGGTCGTGGGCCTGCGCACCGAGCGCACCCAGCTCGACGGCACCGGCAACGTCAAGGGCACCGGCGTATTCAAGGACTGGGACATCCAGGCGGTCTACCGTGCCGTCGGCTATCTGTCGCAGAACCTGACCAACCTGCCCTTCGACGACCAGGCCGGCACCGTGCCGAACGAGGCCGGTCGCGTGATCGCCGACGAGAACGCCGATGGCGCCGACCGCTACCTGCCTGCCACCTACGTCACCGGCTGGATCAAGCGCGGTCCCGTCGGTCTGATCGGCCACACCAAGGGCGACGCCAACGAGACCGTCGCCTGCCTGCTCGACGACAGCGCGAGCTTCATCCCGGCCGCCGAACCGGAGCTCGACGCCGTCACCGAATTCCTCGAGGGCAAGGGCATCCCGTTCACCACCTGGCAGGGCTGGTACCGCCTGGACGCCCACGAGCGCGCGCTCGGCGAGCCCGAGGGCCGGGAGCGGGTCAAAGTCGTCGAGCGCGAGGACATGCTCCGTGCCAGCGAGCCGCACAAGGTCTGATCACCCCGGCGGGACCAGCTCCGCTGCCGCGGCAACCGCCCTACTGCGGCAGCGGAAAATCCGACACTGAGGCATTCTGTACAAGTGTTCGATGCCCACCTGCACATCTTCGACCCGCGGTTCCCGCTGGCCGAGAACGAGGGCTACCTGCCCGACCCGTTCACCATCGCCGACTACCGAAAGCGCATGGCACGCTTCGATGTCGGCGGCGGCGCCGTAGTCAGCGGCTCGTTCCAGGGCACGGATCAGAGCTACCTGAAGGCCGCCCTCGCCGAACTGGGCGAAGGCTGGGTCGGCGTCACCCGCCTGGACCTGGACGCCACCGACGAGGAGATCATCGAGCTGGACCGCATCGGTGTGCGCGCGCTGCGGTTCAACCTCAAGCGCGCCGCCGCCGACATCACCGGGATGACACTCCAGGCGTTGCGGGCCTACGAGCTGGTCGGTTGGCATGTCGAGGTCTACATCGACGGCACCATGCTCGCCTCGCTGCAACCAGTCATTTCCAAGCTGCCCGCGCTGTCGGTCGACCACCTCGGCATGTCGGAAGAGGGTCTGCCGTTCCTGCTGGATCTCGTTGATCGAGGAGCGCGGGTCAAGGCCACCGGTTTCGGTCGCGTCGCGATGAACGTCGCCGACACGCTGCGCCGCATCCACGCGGTGAACCCCGAAGCCCTCATGTTCGGCAGCGATCTCCCCGGCACCCGTGCGGGCCGCCCATTCGAGGACTCGGACGTCGACCTCCTCTGCGATGTGGTGGGCACCGACATGTACCCGGTGCTGGAGGACAACGCGCGCGCCTTCTACCGGCTCCCGGCCCGCGAGCGCATCATCCCCACCGACCCGGCCCCGACATTGCCGCTGTACCGTCCCGAACCGCCGACCCTCCGGCTGCACCGCGCGGAACTCCCCGAACCTCGAGCCGGAGACACGATTCCGTTCCCCGCCATCGAACAGAGCCCATGACTGTACTGGCGACCGCGCCTGCTGTTCGCTCGCTGCGCTCACTCAGGCGACGATGGCGCCGACGACCCAGACGCCGGTGGCCAGCAGCGCGCCGAAGAGTTCGATGAGCATGGACAGGCCGACACCCTTCAGCGCGTGAACCGTTGCCTGCCAGGCCTGTTGACCGGCGCGCAGGCGTTGAAGTTCCGAAAGGTACACGCCGAGAACGAAACCGACGAATAGGCCGACCACCGGGATCACGAAAAACCCGACGATGCCGAGGATCGCGCCGAGGAAGACGGCACGGTTGGACACACCCGCGTCCTTCATCTTGCGGCCCGGCCAGGTGTACTTGACGACCCCGGAAATCACGAGCAGCGCCGTACAGATCGTGAAGACGATCCATGCCGTAGCGCCGCCGGTCAGAAAGGCCCAGACGGCGATAGCACCGAAGATCAGGATGACGCCCGGCAGGATCGGGACGATGATCCCGACGAGGCCGACCAGAATGACGAGGCCGACGAGTAGGGTGTACCACCCCTGATCTGAGAATGTCTGCACAGGTCGAGCGTATGTCCGTCGGGCGGCTATGGGCGACTCGGAGATAACGCGTTCAACGCCATGACCGAGCCCGCAGCAACCAACGCCAGCGCGGCAGTTCCGCGAACACGGTGACTGCCGCCAACAATGACACCGCCACGGCGATCCAGGCAGGCCACGCGAACCATGCGCTGACAACGGCAGCAATCAGCTGGAGCACTACCAATCCGATCGTGACTATTCCTGGAACAGCAACCAGCACCTGATGCTTGTCGCCCGACGTCGCGAAAACGGTCGGCAACCCGATCAAAAGCACGACGGCGACCACAGCGAGCGGAACCGAATAGCCGACGAGCGCCCACGGCGTCGCAACCCAGGCCACCAGCTCGGTGGTGAACCGCAAGGCCGAAGCCAGCCGCCCCGTACCCGTCAGATTCGGCGACTCGCTTACCTGCTCAGACATAACGCGCAGCGTCCCACAGCGACCGGCGCGAATGTCAAGCGGTTGTGACAAAACGACGTCCGAGACGAGCTGTCACTCCCGGCCGAGGTGATCATGGGTTCGCTGCCGCAGCTGTGTCTGCTGCTGTTCGTTCGCTAATTGCAGACGCCGCCCTACTGAGGATGCGAGTACTGTCCATCGCCATCGCCATACGATCAGCGACCTTCCGTGGGACTTCGCCACCGCAGGTGCATCGGTTCAGAACAACGTCGGCTCACCGAACCCCGGCGTGCGCTCGATTTCCAGCAGCCGCTGCTTGGTATCGATTCCACCGGGTGCGGAGAAGCCGTGCAGCGCATGGTCGGCCGCGAGTACGCGGTGACACGGAATGATGAGTGTAATCGGATTGCGGCCCAGGGCCTGTCCGACTGCCTGAGCGGCGCCTGGCGCGCCGATCCGGTCGGCGACCTGGCCGTAGCTGAGGGTGTGACCGGGATCGATAGCGCGCGTCACCTCGTAGACGGCGCGGTGGAATTGTGGAATTTCACTGGTATCCACCGGAATCCAGCGCAAATCGTCGAGCTCGCCTGCGAGGTGGGCACGGATGGCCGTGATGGCCTCGGCTACCACGCCGGGGGGTGTCTCGTCGCGAACCTCCTTGCCCTGTTCTCCCGCACGACGGCGTGTGATGCGCGCCAGGGTCACTGCCGGGCTGGCCTCGGGGAGCTGGAATCGGATCACCGCCGCGCCACGCCACGCGATCGCGCAGTGCCCGATGGCGGTGTCGAACAGCGTCGCCGCGGCGGGGAGGCCGGTGGCTGCAATGGTCGAGGGTATGGGCCCGATTGCAGCGGGCGTGACCTCGGTGATGAAGCGAGTGGCCTCGGTGGTCCGAGTGGCCTCGGCAGCAAGGCGAGTGGAATCACTCATACGCCAAGTCTGCACCGGGCGACCGACAAGTTCGGAAAGGTCAGTCCAGATATCCGAAACTGGCCTTGGACGCGCCTTCGGGTGCCCCGGTCGTCAGCGGCTCCGCCTCGGCTTCGTCGCAGTTGATCAGCAGCGGTGACGTGGCCTTGCGAGTGCTGACACCGCACTGACACCCGCGGGCACACCGGTTTTCCGGGTGGGCCTGGCCGACACGATCGGCGCGGAAGCGGGGGGCACGTCGACGACGCGGTCCTCCCCGATGCCCAAATCCGCATCCGGAACGTCGCCGCGCCCGTAGATCGCCACGAGATCGGCATATCGTCGCTGCTCGTCGTAGTACGAAAGAGTCCTCTCGGACATCGGCGTACGCGGGCGGAAGCCCTCGAGACGGAAGGCTCGCTCGTCGCGTCTCGATGCGAAGCGGTAGCTCAGAAATCCGAAGGAGGCAAGGATGAGCGCGGTGGTGACGGTGGTCATGTCGGACAGCGTGCGCCCAACTGGCCTTGCAAATAAATATCCAATCAGTCAATACTGGCCCGTATGGCGACGAGAGTGATCGGCGCGGGCAGCTTGGCTCGCGATCTGGGTCGATGGCGGAACGTGGACGACGGCGAGGGCGATTCGGCCGGTCGACGGTCCGCGCGTCCGGCGTACCTGGCGCTCGCCGAAGGCATCCGGCTGCTGATCCACGACGGACGCGCACCGTTGGGTGTCGCACTGCCCAGCGAACGCGATCTCGCCGCCACCTTGGGGGTCAGTCGCACGACCATCACGTCCACCTACGCGCTGTTGCGGGAGCACGGCTACCTGATCAGCAGGCAGGGCTCACGCAGCACCGTGGCGCTGCCACGCGATGTGCAGCACGACGGCATCAAGCCGGCCAGGAGCATCCTCGCCACAATGGCCCCGCCCGAGTTGCCCACCATCGACATGACCTACGCTGCCATGGCCGCCCCGCTCGAGATGCAGGAAGCGTATTCGATTGCTCTGCAAGGCCTTCCGGCTTTTCTCGGCACGCACGGCATGGACCCGGTCGGTGTGCTCGTGCTGCGTGAGGCGATCGCCCGCCGCTACACCGCGCGCGGCCTGCCGACCGACCCGGACCAGATCCTGGTCACCCTCGGCGCGCAGCACGGCCTGCGCCTGCTGCTGAATGTGCTCACCGCACCCGCCGCCCGTGTGCTCATCGACCACCCGACCTATCCGAACGCCATCGAGGCGATCCGCGACGTCGGTGCCCGCCCGGTGCCGGTGCCGCTGCGCCCGGAAGACCCGGTGGCCCGCTGGGACCTCGACGGAATCCGCAGCGCCGCGCGGCAAACCGCGGCCACGCTGGCCTACCTGGTGCCGGATTACAACAACCCGACCGGCCTGCTGCTGGACGCCGACGGCCGTGCCGAGCTGGCTGCCATCGCCAGGGAGACCAGGATGACTATCGTGATCGACGAGTCCATGGCGGATCTCGGGCTCGGCAACGAAGTCCCGCCACCTCCGGTCGCGGCGTTCGCCAAGGGCGCGGAGATCGTCACGATCGGCTCGGCGTCGAAATCGTTCTGGGGTGGTCTGCGCGTCGGCTGGATTCGCACCAACCAGTCGCTGATCACCAAACTGCTCGGCATCCGTTCCACGGTCGACCTCGGCACCCCCGTCATGGACCAGTTGGCCACCGTGCACCTGCTCGAGCACGCGGACGTCATCCTCGACCGCCGCCGCGACCAATTGCGTTCGCAGCGTGCCGCTCTACTCGATTCCCTCGCCGAGGAGCTGCCGGACTGGCGCGTGACCGTCGGTGCGGGCGGCATGTCGGTGTGGGCGCAGCTGCCGAGTTCGGTGTCGACCGCGCTGGCCGCCACGGCGCCCAATCACGGCGTATTGCTCGCCGCGGGTCCGAGATTCGGCGTGCAGGGCGCGTTCGAACGGTTCCTGCGGCTGCCGTTCACGCACCAGGAACCTGAATTGCGATTGGCGGTCAAGGCGATTGCCTCCGCCTATGAGGCACTGACCCCACGTGCCGCCGATCCGTTGACGCCGCTGACCTGCTACTGACAGTGCGGGAGGTCTGCGGAGGACCTTGGCCGGCGGCACTTCCCCTCCGAGCGCCGCCGGGCACGACCGGCCCGCCACCCCTCGGGGCTGGCCCTCGTCGTGTGCGGACGGCGTGCAGAAGGCTGCACGGCGCCGAGGCCTCCAGCAAGCGAGGCGGTCAAGCAGCGGACCGGACAGATGACCATCTCAATCAGCTGCGCTCTAGAGTCGCCTGCTCGCCGACAGTATGGCAGGCCCAGTGCCATACTGTCGAACCGGTTGGTATGTTAAAAGTTTGATCATCTGCCGCAGACAAGCGGGATGCCGCACTGTTGTGGCAGCCCGCTCGGCGCTCAGTCGGCCCAGACCGACTCGATGGGCGTGGCCGTGGTCGGCGGTGGGGTGGGGATGCCGTTCGGGGTGCGGGAGAACCGAGGCGCCGGGGCATGCTGGGTGATGTTGTCCAGCTCCAGCAGCGAGCCACGGGCCGCGATGTGCTCGTTCTTCGTCGCCTCCGCAAAAGTGAGGACGGGTGAGACGCAGGCGTCGGTCCCGACGAAGATCTCGGTCCACTCGTCGCGGGTCTTGACCCGGAAGCGTTCGGCGAACAGCTTTTTCAATGTCTCCTGGCCTGCCGGGTCGAGCTGGAACGGCAGACCCTCCGGATCGATTTCGAGCCCGGCGAGCAGCTGCGCGTAGAACTGCGGCTCGATCGCGCCGACCGCCATGTACTTGCCGTCGGAGGTTTCGTAAGTGTCGTAGAACGACATTCCGGTGTCGAGCAGGTTCACACCGCGCTCGTCGGACCAGGCACCGGCACCCCGCATCCCCCAGATCATGTGCGAAAGGGCGAGGGCGCCATCGACCATCGCCGCGTCGATCACCTGCCCCTTGCCCGAGGTCTGTCGCTCGACCAGCGCGGCGAGGATCCCGAACACCAGGAACATCGAGCCGCCGCCGAAGTCGCCCACCATATTCAGCGGCGGGACCGGGCGCTCACCCTTCCGTCCGATCGCGTGCAGTACACCGGTGACAGAGATGTAGTTGATGTCGTGGCCGGCGCGGTCGGCCAGCGGACCCTCCTGACCCCAGCCGGTCATCCGGCCGTAGACCAGGCGGGGGTTGCGGGCGAGCGCGGCGTCCGGGCCGAGGCCCATCCGCTCGGTGACCCCGGGACGGAAGCCTTCGATCAGCACGTCCGCCTTCTCGACCAAGCCGAGCACTTTCTCGAGATCAACGGGATCCTTGAGGTCGGCCTCGACGATGGTTCGTCCGCGCAACTGCGGCCGGTCGAATCCGCCGGGCAGCTGGCCGTCGCGCTGCACCCGCACTACGTCGGCGCCGAGATCGGCGAGCAGCAGTGCGGCGTGCGGACCGGGGCCGATGCCGGCCAGTTCGATGACCTTGATGCCCGCGAGCGGGCCATGCTCGGCGGTGGATGGAGTGCTCACGCCCTACCTCGGTTCGTCGTTGATCCAGCACGCCGGGTGCCGGCGCATCCTCCAGGACACGACCGGAAAGCGTGTATTGACAGTATGACAATAACGACGGCCGGGGCCGAGCAGCACGCCCGTCAGTCGATCCGGTGTTCGCGATAGAAATCGCAGGCTGCCCCGGTGATGTAGCCGTCCTCGCAACCGAAATACGTCTGTATGCAGGCGTTCGACGAGCACCCGATTTCGATCAGCTTCTGCCTGATCCGCGAGCTACGCTCCTGCGGAGTCTCCGACCTCGGCGTCGCCGACACCCGGCTGGTCGCCGACGGCGAACCGGGGATCGGCGCCTGCTGCCCGCTCGAGCAGCCGAGCGTGAGCGCCATCCCGGCCGCAACCGAACATACGACGATGAAAACCCGCACCATCCGTCCCAACCACACCGAAGAAACCCTGGTCACGTCAGCCTAACAACCAACTCGCCGCGGCGAGCGGCACAGGGCCGAGGCAAAGCGCGAGTGCGTGCACTCGTATCGATCCTCCGGCCGCACCGTGCCACGGGACATGCTCGGGCTGCGGCCGGAATCTCACCTTGCTCCGGATTCGCCGCGCATCAGGGCGCCGAGGGATTCGCGATCGGTGACGTCCATCTTGATGCAGGCACGGTAGAGGTGCCCCTCCACCGTGCGCACCGAGACGGTGAGGCGGTCAGCGATCTGCCGATTGGACAGCCCCGCGGCGACGAGATTCGCGATCTCGCGTTCCCGCGCGGTCAACGGCAACGGCTGCGCGGCGTGCCGCAGGGCGGGCGTGCTCGCTCCACCACAGGCTGCGGCGAGGCGGTTCGCCGCGGCGGCGGACTCCAGCAGCCTGCGCCGGTCACCGGCCCGCTCGTGTGCCGACGCGGCCTGGGCCGCGGCGTCGGCCGCCGACAACATCGCGCCGATACGCTCGAATTCCGCTGCGGCGGCGTCGAGTCCTTGGCCGTCATGTGCGGCGAGGGCTACCGCGTGCCGTGCCTGCGCCTGCACCAGCCGTCCCTCCACCCGGGACGCCAGGTCGGCAAGGCGGCCTGCCGCGGAGTGATCACCGAACCGGGCCGCGGTGTGCAGCGCCATGGCCTCGATCGCATACTGATGCGCGCGGGCAGCCGCGTCGGCGGCGCCGAAAGCGATCCGGACGGCTGGGGTGACGGTGCCTTCCGCGGCAGCCTGCCAGGCACGCGCGATTTCGAGCTGTGGTTCGTAGACCGCACTGTGCCGTCCCCCACGCGCGGTGGCGTCCGCGATCGACTCGGCCGCCTCGGCGGCACGGCCGAGCGCCGAATACGCCTCGGCCAGACGAATTCTCGCCGGAAACATCCAGGCGGCCGCGCCTTCGGCCGCCAGCGCGGCCAGCGCCTGTTCCAGATGCTCGATGCCGACCAGGAACCGGCCCTGCGCAACGTCGACGGTGCCCTGCAGAATCTTCGACATGCCCCAGGCCAGGTATTGGCCTGGCGCGGAGTAGCCGAAATACGCCCCGGCACAACGCCGTGCCGCCTCGAGATCGCCGGTGAAGGTGAGCGCGAGCACCTCCGCGTGTGTGGACATGAAGCGATTGAGCCCGTCAATATGCTCTTCCACCTCGTGACCACGCGCCGCGTACTTCCTGGCCGCCTCGCCCTTGCCCATCAACGCCAGTGCGAGCCCGCCGCCGAACGCAGCCCACCACACCGCCCACGGCGGTGCGCCCTCCGTGGTCATAACCGTTTCTGCCTCGGTGAACGCGTGCTCGATCCGGTTCTCGTTGACCGCCGACGCCGAGGTGAGACCGGTGAAGATCGCGGCGATCTTCGGATGCTTCACCTTGTCGCGCAACAGCGTCAGCACTTCGTCGGCGCGGTCGGCATCGCCGATGGCCCACAACAGATTCGCCACCCGGGTGCTGCCCCAGCGCGCAAGCTGCACCTCGTCGAGCTGGTCGGGATCGAAGCTGGCCAACGTGCGTTCGGCCTCGATCCGATGCCCCTGCCACAGCAGGGCGCGCGCCAGCAGGTCGGCGGCCTCCACGCCGCCGCGCCGCTCCACCGCAGCCCGCGCGAAACGTTCGCCCAGTGGCAGATTCGCCAAACCGATCGCGTCGGCGGCGGCCGCCTCGAATAGTTCCAGATCCGCGGATTTATCACTGTCCAAGGCCAATTCGGCCAGCCGGATCCGGTCGGCGGCGGAGTTGATCGGGCGTTCTTTGAGCGAGGAATACAGACGGCCACGCAATCGTCGTGCCGAAGCGATACCGAGCCTGCGCCGGATCACCTCGCCGAACAGCGGGTGGTTGTATCGCACGGTGAGCTGATGCGAACTCTCCACAACCCGGATCACGCCGCGGTTTTCGGCGGCTTCCACCGCATCCTCACCGGCCAATTCGGCGAGCACATCGAGATCGATCGGCTCACAGAAGGTGAGCAGTTCCAGCACCCGCAGCACCGGATCGGGCAGCTGCTCGACCCGATCCTCCAGCAGCGCGGCCAGTTCCGAGGTCACCGCGGCCCGGCCGCGCAGCTGCCACACACCGTTCACCTGGCGCAGCGTGCCCGCCTCCAGCGCCCCCTCGACCAAATGCTTGAGGAACAGGGCGTTTCCGGCGGAGGACTCCCACATCAGGTTGGCGGTAAACCCCTCCAGCTGCCCGCCGAGCATCGACTCCACCAGCTCCACGCTCTGCCGCTGACTGAACGGGCGCAGGGCGATGCGCATCAGATGCCCGTCTTTCCACAGCGAGGTGACCGCGTCGGGTACCGGCACTCCGCTGCGGACGGTGACCACGATGTGCGCGGCCTTGTCTATGGCCAGCTGCAACAGGAGGGTGGCCGAGAGCTGGTCGAGCAGGTGGGCGTCGTCCACGCCGATCACCGTGTGCCCGTCGGCGAGCAGTGCCTCGCGCGCGGCGGACATGAACGTCACTGGATCGTGCGCCGTATAGACGCCGACCATGTGCGCGAACACCCCCAGTGGAATGCTGCGTGCCGACTCGGTGCCCGCCACCCAGCGAATATTGCCGCCGATCGCGGAGGTGGCATGCCGGGCCAGGGTGGTCTTGCCCACCCCGGCATCGCCGGTGAGCACCACCCCGACATGTTCCGGCCCGGTCAGCGCCGCGCGGATCGCCTCGAATTCGCTTCCGCGCTCGATCATCGGCCAGTTCCGAGCCATCCTCTTACTGTAGTTCTTCACCGATCATGATCGAAGCCGACGAACCATGAACCGGCACGGGGATTCCCTGTGATCGGGGCCGAAACTCCGCTGGACCGTAGCGAATTCGAACCGGTTCTAGCCGAGGACGTCGTGCCGGACGATCGTCTGATCCCGGCCGGGACCGACACCCACACAGGAAATGCGGGCGCCGGACAGCTCCTCCAGACGCAACACATACGCCTGTGCGTTCGTCGGCAGTTCCTCGAAGGTGCGCGCGCCGGAGATGTCCTCCCACCAGCCGGGCATCTCCTCGAAAATCGGCTTCGCATGGTGGAATTCGGTCTGGGTGGTCGGCATCTGCTCGACCCGCTGGCCGTCGACGTCGTAGGCGACGCAGATCGGCACCGTCTCCAGGCTGGACAGGACGTCCAGCTTGGTGAGGAAGTAGTCGGTGATGCCGTTGACCCGGGTGGCGTAGCGGGCGATGACCGCGTCGAACCAGCCGCAGCGCCGCGCACGACCGGTGGTGACGCCGACCTCGCCGCCGGTCTTTGCCAGGTACGTGCCGAACTCGTCGAACAGCTCGGTCGGGAACGGGCCGGAGCCGACCCGGGTGGTGTAGCACTTCAGGATGCCGAGCACCGTATTGATCCGGTTCGGACCGACGCCCGCGCCGACCGCCGCGCCGCCGGAAGTCGGGTTCGACGAGGTGACGTACGGGTAGGTGCCGTGGTCCACGTCCAGCAGGGTGCCCTGTGAACCCTCCAGCAGCACCGTCTCCCCGCGCTCCAGCGCCAGGTTCAGCTGCAGCCGGGTGTCGGCGATCCGGTGCTTGAAGCTGTCGGCCTGCGTGAGCACCTCGTCGACCACCTGCTGCGGGTCGAGCGCGCGGCGGTTGTAGATCTTGACCAGCACCTGGTTCTTGAACTCCAGCGCGGCCTCGACCTTCTGGGTGAGGATCTTCTCGTCGAGCACGTCCGCGACACGCACGCCCACGCGGGCGACCTTGTCCTGGTAACAGGGGCCGATGCCGCGGCCGGTGGTGCCGATCTTCTTGTTGCCGAGGAAGCGTTCGGTGACCTTATCGATGGCCACGTGGTACGGCATGATCAGGTGCGCGTCGGCGGAGAGCAGCAGGCCGGAGGTGTCCACGCCGCGCTCTTCCAGCCCGGCCAGCTCCGCGAGCAGCACACCGGGGTCGATGACGACGCCGTTGCCGATGACATTCGTCACGCCGGGGGTGAGGATGCCGGAGGGGATCAGGTGCAGGGCGAAATTGTCCCCGTTGGGCAGTACCACGGTGTGTCCGGCGTTGTTGCCGCCTTGGTAGCGAACCACCCACTGCACCCGGCCACCGAGCAGATCGGTTGCTTTGCCCTTACCTTCGTCACCCCATTGGGCGCCGATGAGGACGATTGCCGGCATTGTCGTGTCTCCTACGGTTCGACAGGCAACACTGGTGTGTTGCAGCTACCTGCCGTACTGGGGCGGTGGCCGGAAGCACAGTCTAGCCGACCCATCCGAAGCAGCGTCGCGTCGGATCTCGCCGTAGTCTCGACAACGGTGTGGTCAGAGCCGGGCAGGGCTATGGTTGCACGGCACGCCGAGCGGCAGCGCGGCGTCAACCGGAGCGAACCATAGGGGGTTCGCCCTGCGAGGGCCCGACGGTGTCGGCTCGAACCGAGGAGGGTGTACGGCAGCTTGAGTACCCATGTTCTCCGCTGCGACGGCGCACCCGTACCCATTGCGCTCGCGGCGCTGCCGACCACTCAAACGGGCGCCATCCCTGACACCGCCGAGATCGACGAACTCCTTCCCGTGCTGGCCGCCGACAGCCTGCCGCGCCTGATCGTGCTCGGTGAGGATGCCGCACTGGCCGCGGTGCTCACCCATCTGATGCGCACCGAGCGACTGCACGTGGAGATCGGCTACGTGCCGGTCGACAAGACCTACGGCTCGCGCGTTTACCAGACCGGCGCCGGCAACGCCGCGGCCAAGCGCGCTCTGGAGGGCCGCGCCACCGAGACGCCGCTGGTCAGAGATGACACCGGCACGGTTCTGGTCGGTCGCGCGGTGCTCACCGGCGTGGGCGGGAAAAAGCTGGAGGGCGAGGCCTATGTCGACGACACCCAGCTGTTCTCCGGCAAGGTGACGGCCATGCTGGTCTCGCCGACTTTGGAGCTGCCGGGCATACAGGCGGCCGTGCAGAAGGGCATCCGCAGGCGCCGCTGGCTCGAGGGCCGGGCGGCGCAACTCGGCACCCCAGGCGCGATCGTGACCAGGGACGGCATCCGCACCGACCGGCCCGTGCCGCGCTCGAGCTTCTACCGCCACCACGAATCCTGGCTGCTGGTCCGATGACTTCTCCGTTCCCGATCGACCGAAGGTCGCGCGCGGTCCGGCCGAGCCCGGTGTTCCTGCTCGTGATCATCCTCACGGTGGTCGGCGGCGTGCTGGCCTGGGACGCCCCGGTGGACTCGACCAAAGCCAAGGTCGGGGTGTTCGTGCTCGTGGTGTTCGGCTGGATCGTCACGTTGTGCCTGCACGAGTTCGCGCACGCCTTCACGGCGTGGCGGGCCGGAGACCGTGAAGTGGAGCTGCGCGGATATCTGACACTGAACCCGTTGAAGTACAGCCATCCGCTGCTGTCGATCGTGTTGCCGATGGTGTTCATCGCGCTCGGCGGGATCGGCCTGCCGGGCGGAGCGGTCTACGTGCACTCCCACAATGTCGCACCGCGCACGCAACGGATCATCAGCGGCGCCGGGCCTTTCGTGAATGCGCTGTGCGCGGCGCTGCTGCTCGCGGTCGTCCGGTTCGCAGGCAGCGCGAGTGCGCATCCCGCGCTCTGGTTCGGCGTGAGTTTCCTTGCGTTCCTTCAGATCACGGCAACTCTACTGAACCTGATCCCGCTGCCCGGACTCGACGGCTACGGCATCGTCGAACCGTCACTGAGCTACCGGACGCGGCGCTCGCTTGATCAGTTCAAGCCGTTCGGCATGCTGATCCTGTTTGCGCTGCTGTTCACCCCCGCCATCAACCAGGTGTTCTTCGACGCGGTGTACGCCCTCTTCGAACTGTCCGGCGTTCCATCGAATTGGTCGCGATACGGCAGCTACTTGACCCGCTTCTGGACCTGATATCGGTGTCCCGGACGTCGGGGATGCAAGCCCCGGCCCGGCAGTTACCGCTTGTGGGGCCGCACCCGGAAAAACGCACGGGCCGCCCGATCGACACGACCGGGCGGCCCTGCTTCGCACTCCCGGCGATCAGCCCAACCCGTCCGTACAGATATGGCCGGTGGGGCGTTACACCCGGTGCGAAGTGGTCGACCGCGACACCCCTCCCCTCGCGGTCACCTGGAAAGTTACGGCGCGGACGCGGGCGGGACACGAGTAGTGCACTACCCGACGATCGAACTTGCGCTCGCCCCGGCCGCGAGCAACCCCTGCCCCGCATTGGAATGTCGGAATCTCGCTGAGTAGTCCGATTCAGGACGCGGGCGGCACGTAGGGGTTCTTGACCGTCGGGGGCAGCAGGGCCATCGCGGAAATCCGCTGCACGCCGCACACCTGCATCAGGTCGACCAGCGTCGAACGCACCTGCGCGAACACGACGTGCGCCGAAAGTCCCGCGCCCACTACCAATTCCGGGCGCGCACCCTTCGCGACCGAGCGCAGCACCCGGGCGGCCTCGGCCCGGTCGGGCTGCTCGCCGGGGTCCGTGAGCATCATCCGGCGTACCACGTCGACGGCTTGGCCCAGGCGCTCCACCTCGTCGATCAGTCCGGGATGGAGGATTTCGTCGTCGCGGACCAGAGTCAGCGAGCGCCGCAACAGGACTCGGGTGTTGCGGACGGCGTTGTCCAGCGGGTCCGCTGTGGCCCTGATGCGTTCGAGGCGGTCGCGGGAGTTCCAGTACAGCGGGGAGATCCGGCTGATCTCGCGTCCACCCTCCAGCGTTGCGCGCAGCGAGTCGATCTGTGGTTGGGTCGCGCGAACGGCGGTGAGCGCGCGGCGCACCTTCTCCTGGTCCTGCTCGAGCAGTCCGTCGGCGCATTCGGTGATCGACTTGCCCATCACGCCGAGGATTTCCGCGGCCAGCGTCCTCGCGCGGCGCACCGGATGCAGTGGGATCGCGGCGACCACCACCACGCCGACCAGGCCGCCGACCAGCGCGTCGATCATGCGGGAGAAACCGCCGCCCGCCGAGGGTGGCAGCAACGTCGCGACCAGCACCGCGGAACCGGCCGCCTGCATCGTGATGATCGAGCCGCCGTCGAGGAACACCACCACGGCCATGGCGACCGCGACCACAAGCGCGATCTGCCACACGCCGGTGCCGACGCGGGAGATGAACAGGTCGCCGATACCGATGCCGACCGCGACGCCGACCACCAGTTCCACCGAACGCCGCAGCCGGGCACCGAAGGAGATACCGATCGACACCACCGCCGCCGTCGGCGCGAAGAACGGCAGCGCGTGACCGATCACGTAATGCGCGAGGAACCAGGCCAGCGCAGCGCCGACCGCACACTGGATGATCGGCAGCGCAGACCGCCGCAGCCGCGCCCATGAGGAGCGCAGCCGAACCATGCTGCTCGCTTGGGCGGCGCCGAGGCGAGAATTCGGGTCGAGCCCACCCGTCACCCGACCGCGACCCCTCATCGATACTGCGATCACTACGGCTCAGTCGAGGCCGAGCTCTGCGGCCGCACGGGGGTCGCAGTCTTCCAACAGGTCCAGGCAACGCGCGTACTCTTCGGTCTCGCCGATCACCTTTGCCGCGCGGGCCAGCGCGCCGACACTGCGCAGAAATCCACGATTGGGCTCGTGGCTCCACGGCACCGGGCCGAAGCCCTTCCAGCCGTTGCGGCGCAGGAGGTCGAGGCCGCGGTGATAGCCGGTGCGCGCGAAGGCGTACGCGGCGACGATGTCATGGTTGACCGCCTCGTCTCGGCCTTCACCTCGGGTCAGCGCCGCCTCCGCGAGGTGAGCCCACGCGATCGAGGCAGCGGGATGGTCGGCCGCGACCCGCACCGGATCGGCGTTGTCGAGAAGCCCGTCCTCGGCATCGGAGATTTCGGGTAGCAGTACCGGTTGCGGTCCGAGTAGGTCACCGAACGAGGTCATGCGCTTCATTGTGCACCGCTGACCGATTTGCTCAATAGGCGGCTGCCTCGCCCTCACTCGGCCCGGCGCAGACCGATCACACACACCGCCCGACTGCACCCAGCATGCGACTGCCTCGCCCTCACTCGGCCCGGCGCAGACCGATCACACACACCGCCCGACTGCACCCAGCATGCGACTGCCACACCCTCACCCGGCCCGGCGCGGACTGATGACAGACTTCACGCGACTGCGCCCATTAGGCTGGCCGTCGAGTTTCACTGTTCCGCCTGAGCGAGGGGTGTGCGTGTCCGACGCGAACGACCAGAAGAACCCGGCGCGGGATGGCGCCCGACCGGCCAATTCGGCTGGGGCCGACGCACGCCCCGATGCCGTCACCGAACGCGCGCCGATCGCCGGGGCGGGCGACCGCCCTGCGCCGGCCCCGGCGGCCGAGCCGATCGCGCAAACGCCTGCAGGGCCGCGACCCGATGAGTCCGCGCGGAAATCGACCGAGGCCGCGCCGTCAGGTGGCGAAGGCGCCGAGCGCGGTGCGAATCCTGGTGGCGCGGCGGGTGCGGCGACGCCCGCCGTGCCTCAGGTCAGCACCCCGGATCCGAACGGCGCGCTCGGAACATGGTCGGCTGGCCGCCGGAAGGGTCCGAACTCGACAACCTCCAGATCGGTGGCCGCGAACAAGGCGACCAGCGCCGCAAGCTCCACGACCCCGCCGGCCTCGGATCCCCCATCTACACCGAACACCCCCGCTTCCGGTACAGCCTCCGACACGCCCGCCCCCGGACCCGCGAATACACCTTCATCGGTGCCGGCGGACAGCACGATTCCGCGGGCACCGGGATCCTCGGATAGCAAGAACTCACCCACGCCCAATGCGGCAAACGCAGCCCGCCCCGGATCGACAGGCCCGAACACGCCCGCCTCCGGACCAAAAGGTGGGGCGAACGCCGCCGCAACCGGATCGACGGGCGCACGCACACCCGCTTCCGGCCCCCCGGACCGGAAAAGCGCCCCGGATACCGAGACGACGAACTCGAACTCACCCGCCTCGGGACCGGCACAGGCCGACGCACCCGATCCCGGATCGACAAGCTCCACGCGCACACCTGCCACCAGAGCGACAGGTGGGGGGAATCAAGTCGAGCCCGGATCGACAGGCCCGAACACACCCGCGTCCGGAGCCACAGGTAAGGAAAACGCACCCGCGCCCGGATCGACCGGAACGGGCACACCTACCCCCGGGCCAGCGGGTAAAGCAGACACTGCTGCCCCCGGATCGACCGGAACCGGTACACCTACCCCCGGACCAGCGGGTAAAGCAGACACTGCTGCCCCCGGATCGACCGGAACCGGTACACCTACCCCCGGACCAGCGGGTAGCGGCAAGGCGGACTCTCCGAGCGATAACCCGGACGCGGCGGGCGCGGGACAACGCTCCGAATCAGGCGCAGCGGCCGCCTCTGCACCGACCGCAGCCTCGGCGAGGCGCGCCGCGGCACCGGGTGCAGACACGAAAATCGCAGCACCCGAACCGTCTTCCCCGGCGACCGGCGCAGCAAAGCAAGAGGCAACCGGTGGCGGCGCGTCAGGGTCCACCACAGCCGCATCGCGGGCCGGGTCCACGCGGGGCCGACCAGGAGCTGAAGCGCCAACCGAGGTCATCAAGCGAGACCAAGCGAGCTCCGAAACACCGCGAGATGCCGTGCCCGGCTCGACGCCATCGGGCCGACCTGCTTCGAAAGGTACTGCGGCGCAACCAAACAAGCCCTCCAAGGGGGTTGCGGCGCCGTCCGGATCGGGTGAAAAAGCCGGGCCGTCCGGCGCGGCAGCGGCTGGTGCCGCCGGAGCTGCCGCCGTGGCAGCTGGTTCCTCGGTCGGCGACACCGCGGCTACCGACACCACGTCGACAAGCTCTGACGCGATACCGAGCGGTTCCACGTCAGCGAGCGCCACCGCTGCCGGCGCAGCGGGCAAGTCCACGAGCGGTGCCGCGTCGACGGATGGCGCCGAGTCCGCGGGGAGTCCCGCATCAGCCGGTGGTCCGCCCACAGCAAGCGGTGCGGCGGCAGGTATCGCAGCGGACAAAGCCGCGACGGAGGGCAAAGCCGCACCTTCGAGCGGTTCCCGGTCGCCGGATGGTCCCGCATCTACGAGCAGTTCAGCCACTCGCAGCGGTGCGGCGGCTGGAACCGCCGCCGCGGCGGCAGGCGCCTCCGGGACCGCGGGCTCAGAGGCGGAGACAGCGGCGATCCCGCAGAACGCCCCGGGGCAGGCGGGCGGCGGGGATGCCGCGACGGAGGTGATGCGCAGGCCGCAACCGCCGAGCGAGCCCGATGGCCCGGAGGTGGGCAAGGCGCAGGTCGAAACGCCCGCGGCGGAGGACGATCAGAACCCGCCCGGTTCGGACGCGGTGACCATGGCGATGCCGGTGGTCAACCTGGACGACGCACAGACCGTCGCGCTGCCGATCCAGCGTCCCGCCGACGGCGGCGGCAAGGCAGGTACCGATCGCGTGGTCGCGCCCGCGGCGGGGCCGGTGCCGATCACCAAGCCGCCGAGCACGCCGCGTCCGGCGTCGGGGCCGAAGCAGCCCGGATCGCAGGGTCCGTCGGCACACCCGCAGCATGCACCGGGACCGGTCGGGGAGACTCCGCAACGCCCACCGGGCAAGCCGCGGCAGGAGGCGACAGCCCCCTCGCCGGCAGACGTCCAGCAGACCGTGCCCGCGCAGTCACTGGCGGGCCCCCGCCCGCCACAACCCCGGCTGATCGCCCAGCCGCAGCGCATCACCCCGCCACCGCGGGCCGCGTCCGAAACCCCCACCTCGACCGCGCGATCCAATCGGTGGCTGATCGCCGCGGGTGCGGCAGCCGTGCTGGTGGTAGCGCTGGTCGCGGTGATCGTGGCGCTTGTCACGAACTCCGACGACTCGCCAGAGGCGCAGGTCCGCGCCGCTATCACCGACTACACCCAGGCACTGAAGACCGGCGATCTGGTCACGCTGCGCGAAACAACCTGCGGTCCGCTGCACGACTTCTATCAGGGCATTTCCAACGACCAATTCGCCGGCGTGCATACGCTGTCGATGGAGCGCAAGAGCATCCCGGTGGTGGACAATATCGATGCCATCCGCATCACCGACGACACCGCCATCGCGCAGGCCACGGTGTACACCGAAGCCGATCCGACGAAGCGGTCGGCACGCACTTTCGACCTGCAGCGAACCGGCGACGGATGGAAGGTCTGCGACCCGCCCTCCAGCACCCAGTAGACACCTGGGATCGATAGCAATAGCACATTGATGGCTGGTCGCGCACGTCACACTTATCTGGTCAATGGTCCGGTTCGCCAGTAGCATGGCCCGGATCATGGGCAGGGAACAAACGATGACGCGGACAGACTTCGACGCCGTGGTGATGCTGGAGCCGGAAGGACAGCGGTTCCGGGCACTCGATCATTACGAGGTCGGCCGGGAGAAGGTCCGTGAGTTCGCCCGCGCGGTGCAGAACCACCACGGGGCACATCAGCGGGAGGCGGACGCACGCGCGCTCGGCTACGACGGGATCATCGCGCCGCCGACCTTCGCGTCGGTGGTCGGCATGAGCCGAACGAAGGCGCTGCTCGACTCGGTGCTCACCGACTACGACCTGTCCCAGATCTTGCAGACCGATCAAGTCTTCGAGATCTACCGGCCGATCCTGGCCGGCGACCGGCTCGGCTGCGAAATCGTGATCGAATCGATCCGGAAGTTCGGCGACAACGACTTCATCGTGGTGCGGTTCGCACTGACCAACCAGCACGGCGAAGTCACCATTGTCGGATCGACCACGATCGTCGCGCGCCGCGGCGCGCAGCTCGACGCGAACCTCGACCACGTGGCCGAGAACATCATGATGCACGGGCATTCGAACGAACCCGACACGGCCGCACCAGATCTGGTCCACAACGAGGTGCTGGTTCCGCTCGGTGTCAGTCCGCTGACCGAGCCGACCGATCACGCGATCGCGCCGGCGCGGACGGTGCCCGCCTTCGACGAACTCACCGTCGGCGACCAGCTGCCCGGCGGCACATTCCGGCTGACCCGCGGCGACCTGACCAACTACGCGGGCGTCTCCGGTGACGCCAACCCGATCCACTTCAGCGATCACGCCGCGCACCTTGCCGGGCTGCCGACTGTCGTCGCGCACGGCATGCTGACAATGGGCCTCGCGGGCGGCTATCTGACCTCTTGGCTGGGCGATCCGATCGCCATCCGGAAGTTCAGCGTGCGCTTCTCCGGCTTCGTCCCGGTCGCCGCCGACGCGGCGAGCACGGTGGACTTCACCGGCCGGGTCAAATCGCTCGATCCGCACAGGCGGACCGCGACCATCCTGCTCGGCGGCACCTCCGAGGGCCGCAAGCTGTTCGGCCGCGCGCTCGCCGAGGTCCGGTTCACCTAGGATCACTCGCCGAGCACGGCGTGCATCAGGTAGACGTTGTAGTCGCTCCAGGTCGAGATGGTGAAATAGAAGTCCGAGCCGGACGACCACGGGTGGATGAATCCGCCGTACAGCTCCGGATAGTCCAGCACGGTCACCGTCGGCGTGCTCTCCGACCAGATGCCCTGCGGTGAATTCGCCTCGCGGACAACGATGGCGGCTTTGGCCGTATCCAGATAGCTCATCTGCCAGACGTTGCGGGCGGCGTCGAAGCGGACCGAGAGTTCACCGGCCGGACCATTCACAATCGGTGTGGCCGAGTCGAATCCGCCGACCGGCGTCCAGCTGCCGTCGCGCCAGTACTGGTAGGCAGTGGTGTTGAGGATCTGGTCCTTGGGCACCCTGGCCAGGCCGACCGCGCCGAGGCGAGTGTTGGGCGTACCGAACATGTACACGTAATCACCGTGCGGAACCATCGCGCTCACTTGGAACTTCGCGAGACCGAAGATGTTGTCCCAGCGGGCGTGCGTGTCCTTGGTCCAAGTCTGGCCGTGGTCGTCGGAATAGGCGATGCCGCCGTAGTTGGTGAAGAACGTGCCGGGGATGCTGTTCCAGGTCCGAATGGACATGTAGCTCAGGTACTGTCGGTCGCCCACCGCGAAACCGGAGGTGGGGATCGTGGTGACCTCGACGTTGTCGAGCTTGCGGCTGGAGAGCACCTCGGCCGCGTGGCACCGGCCGTCGGTGACCATCCGGTCGTAGGTCATCCCGTCGGCCAAGTCGCGGTCGGTGCTGAACGCAAGCACGTTGCTACGCCAATCCATTCCCATGCCGCCCGGCGGATGGAAGCCGCGCCCGACCGTGTCGCCGAACGCGGTCGCGATCTCACCCGGCGCGCTCTCCCACATGATTCCGAGATCGGTGCCGTCCACCTGCCAGCGCTTGTCCGTGCGGTTCACCGAGTTCGCGCCAGTCAGTTTGGCCACCTCTCGCACCGCCGCGATCCGCGGCGCGGGCCGGGCAGGCGACTGTGCCGCGGACTCGACCGGTGGCTGCACCGGCGCGGGCGGCGGAGGCACCAGGCCGGGATCCGGGCCGGGACCGGGAATCGCGAAGTGGAAAGGTTTGAGATTCAACAGGATCTCCGGAATTCCGACCAGCGCACCGAGTCCGGGTGGCGCACCGGGCAGGTCGGTGAGATCGGGGCACGGATTGGCGCACGGGTCCGACGGCAACTCCATTCGCGTACGCGTCGGTGTGGCGTCCGGCGGCTGGGGCGGGAGCACAGTGATCACCGGATACGGAATCGGCACCTCGAGCGTCTTGGGCACCAACGGCTCATGGGCTGTCACCGGGTCGGTCACGCACGGACCGGTCCCCGGCACTCCGACCCCACGGTCGGAGCCGGTCGCCTCCGGCGCCGCGGCGGCAGGTCGGTCCGCGTACAGGAGGGCGCCCGCCCCGACCACAACCACGCCGACCGCCGCCGTCCATCGCATGGCCATAGGTACCCCTCGAAGTCCGTCGGACACGCACCAGCGGACCGACCCTACCCTGTTCGGTTACGGAAACCGGCCGACCGACACGTCCGGTGCTGTGCCGCGGACAGCGCGGCTGGATCTGGATGACGGCAGGGTCGCCTGCAGTTAGTGCACGGTCTGGAAGGTCAGGATCGTCGCCCCGATGCGGATCAGGTCGCCGTCGGCCAGCAGCGCGCCGGTGTCGATGGGGTTGTCGTTGACGTGCACACCATTGGCGGAATGCAGATCCCTGATGAGCAGCCCGGCCCGGCTCGGCATGATGTGCGCGTGGTAGCGGCTGACCTTGGGATCCTCCAGAACGAGGTCATTGTCGGTCATCCGGCCGATGCGTATGCCGCCCTGCGCGATCGCCACCACGCGGCCGTCGGCCATCCGTAACTGCCCACTGCGCACCGCGCGCGGCATTTCGGTGACCGTCTCGGTCATCGCCGCGGCCATTCGCTCGACCTGGCGCAATTCGACCGTATTCAGCGGCTCCTGCCGCAACACCCGCTGTTCCAGATCGACCAACACGGGCCCAGGATCGATGCCCAGCTCGTCGGCCAGCACCGTACGCACCCGCCTGCACGCGTCCAGCGCGTCGGCCTGGCGTCCGGACAAATACAGCGCGCTGATCAGCTGACCCCACAGCGGTTCGCGCAGCGGATGCTCGGTCGTCATCGCGACCAACTCACCGATCACCGAAGAAGCACGCCCACAGGCGATTTCGGCGTCGATTCGGGCCGAGGCGACGAGCAGCCGCTCCTCGTCCATAGCGGTGGCGAAACCGTCGGCGAACTGCAGACCGGCCAAATCGGCCAGCGCCCGGCCGCTCCACTCGCGCAACGCGGAGCCGAACAGTTGCGCGGCGCCCGCGTGATCGCCGAACTCGGCGGCGCGCGTCCCCGCTTCCCGCGCCGCCTCGAAACGTCCCAGATCGCAGGCGGTATCGGCGATCTCCAGCCGGTAGCCGGAGGACTCGGTACACAGCACGTGCGCCGGATCTACACCCGAATTTCGTAGCGCCTTGCGGATATTCGAGACGAACACCTGCAGGCTGGCGGCATAGGAGTCGGGCGGATCCTCGTTCCACACCATGTCGGCCAGCGCGGCCGACGACACCGCGCGCCGCCGATTCACTGCGAGCGCGGCAAGCAGAGCTCGCGGCTTGGGCCCACCGACTGCCACCGGCTCATCGCCGACGAGCAGTCGCACGGGCCCGAGCACGCGCACATCCAAACTCATGTGCTTCAAGCCCCCGAAGGGTGTAACGGATCAGGCGCTGATCGAGCGTCCCGCGGACTTCAGATCATTGCACGCCTCGAGGACGCGCGCCGCCATCGCCGACTCGGCCTTCTTCAGGTAACCGCGCGGGTCGTAGGCCTTCTTGTTGCCGACCTCGCCGTCGATCTTGAGCACGCCGTCGTAATTGGTGAACATGTGCCCGGCGACGGGGCGGGTGAACGCGTACTGAGTGTCGGTGTCGACGTTCATCTTCACCACACCGAAGCGCAGCGAGTCCTCGATCTCGGACTTCAGCGAGCCCGAACCGCCGTGGAAGACGAAGTCGAACGGCTGCGCGTCGGCGCCGAGGCCCAGCTTGGCCGCGGCCACGCGCTGGCCCTCGGCCAGCACCTCGGGCTTGAGCACCACGTTGCCCGGCTTGTACACACCGTGCACGTTGCCGAAGGTGGCGGCGAGCAGGTACTTGCCGTTCTCGCCCGCGCCGAGCGCGTCGATGGTCTTCTCGAAGTCCTCCGGCGAGGTGTAGAGCTTCTCGTTGATCTCGGCCTCGACGCCGTCCTCTTCGCCACCGACGACGCCGATCTCGACCTCGAGGATGATGTTGGCGGCGTGCGTCGCCTTCAGCAATTCCTTCGCGATCTCCAGGTTCTCGTCGATCGGGATCGCGGAACCGTCCCACATGTGCGATTGGAACAGCGGGTTCCGGCCGGCGTTCACCCGCTCCTGGGAGATGGCGATCAGCGGGCGCACGAAATTGTCGAGCTTGTCCTTCGGGCAGTGGTCGGTGTGCAGCGCAATGGTCACGTCGTACTTCGCGGCGATCACGTGCGCGAACTCGGCCAACGCGACCGCGCCGGTCACCATGTCCTTCACGCCCTGGCCGGAACCGAACTCCGCACCGCCGGTGGAGAACTGGATGATGCCGTCGCTGCCCGCATCCGCGAAACCCTTGATGGCCGCGTTGATCGTCTCCGACGACGTGCAGTTGATGGCCGGGAAAGCGAAGGAATTGGCTTTGGCCCTACCGAGCATCTCGGCGTAGACCTCCGGACTCGCGATGGGCACAGTAAGACCTCCGTGTTGTTGCGGCAAATGACCTATTTTGTCTGCCATCACCCTAAGGCAGCAGTGTTCGGCCTGGTGTGCAGGGAGGGAGTGCGGAGTTGACCGGCGGGTATTTTCGCGCACAGCGAGAGGTTTCTCAGGTGTAGCCGGTACTGTGGGGCCGGTAATTGCGCTGGCAGCTTCCGACGCGGTGGTAAACAAGGCAGGCCAGCCGTTTCGGGACAGGAGGCCACGTGATTCTGCAGGCAGCGACGGAATCGGTGACGAGTAACCTCGCGCTCACCGAGTTGCTCGACCCGATGCACCTGCTCACGGAGACGTGGCTGAAGAACGCGGTGCTGCCGGCGATCCTGGTGATCGTCTTCATCGAGACCGGTCTGCTCTTCCCGATCCTGCCCGGCGACTCGCTGCTGTTCACCGGCGGCCTGCTGTCGGCGCAGCCGCATCCCCCGGTCTCGATCTGGGTACTGGTCCCCGCCGTCGCGCTGTTCGCCTTCGCCGGTGACCAATGTGCGTATTGGATCGGCCGGGCGATCGGGCCCGCGCTCTTCCATAAGGAGGACACCCGCTTCTTCAAGAAGCACTACGTGACGGAGACGCACGAGTTCTTCGAGAAACACGGTCCCAAGACGATTATCCTGGCCCGGTTCGTGCCGATCGTGCGGACCTTCATGCCGGTGCTGGCCGGCGTGTCCAAGATGGACTACCGCAAGTTCGTCGCCTTCGATATCGTCGGCGCGATCCTGTGGGGCGGCGGCGTCACAGTGCTCGGTTACTTCCTGGGCAACGTTGCCTTCATCCGAGACCATGTCGAGGCGATCTTCCTGCTCATCGTGTTCGTCTCGATTCTGCCGGGCGTGATGGCAGTGGGACGGAAGTTACTCAACCGCGGCGGACCCGAGGCGGAAGCGGCCGAGGCCGAGCTGGCCGCCTCGACGAACGAGCCGACCCGCTGAGCCGGTGTTCATGGCGTCGTCGCCCCTAGCTGTGGGCAGTTTCGATCCGCTGATGTCGGCGGGCCCCGCGCTCGTCTGGACAGTGGTGTTGACCTTTGTCTTCCTGGAATGCGCTGTGATCCTCGGGCTGTTTCTGCCCGGCGACTCCATGCTGATCACCGCGGGCATCGTGATGGCGTCCAACGCCTCCAACGAAGCACACGTGTGGGCGCTGTCGCTGGGTGCGATGGTCGCGGCCATCGCGGGCAACCAGGTGGGATACGTGATCGGACACCGGACCGGTCAGCATCTGGTCGCCCGCAAGGACGGCAGGTATATCAACGTCCGCAACCTGCAACGGGTGACGGAGTTGTTGCACCGGCACGGGTTCGTGGCGGTTCTGGTCGCCAGGTGGATTCCGTGGGTGCGCACACTGTGCCCTTCGGTCGCGGGCGCGGCGCGGATGGACCACCGCAAGTTCACCGTGGCCAGTACCGTGGGCGCGATTATCTGGGCGCCGGTCCTGCTGCTCATCGGCTACTACGCGGGAAGCTTCCTGGAAGGAATCCCCTGGCTGATGCCGATCGTGATCGGCACGCTGGTGGTCGGCCTCGTCATCGGTACGGTGCTCGGCGTTCGGCACTACCGGCAGGAAATGTCGCGGCCCGTGGAGGATTTCGCGATGGAGGGCGCGCCGAGCGCTCTGCTGGAGACGGAGGGGTGAGCCGCGGGGTGGTCAGAGACCCGCTGCGCTGACCAGGTATGCCGCTTCCATGAGCAGCCAACCGGACAGTTGCACGGACAGGTCGCGTTCGGGGACCTTGGACGAGGTCACCGAACCACCGGAGGTGAAATATCCGGCCCCCGCACTGCCGCCGGGAAGTTGCGCGGGCCTACTCCAGTCGTGCCCGAACAGCGGCTCGCCCTCGACATCGAGCCGATTCGCCCAGGCCGCCATGGCGGACGCGCGCACGATCGCGGCCGCCGCACGGCGATCGGCGATCTGCTGACGATCCTCGCCCGGCAGCATCACCGCGACCAGCGCCAGGTAGCGGACCAGGATGCCATTGAATAGTCCGCCGTCACCACCACCGCCGCCGTTCACGACACCGCCGGTGGTCATGTATTCCTCGACAGCGGCGAGCAGCCGGTGCACGCGCTCGGTGTGCCGAGGCTCGCCGGTCTGCACGGCCAGCTCGGTCTCCAGCCCGAGCACCACGCCCTGGCAGTAGGTGAAAACGGGACGTTCGATCGCGCCAGAAGGCAGATGAATGCCGTCGAGGATCAGCCCGGTCCCCGCGTCACGCAGCGTCTCGTCCAGCCAGTCGGCCATCTCCTGGGCGCGCTCGATCCGTCCGAGTCGCAGTAGCGCGATAGCGGCGGGACCGTTGGCGGGCGCGTTGAAATAGTCCGAACCGATGCGCCAAGGCAGGCCGCCACCGGTCTCCGGCTTCCAACCCGCGTGGAGAACTTTCTCCAGCGCGACCAGCGCGCTGCGCGCCGCACCGATGCCCTGGGTGCGCTCCGCGCGTTCGAGCGCGATCGCAAGCCAGGCCATGTCGTCGTAGTAGCTATTGGTCCAGCCGGTGATGTTGCGGATCCGATGCGAGCGCGCCAGGGCAGCAATCCGCTTGCGACGCAACATGGTTGGCACCCGATTCGTAGCGTCGGTCACGCAGTCGATCAGATGCGCCTGCCACCAGTAGTGCCACGAGCCGAAAACCCGCTCCCGCTTGGTGGCGGGCCACCCGACGACCCCCAGTTCCGTGCCGGGCAGCGCCCACAGCGCGCGCAGGTGGCGTGAGATGATCGCAGATTCGGCCATATCCGCCCGTTCGGACCACAAAGTCGGAGACACCACCACGTCTCCGACCGCCTGGGAACGACTGGTCGGCGGACGCGGTGCCGCGGGCTGCGGGGCCTGATCCCCGTTCTGCGCAGGCGGCACCTCGATATCGTCGCTCCGCGAGGTCATGGGTCAATAGTGCCAGCCGAGAACAGATTTACGCGCCCGATTTGTTACACAAGTGATGTGAAATCGTGCCGGTGTGGTTCGTCGCAGGAAGATCTCCTGTTCGCGGCGTGTCGCCCGCTCACCACGCCGTTGTGAGGTCGGCGTGCTGACGGATCCACGCGTGCATCGCGATCCCGGCGGCCACACCCGCGTTGATGCTGCGAGTGGAACCGAACTGCGCGATCGACACCGTCATCGCCGCCGCGGCTTTGGCGTGCTCGGTGACACCCGGGCCTTCCTGACCGAACAGCAGCAGGCAGGCCCGCGGCAGCGCAACCGTCTCCAACGGGACCGAGCCGGGCACGTTGTCCACGGCGACCACCGTCAGCCCCGACCGTTCCGCGAAGGTCAGCAGTTCGCCGACGTCGGCGTGGTGCTCGATGTGCTGATAGCGGTCGGTCACCATGGCGCCGCGGCGATTCCACCGCCGCCTGCCCACGATGTGCACGGCCGCGGCGGCGAAGGCGTTCGCCGTGCGGACCACCGTACCGATGTTCGCATCGTGCCCGAAGTTCTCGATGGCGATGTGGAACGGGTGCCTGCGTCGATCGATATCCGCGACGATCGCCTCACGGGTCCAGTACCGGTAGGCATCGACCACATTGCGGCGGTCGCCGCCCGCCAGCAGTTCGGGATCCAGACGCGGATCCTCCGGCGGCGGCTCGGCGTGCTCGCTTTCCCACGGACCGACGCCGTGCGGGTGCGCGCCCCACTCCGTCGGCCCGGTCAGGTCGTGCTCCGCCGCGTCCGGCACTGGGTGATTCACTCCGAACATGCTAATTCCGGCCATCCCGCCGGCGGCGGCCCGGTCAGTAGCTGGAGCTCGAGTTTCCGTCGAGGACGCCCAGCACACCGAGTACCACAACCAGCACGACGACCAGCAGGCTGAGGATGAGCAGCACCGTCGCGATGATGCCGCAGATGTAGCCTGCGTTGACGTTCCCCCGGCCGCCGATGGCTCCGCCCGATGCGTCGATCTCGTTGAGCGCCCGCTTGCCCATCACCCAGGCAAACGGCCCCATCAGCTGACAGAGCGCGAGGCCCAGGATGCCGAGAATCAGAATCGTGGTGGCCTGTGGATGATCCGGGGGCGGTCCGTAGGCACCGTAGGCTGGATAGCCGTACGGTGGCTGCTGCGGGGGGTAGCTCATCAGCAGGATGGTAGTTGGTGTGGCTGACTACACCACATATGCGACGGTCGGCTCCCTCGAACGCCCACGCCGCCGCTACAACCATGGCGGCGTGCAGGGCCTGACCGGCGGACCTACTGCCCTCCGATACCGCCACGGCCGCGTGCTGGCGGTATTGCGACTCAGAGGGTGACAACGCGCCGTTGTGTCGGCGGGCTGTGCCAGACTTGGCCACAACGCGGTATCCGTGCGGGGAGGAGGCGATGACCGTCGAAGTGCACTGGCCTGATCATCTGCTGACCCTGGAGGACTGGATCGCGCTGCCGGAGGACAGCAGTCGTAGTTATGAGCTCGTCGAGGGGGTTCTGGTCGTGTCACCGAGGCCGGTGTCGCAACATCAGCGCGCGATCTGGCGGCTTGCCGCGCAACTGGAACCGCAGCTGCCTCCGACCCATGGTGTACTCACTAAGTCGGAAGTGGTGATCGCGCCCGGCCCATGCCCGACCATTCGGGTTCTCGATGTGCTGGCGGTGCCCGCGGCGGGTATCGACGACAATCTGCCACGTTGCGACGCCGCCGATGTCCTGTTGGCCGTCGAAATCCTGTCCGTCGGCTCGAAGCGCACCGACCGCGTCACCAAGTTCTTCGAGTACGCCGAGGCCGGCATCGAGTACTACTGGCTGATCGACCTCGATGAGCCTGCCAGCCTGACTGCCCACCGTCTGATCGACGGCGACTACGAGCTGGTCGCCGAGCAGTCCGGCCGGGCGACGCTGGATCTCGCCGGGACTCCGATCACGATCGATATCACCGCGCTGACCAGTAATCGCGCGGGCCGGTAGGGCCGCGGCGCGGGGTGGCGCGCGCCTATCCTGGAGGTCTGGCAGTCTGGGTGGAGGCTGGTATGGACCACGGGCGGATACTGCAGACGGTGCTCGGCGTAACGGCCGTGTATCTGGTGTTGCTCGCATTCTGGCTGGGATGGGTGGTGCACCGGACGCCCCCGGGAACCGTGCCGTATCAGATCGTGGCGCTGGTCGGGCTGTTCGGCTCATGCGTCGGGATCGGGATGATGCTGGCGGCGCGGCCGTCGAAGGAGGACCGGCAGCTGTGGCGGCACGGCCTGGAAGGCTGGGCGACCGTCGAGCGCGTGCATCGGCTGGAACTCACCGATCATCACACCGAACTCACCGAGCTGGATCTGGAGCTGACCGTACCGGGCTCCGAAAGTTACCGAGGGACAGTCGTTTTCGATGTAGCCCCGGTCGACAAACCCCGGCTCGTTGTCGGCGGGACCATCTCGATCCGCGTCGATCCCACGAACCGGGACCGCATCATTCTGGTGCTGTGATGCCCTCCGGGACGGCGACCTTCACATGCGCCTTGGGATCGGCGAGCAGATACTGCGCGGCCGCGTAGGTCGCCAGGATGACGCCCTCGGTGACCCGGCGGACCCGTTCGCCTCGGGTGAACAACCTCCGCAGTACGATCAGCCCGTCGGAGACGGTGAACAGCAGCGCGCCCAGTCCTAGCCGACTGCGCGGATCCACACCCGGAACATTCACGCCCGCAACATTTTTCGCCGCGGGAGCCAATGTGGGATCCGAGGCCAGCACTGCGGCGGTCCCCAGGCTGGCGCCGTACGCCGTGAGCGGCACCGCCACCGACGGCGCCTTCACCCGTAGCAACCCGGCGGCCCCCACCCATGCGGCCACACGCGGCACGACGACTCCGGCGGTCGGTCGGCCGCCCATCCGCCACCACAGCGTCGAGTAGCCGGCCTGCATCACTGCGAAACTCGACGCACCCGCAATCAGCCGACGATCGTTGTCCGGGTCGATGAGCAGGATGTCACCAACCGTCGCCGCGCCGAGCGACCCGATCAGCAGGGTGCGATCGGCGGGCGCCAATTCGGTCCCCTCGGTCGCGACATCGGCCGCGAGTAGGGGCATAAGCAGCGGTTTCGCGAGCCACTGCGCCCACTCCCTCCCGGTGACGGCACCGTAGACGGTGACCGCCACCGCGGCGAGAAATCCGGCTCGGAACGGCCGCATCGGCTAGAAACTCGGCTCGGCCGGGGCGGGCGGCAGTGTGACGACCTGACCCGCGTAGCTCAGGCCGGCGCCGAAACCGAGCAGCAATGCGGTCTGGCCGCCCTTGGCCTTGCCGGTCACCAGCATCTCCTCGACCGCGAGCGGGATCGAGGCCGCCGAGGTGTTGCCGGAGTTCTCGATGTCGTTGGCCATCGGGATGTCGTCGGCGAGGCCGAGGTTCTTCTTCATCAGCTCGTTGATCCGGGAGTTGGCCTGATGCGGGACGAATACCTCGATGTCCTCCTTGGCCACGCCGGAGACCTCGAGCGCGGTGGACAGCGCCCGCGGCAGGGTGACCGCAGCCCAGCGGAACACGCGCGAGCCCTCCATGCGCAGCGACATCCGGCCGACCGGCTCGACCTCCGGGTCGAGGCCCTGCATGGACTGCGCCCGGTGCATGTACTCGAGGAAGTCGATGTCTTGCGTGATGGCGGCCGCGTTCTCGCCATCGCTGCCCCACACCGTCGGGGAGATGCCGTTCTCCTCGCTCGGCCCGACCACTACGGCACCCGCGCCGTCACCGAAGATCATCGCGGTGCCGCGGTCGGTGGGATCGAGTCCGACGGTCATCGTCTCGGCGCCGATGAGCAAGACGTATTCGGCGGAACCGGACCGGACCATGTCGGCGGCCAGGCCGAGACCGTATCCGAAACCGCCGCACCCGGAGGTCAGATCGAAGGCAGGGATCCCGTTGATACCGACGTCGGAGGCGACCGACGGCGCGCCGTGCGGGGTGAGCTTGAGCCAGGTCGACGTGGCCAGGATCAACGCGCCGATCTTCGACCGGTCGATGCCGCTGTTGACGATCGCGCGCTCGCCCGCCGCCGCCGCGATAGACCGCAGCGTCTCCTCACCGCTGATCCAGCGTCGGTTGCGGATACCGGTGCGCTCGTAGATCCACTCGTCGGTGGAGTCCAACACTTCGCACACTTCTACATTGCTGACCAGGCGCTTGGGTCGATAAGCGCCGATTCCGAGCATCGCGACGTTTTCGCGGCTCCTTTTGACTGCGATGCTCACCACTGGTGACTCACACGACCCTTCACCTTTTCCAAAGAAACTAGACCATGGTCCAGGCTATCCCAGGGCGAGATCCTCGAGCCCGAGGATCGACCGGTACTCCAATCCCTCGGCCGCGATCACCTGGTCGGCGCCGGTTTCCCGGTCGACGACAGTGGCGACGCCGACCACGGTGGCGCCCGCGGCACGCAGCGCGCGCACCGCGGTCAGCGGCGAGTTTCCGGTGGTGGTGGTGTCCTCGACGACCAAGACCCGCTTGCCGAGAATGTCGGGGCCCTCGATCTGACGCTGCATGCCGTGTGTCTTGGCCGCTTTACGCACCACGAAGGCGTCGATGGGGCGGCCCGGCGCGTGCATCACCGCCAGCGCGACCGGGTCGGCGCCCATGGTCAGGCCGCCAACGGCATCGAATTCCCAGTCCGCAACCAGCTCCCGTAGCAGCTTGCCGATCAGCGGGCCCGCGCTGTGATGCAAGGTGGCGCGGCGCAGGTCGACGTAGTAGTCGGCCTCCTTACCCGAGGACAGGGTGACCCTGCCGTGCACCACGGCAAGCTCCCGCACCAGCGCGGCCAATCTGTCCCGATCATCGGTAATCACCTGGTTGATCATGGTCTAAGTCCTTCCGCGTGCGGCGAACAGGCCGCGATTCAGTCGGGCCGCCAGGGTTCGCGGGATCATTCCGGCGACGGTGGTGAGCGCTTTGTACTGCATACCGGGCACGCTGAGCACCCGGCCCTTCTCCAGATCGGTCAGGGAGCCGGCGACCACCTGGTCGACACTCAGCCACAACGCTTTCGGCAGCGACGACATCTCGATACCGGCTCGCTGATGAAATTCCGTGTGCACGAATCCCGGACACAGGGCCTGGACCCGCACCCCGGTACCAGCCAATCCGCCGGCCAACCCTTCCGTGAAGGATACGACGTACGCCTTGGACGCCGAATACGTCGAACCGCGCCCAGGAATCAGGCCCGCGACACTGCCCACATTGACGATGCAGCCTTTGGCCGCGGTGATCATCGACGGCAGCGCGGCCCTGGTGAACCGCACCACCGACGCCACGTTGACATCCAGCTGTGCCTGCAACTGTTCGGCGGACAACGTCCAGAACTCCCCCGAGTTCGCGAATCCCGCATTGTTGACCAGGAATTCGACGCCGTCACCCAGTCGCGCCGCGACCCGCTCACGGTCGGGCTCCCGCGCGAGATCCGCGACGAGCACCTGCGAGCGGGTAGCGAACCGGTGCTCCAGGTCGGTCGCGAGCGCTTCGAGACGCGGCTCGTCCCTCGCGACCAGCACCAAGTCGTAGCCGAGCGAAGCAAGCCGGGTCGCGTAACCCTGACCGATGCCCGAGGTGGGTCCGGTGATCGCGGCGACCGGACGGTTCGCGCCGGGCAGACGGAGATACGCGTGCTCGGTCATGACCGCTCGATCGGTCGGAAGCATGCGGAAACGGCTACGGCAGAAGCCCAGCCGGTCACTTCGGCACGGGTCCCTGGTAGGGACGGAATCCGGGATGGAACGGTCCGCCGGGCGGCTCGGCCGGGCGCTCCGCGCGCGGTAGCTCGCGAGACTCAGGCTTCTCGCCGGTCCAGTCGTCCGCCGCTGGACGCTCGGCGCGCTCCTCCCGCGGCGGCCAGTCGTCGGCCTCGCGCCAATTCTCGTCGGCGGGCCGGCGATCATCGCGGACTCGCGCGTTCGGCACCACCGCGAGCGAGGGGCGGCGCGGAGGTTCCGACGCGGCTTCGTCCGCAAGTGGCGCGCGGTCGTCGTGATCGGCCGCGTAGGAGTCCTGCACGAACGGCTGTTCGTCGTACTCGTCCTTGCGTGCCCGTTGCGGTTGCGGCCTGGCGGAACCGGCTGGAACGTCGTCCCCGTAGGCCTCCGGCTCGTCCTCCTGCTGGCGACCCCGCGGACGCGGACGGCCCGGATCGTGTCCGCCGCCATCGAAGCGCGGCTCGCTGACCGGAGGCAGCACGTGCAGCAGGCCGGACAGGCGGAGCACCGCGTCGATCGCGGTCTCCCAGTCTCGCGAGGAGGTACCGACCAACAGCATGCCCAGCGTCCAGTTGCCCTCGCTCCAGAGCATCTGCACGGTGTCGGGCAGCGCCTCGATGAAGGCGACCATCCGTTGATCGACCGCGTGCCTGGCGATCTCGGGATTGGTCGCGAAGACCACCCGGTCGCCGATGGCGCCGAGCAGTTCCAGATCGTGATCCTTCGGCGGGGAAGCGGTCTTCAGCCGCATGTCGACGTCGATGTCCGAGCCGATCTGGCGGCGAACCGCGACCAGCGTCGCGGACTCCTCCAGGTCGAACAGCACGAACTTCTCGCCCTTGCGAATGCCGGAGACCACGTCGACCGCGGAGAGATAGCCCAGTTTGGCCAGCGCGCCACGCCGCCACGTGGATGCCAGCGCAGGCTCCACCGATACGTAGGTATAACTCTGGGACTTCGCCCAGACCTGCCGCGCGTGACCGGTCCGCTGCCGCTGGATCCGATCGAAATACAGCAACACGATCGCGCCCACAAGCGCGATCGCCGCCAACCCGAACCACATTGCCGTCATCGCCGCCTAGCCTAATAGGCGCGGCCGGACATAGTCCGCCATTGGCCCCGCGCCGGGCCGGGCGAAGGCGAGGCAGCCGACTGTCGGGTCGCTCATCGTCCGCCTCCCGGCAGCGACGTGCTGACGATGACCTTCGCCTGAATCGATCCGTCCGCGGACTTGTCGCCCTGGATCAACACGATCTCACCGTTGGGCAGATCGGAGACCTTGGTGCCGGACAGCGAGATCACCTGGGTTTTGGCGTCGGTACGCACGGTGACCGTGTCGCCGAGCAACGTGCTGACGGTCAGCGTGCCTCCGTTGTTGGCGGTGATGGTGCCCATCGTCGCTCCGAGGCCCTCGACGTCGCCGAGGCCGGGCACGCTCGGGATCCCGCTGGGCGGGTTCGGCCGAGCGGTACGGGTGCCGGGGGCGGACCTGCTCGTGGTGAGCACCGACGAGGCGCCCGCACTGTCCGTCGAGGACGAACCATTGCCGCCGAGCAGAACACCGGCGACCACGCCGACCGCGCCGATCAACAGCACGACACCGATGGCGAGCGCGATCCACAGTCCAGTGTTCCGCCGGGGCGGTTGCGGTTGCTCCGGCGGCTGCCCGGCACCGGGCGGCATCGCGGAGCCCGCCATCCGATCACCGTAACTGCCCTGATAAGCGGCCCATTGGGGGTCGTAGGGCGGTAACTCGCGCGTGGCGTTCGGCCCGGGCACCGCCCACGACCCGTACTGCTCGGTCGCGGGATATTCCGAGGGCGCTCCGGTGCCGTACGCATCGGTGTACTCCGTGGTGTGCATCGGCTCGCCGTACCCGGACTTGCCCGGCGGACCCAGGTGCTCGGTCGGCGCATCCTCCGGCCGCTGTCCCCACGGATCGTTCGGGTTGGTCATGGGATCCAGGGTAGGCTGTGTCTTCGGCCGCGCGGGCGCGGCGGGTTCGCGGCCCCCTTGTGGCTCGGGTCCGAGCGACCGCCGCTGGCGACTGCGTCGCGGACGCGACGGCCGCTCGGACCCGAGCCGGGCCGCGAACAGAGAATGCTCGCTCTCGCTCCGCTCGGAACCGGGGGTCGGGCCGATGTGGTCGCGATGGGTGCGATTGCGGTGTTGTTCGGCTGCCTCTGTAGT